>CAYPNI010000045.1:24176-30901 GCA_964411925.1 uncultured Nitrospirales bacterium
TCTCGCTGCTGATGCTGGCGGCGTTCCTCGCGCTGGCCATCGACGTCGGTTACATGTACACGGCAAAAGCGGACCTGCAGACGTCGATCGACGCGGCCGCGCTGGCCGGCGCCTCCGCGCTGTCGCTCGGTCCCGATGCCGCCCGCGCGCGCGCCATCGAATACGCACAGAAGAATTCCGTGTTCATGAATGACGTCGTCCTCACTGCGGGCGATATCGAGATCGGCGAATGGAACCCCAACACGCGCTCGTTTTCTGTGGTCGATCCCGACGATGAACCCTTCGGCAATTCCGTCCGCGTGACCGGACATCTCACCGAAGCGCGCGGGAACCCGCTGGCCCTGCTGTTCGCACGTGTCGTGGGTTCGGACACCGCCGATGTGCGCGCCCAGTCTGTTGCCGTCGCTGGCTCGGAAGTGGCTTGGGACGTCGTAATTCTCCAGGACGTGACGGGGTCGTTCGCCGAAGAAATTGATACCGCGGTCGAAGCTGACCGTGGATTGCTCGGCTGCATCGCCGACAACGCCGGCGAGAATTCACGCGTTGGATTCGCAATCCACACCGGTTGGGGCAAGGCAATTACGCCGCTCTGGTCCGTTGAGGATGGCTACTCCGACCTCGTTCTCATTCTCGATGGCGTGGACTCCTGCGGAAACCCCGGCATGCCCCCTTGCAGCGGTACAGACCCCGCGGCAGGTTTGACGGCCGCACACAATATCTTCGTTAATTCGGGACCCAACCCCTACCCGAATACGAAAAAGGCGATCGTGCTCGTCAGCGATGGGCAGCCGCAGAACAGTAGCCAGGGTTCCCATCCGAAGATGAGCAACGCGCAACTCCGCACGCTTGCGGAACAGGTTGCGGACGATTTGGCCGACGACGACATCAGCCTGTTCACGATTTTCTACGATCAGGCAAACGACAATTTCGCGGCCAATTGGCTCGAAAATCTCACGCGTGGCGAGGGTACGTTCCAGCGCACTCCCGACCCGGACGATTTGGGCCTGCTCCTGAGCGAAGTCTGCTCCGCGCTCGTCCCCGAACTTCGACTGGTCGAATAGCCCAACCCAGTTTTTTGCCATACGACAACCGCCGTTTGCGTTCGCGGCGGTTGTCGTGTATAGTGCCGACAGTAACACCTATTGCTTAGGTAGTGGGCGATTCGATCCTGTTTGATTGCCGCGCCCCTACGACGCCTCAGATCTTGGGCACCTTCCTACCAGTTGTTTCCCAGTATTGCCGGCGCTGAGCACGGGGGTTTTCAGCCCGCAGCCGACAAAAACGTTCGGCGCATTTGAAGGGGAAACTATGTCATTTCAGCAACTCAACATCCACCCGCGGCTCGTCTCGCAACTCGAGGCGCAACGCATCACCGAGCCCACGCCCATCCAGGCGCAGGCCATCCCGCCCGCTCTCGAAGGGCGCGACCTCGTCGCGATTGCGCAGACCGGCACCGGCAAAACGCTGGCGTTCGGCCTGCCCGCGCTCACGCGGCTCGCGAAGAACAAGAACGCCGGCACCCGCATGCTCGTGCTCACGCCGACGCGCGAACTGGCGCTCCAGGTCGCATCCGTCATCAACCCGCTCGGCGAACCGCACGGGCTCAACGCGACGTGCGTCTACGGCGGCGTCGGCTACGAACCGCAGACGAAGGCGCTGCGCCGCGGCGCGCCGATTGTCATTGCCACGCCCGGCCGTCTGATCGATCACATCAACCAGAAAAATGTCCGGTTCGACCAGTTGTCGATTCTGGTGCTGGACGAAGCCGACCGCATGCTGGACATGGGATTCATGCCGGCCATCAAGCGCATCCTCAACGAACTGCCGAAGGATCGGCAGACAATGATGTTCTCCGCGACCTTCCCGAACGACATCGCGCGGCTCGCGGGCGATTTCCAACGCGACCCGGTGCGTATCGAGGTCGGCGCGATTTCGCGTCCGGCGGACGACGTTCGCCAGCGTGTCTACACGGTCGAATCGTCGAGAAAAGTCGAGCTGCTCGCTAAAGTGCTGGGCGAAGTGGGCGTCGAATCATCGCTTGTGTTCATTCGCACGAAACACCGCACCGACCGCGTGACGAAAAAACTCAAACAGGATGGATTCAAGGCCCAGGCCATCCACGGCGGGCGTTCGCAGAGCCAGCGCACGCAGGCGCTCAACGCCTTCCGCGAGGGTAAGTGCAACGTCCTCGTCGCGACCGACGTTGCGGCGCGCGGCATCGACGTGCAAGGCATCACCCACGTCATCAACTTCGACATTCCGAAGGCTACCGAGGACTACGTCCACCGTATCGGTCGAACGGCCCGCGCCAAAGCCAAGGGCGACGCCGTGACCTTCGTGGCGCCCGAAGATGTGCAGACCTTGCGCGAAATCGAACGCGATCTCGGCATCGTCATTGAACGCGCGGAGTGGGAGGGTGGCTTCGAGGTGTCGGCCACGCTGCAACCCGCGAAGCAGGGACGACCCGTCCACGCCGTGGGTGGCGGCAGGGCACATGGCAACTCCCACGGCCCGAGGCAGGGTTCCCCGAAATCCAAATCGCGACGCCGCGGTGGCCGCAAGCCGGCTCATTCGGGCGCGCGATCGAATCACGGCGCCTCCGGCTCCAACGCCGATCGCCGCAATCCTGCACACGGCTCGGCGAAGTCCGGCAACGGACATGCGAAGTCGAACGGATCGCGCAGTCACAACGGCGCACCGTCGAACGACCGCGAACAGGGCCAGTCGCGCGACGACAAATTGCGCGCCCCGACGCTAACCCACAAGCGCACAACGCGCCACGAACCGCGCAAGCTCGGCCAGTTCTCACGGCCGAAGGTCAAACGCCCGGCCTGAACCCCGGCGACGCGAATCATTGCCCGATCAGCGCTCGCTCAATCGACTCCATTCCGTATCCGCCGCACAATCTTGTCGCCGGAAAAAGCAGAATACGAGTGCGATTCCGGCGAGGCAGACCGTCGCGAGCGATATTCCGACGCCCAGATAGACTCGCCAGGGGCGAAACCGGAACACGACCTCGTGGCTTCCCGCGGGAACGACCACGGCCATGAAGGGTCCATTGGCAGCGTGAATCGGGACCGCCGTGCCGTCGAGCGTCGCCGACCAACCCGGATAGTTCATTTCCGTGAACACCAGCGCTCTCGGTCCCGGCAGTTCCTGCAGCCGGATCACGGCCTGGTTGGCAGAGGACTCCCGGATTTCGACGCGGCCGGCCTCGTCGGCCTCGTCTTCGACGAGCGTCACTCTGCTGAACACTTCGGCGGGCAGCCCCTCCGCGGAATGGACGGTCATGTGCACATCGGCCAGCGCGAAATCGGGCATCGGCAGTTCCACGAAGCTGGCGGGGTCCGCGGTAGGGCTGAGCGCGACGTCGTCAACGCGAAAGTGTTGCACGCCGTTCGCTGAGCCTTGGAATCGAGCGGAGACGGTTGCGAATACCGGAGACTGGTAGTAGATGCGCATCGCATGGTTCCGCGTGGGCATGCGGACGCCGGTCAGTGCGATGACCTGATCGTTTCGCGAGGACCACATGCGCCCCTGGGAGGCGGAGGGCCAGATCGGGTACTCGCCGGACGGCCTGTCAATTGTGCTGTGCGGCAACTGATCGAACTGCACCTCGGGGAGGTCGAGCGCTTCGGCCGTATCGACGAACACGGCGGCTGTGGGCGGGTACAATCGGCTCTTGTCGGCCGGGGGTAGTCCACGCACAAAGGACGGCGCCAGCCAAAAACTCCGCTTGAGCAGCGTCAGCGCGCGCAGGTTCCTCGTGACTCCGCGGTGGCGTCGATACGTGGATTCCTCGCCAGGATCCGCAAGGGGTTCGAAGCTCGCGTACAGCGCGAGTGGTTCGTAGCCGTTGATCGCCGGCTCCAACGCCCAGACGTGGTGATTGCAGTTCTCGCAGATCACCCGGGCGCGGCGTAGTTCCGGATTTGGGTGCCGCCGCAATATTTCCGTGTCGCTGGGGTACCCATGCATGGTTCGCCCTCCACTCGATCGGGCGACGAAGCGGTCGACGATGGGCACCGCGCACAGCGCCGTCTCCAGCACGAGCGCGCCCATGACCAGTTGCGGCCAAAAACGGAGCCGCTGTCCGAACACAACAAGCAGGAGTACGATCGCCGGCAACGTAGACCATGCGACGCCCTTCTCGATGTAGTCAGACGGCGGCTCCGCGAAGACGGCGACGATTCCCCCGCCAGCCGCGCAGAGAATAAGCGTGGCGAACCAGGGCAGGTGTCCCCTCTTTCCCCACCGAATCAAGCCGTCCAGCGCGAAGCCCGCAAGCATGACGAGCGGAAACGCGACGAGCATGCTCGTGTAGAACGGCGTGCTCAGGGTGAAGGGGGCGAACCTCTCGAGGATCCATCCCAGCGGAAGCGGCGGGCCGAACGTCAGGTCGAACGCTAAAAACGTGAGAACCAGGTAGACGAACACGCGAAACTGCGCGATGAAAAGCAGCGACGACACGGCAATCACGAGCAGCGCCAGATTCAGCGAAAACCAGTGATCGAACTCGAACGAGATCATTTCGATCAGGCCGGACAGTCCCGGCTCGAATCGATCGCGTGCCCACGCCAGCCCATCGCGGGAACGCAGGTATACGAACAAGCCGGCGACCTCGGTGAACTTGGAGAAGTTCGCGCTGGACCGTGCGCTGTGGCTCATGAGTTCGGAAGCGGGAAGCATGAGGGCGGAGCCGGTCAGGCCGCCGACCATTCCAAACAACGCGCCTCGCCACGCCGCGGAGACGAACGTGCCGGCGATGTGCCGAATCGACGTCGGCCCGCTGAATTCCCGAATCCCGACACGCAGGACGAAGTAAATTACGTACAGGAACGTCATGTTTATGGCCGCCTGCGGCCAGCCGGCCAGGATCTGCATCCCGTAGATGACGCCCGCGGCAACGGCCCATCCCGACCGGCGCCGCGCCGATTGAGCGTCGGCGCACGCCCTGAGCGCGAACAACACAAAAGGCATCCACGCGATAGTGCAAACCATCGGCATCTGGGTCAGGGCGTTCGCAACCCAACGCTCCGAAAACGGTAGCGCGACCGCGATCACGATGCCCGTCGCCCGCGAAATTCCCTCTCGCCGCGCGAGAAGGTAGACGCCGGACGCCGTCACAAGCATGTGGAAGAGCACGAACAAGTAGAGCGAACGAAGGAAATCCACCGGCGTGGCCGGCCGTGCGACAAGCGCGCGTACAAGATTGGGAGGATAGAACGCCATCGCGAGCGGATGCGCGGCATAGGGCATGCCCGCGAGCGTGAGCGGGTCCCACAGCGGGAATTCACCCTGTTGGAGCCGGACATCAAGGAAGTACGCCTTGGGGGAGTTCAAGCCGTGAAAGTCGCCGCGACCCGCGAGCCGAAGCACGTCGTCCGTGAATAGAACAGACCCGAAACTGAGCAGGTAGATCGCGATCACCAGGCTGGCGGTGATCAAGAGGCCGATGGTGTCGGCCCGGAGTGACAGAGGCCGAGCGCTCTCGCTGGCGCTGTGTGTATCGTCCTCTGAAGCCGGTTCCGCGGTGTCGCCCACGTGTGACTCTCCGAATGTACCGGATCGGAGCGAGCGACCCGCGATCGGGATGATTTCAAGCCAGCGCTGCAATTCGCGTTCGAGACGCCGCACGGTTTACCGCTCTTGAAAGCCAACCCAGCGGGATCCCGCGCGCGCCACGAACAGCGCACATCGACGCCGAAGGTACTCGCTGGCCCGGTGTAGTCGCAACCCGTTAAGGTCGACAAGCACCGGTCCTGCGCGGTGGCTCGACCGCGTTTCAATTTCAAACGAATCACTCCCGCAATGCAGCGGTCAGCGGCGCGAGATGCACTGTAAGTCCTTTAGTTTCAATACCTATCGCTTGGCACCCGCCTTGCCATTCACTCTCAGAATCCTTGTATGTGGGGAGTGAACCATGCGATTGGACAAACTGACCATCAAGTCTCAGGAAGCTGTCGCCGAGGCCATGGATCTGGCCTCGCAGCACGGCAACCCGGAGATTACACCGCTGCACCTGCTTGCCGCGCTCGTGGCTCAGAAACAAGGCGCCGTCGCCAGCATCTTGCAGCGGATCGGCATCGCGCCCGAACAGGTCGAGGCGGAGGCCAGCCGGAAAATCGGCGGCCTGCCCAAGACCTCCGGCGCGGCCGCGCAGGCCGGCCTTGGAAGTGCGGCGCAACGCGCGCTCGAAGAGGGCTGGAAAGTCGCGCGCGAACTCAAGGATGAGTACCTAAGCACCGAGCACATCTTTCTTGGCATCCTCGCCCTCGGTGCCGATCCGGCAGCGCAGATACTGTCCAAGGCCGGCGTCAGCAAGGACGCCGTGCTCGCCGCTCTTCGCGAGGTCCGCGGCAGCCAGCGCGTGACCGACCCGAACGCCGAAGATCAGTACGACGCCTTGACCAAATACACGCGCGATCTCACCCAGCTCGCGCGCGCGGGTAAACTCGACCCGGTCATCGGCCGCGACGACGAGATTCGCCGCGTCATCCAGGTGCTGTCGCGCCGCACCAAGAACAACCCCGTGCTCATCGGCGAGCCGGGCGTGGGGAAGACCGCCATCGTCGAAGGCCTCGCCCAGCGCGTGGTGGCCGGCGATGTGCCGGACAACCTCAAGAACCGCCGCGTGGCGTCGCTCGACATGGGCGCGCTGCTCGCCGGGGCGAAGTACCGCGGCGAGTTCGAGGAGCGCCTGAAGGCCGTCCTGCGCGAAATCG
>CAYPNI010000046.1:0-30714 GCA_964411925.1 uncultured Nitrospirales bacterium
GCTAGTTTCCGGAGGGCGGCTGGCGGCCGGCGAGGAGTTCCTGCGCGATGATGCCGAGGTGCATGGCGGTTGCGTTGTTCAGCGCGCGGCCGTTGAGAAACATGGAAGGCGTGAGAATGACCTTCAATTTCCCGGCAAGCTCGACGTCCTGCTTGAGTTTTTCCTTGGCCGCGTCGGATTCCATATCGCGTTTGAGCCGTTCGACATCGAGTCCGAGTTGCTGCGCCACTTCCTCGATCGCGCTCGGCGTGGGCGCGCCCGGCAGGTGGTAGACGGCGTTGTGGAACGGCCCGAACTTGCCCTGCATGTTCGCCGCAATGCCGGCCAGGGCCGCGCCGCAAGCGTAGGCGTGAGGGTTCGCGGCGACGTTGGGATTGCACTCCGAACTCAGCGGCGCATGCTTGAACACGATAGAGAGCTGGTCGCCGAGCGCCGCCATGAGGCGCTCGAGCCGGCGCTCGTTCGCCTTGCAGGACGGGCATTCGAAGTCACCGAACACGACGAGCTGCAGCGGCGCGTTGGCGGGGCCCATCCGGGGGTCATCCGGGCCGATCGCTATTTCGACGACGCCCTCGTCCATGTACGTCTGCATGATGTTGTCGATGATCTGCTGCGGCGCGGCGGCCGATTGCACGCCCGAGCCGGAGCGCAACATGAACCACTCGAACACGACCACGCCCACGAGCAACGACGCGACGATGGCCAGCGCGCGGGCCGTGTTTTCGATCGTGGTCTTCGAGCGCGTGGCAAAGACGAAGTTGAGCCCCGAGGCGACGTCGGCGGCCACGGAACCCGGACCACCGCCGCGGAACAGCAGGAGCGTCGGGAGCAGTAACAGATTCAGCACGTGCGTGAGAAAACATAGCGGACAAAACGCGACCTTGGCGGACAGTAACAGCCAGCTGAGGTAGCCGCTGACTACGATGCCGCCGAGATTGACGACGATCGCGGCGGTCAGCAATTGACGATGCATCAGGCCGCGCAGCGAGATGCTGAGCAGGACGAGAACGAGCAATGTGACGTAGTACGCCGCGCCCCACGCAGCGAACGAGACGCCGAACAGTTTGCTGTAGTCCGAGAGCAGCGTCGCGTCGCAGGACGCCTGGAACACGGCAGAGCAGAAATCGGAGCCCTGCTCGATGTTTCGTTCGAGTTTGACGCCGCGCGCGAACAGGTAATACGAGATCCCTGCAGCGATTGCGCACAACACGATCGCGGGAAGACCCGCCCACCGCCGTTCCTGCATTTACGGGCACTCCGTTCCGTCCACGAGACCCGGATAGTAACAAATGCCCCCGCGTGGGGACTAGGTTCCGGGACGGCCGCGCAACGAGCGGACTTCAGTTCGAGAACGTTGCCTCGCCCTTCGGATCCTGGCGGATGCGGACATTGTTGATCCGGAAGTCGCGATACGCTTCGGGTTCGACTTCCTGCAACGTGGCGAAGAACGCGGCGAGTTGTTCGACGTCCCTGTCGGTCAAGCCGGAAATCTTGAGCAGTTCCGCGTCAGGATTGCGCAGTTTGCCCTGGCGGCCGAGTTCCGCGGCCTGAATGTGCAGCCGGATCGCGTCCTCGATGGACGCATATCGGCCGTTGTGCATGTAGGGGCCGGTACCGTCGAGGTCGCGGAGCTTGGGCGTCTTGAATGCGCCGAAGGTGGCTTCCGCCGGCTCGACGTTCCACCGGCCGAGGTCGGCCAGTTGCGGGTTGGACGCGTGTGCCCGCGCGGCGGTTTTTTCCGACGGCGCAACGGGGTCCAGCCGGGCGAACGTGCCGTCTCCGTGGACGCTGTCGTATTCCAACTGAGCCACGCCGATGTTGTGGAACTGGTTGTCCGTGAACTTCGGCGGGATGTGACAAGCGACGCAGTTGCCAATGTTCCGTTCTTCACCGTCAACCGAGCTGTTCCACGTCGGGATGACGCGCATGAACGTCTTGAGACCCTGGTAGGCGTCTTCGTCGTAAATGTTGGGAAACCGGATGAGCACGCGGCCCTCTTCGTTGGCCACTCGGCCGAAGAAGCGGCCCGAGTACTCGATAACGTTGTCGCCTTCGCCCGCGAGCGACTCCGGAAACCGGTTCAGGTACATGATCGCGTCGTAGGCGGAGGTGTTATGCGTGACGACGGTGCCGAGATAATCCACCAGCGACGCGATGACGGCGGCAACGGCGTTGTCTACGTCTAGCGACGCGACGTCAATATTCTTCGCGGCCTTGAATTGATCAGTGTACGTGCCCTCGGCGAGAGGATCGGAACCGTCGTCGTATGCGAGTAAGGCCTGAATCTCGGCCTTGGCCTGATCGGCCTCACCCGGGCGCCAGCCCATATGCTCGGACAACAGCTTGTGGGCGAGATACCCGTCGAGCGTTGCGTGCGCGCCGTCCCACGGATACGGGCCGCCGGCCACAGCGTCGAGCAGGCTCGGTGCATTGCGCAGCGTCTCGAGTTTCGTACCGCGATCGTTCGCCGGTATCACGCTCAGCGCGGTCGAGTCGGCCCACTTCCGCTCGCCATGGGACGCCGCAGGGGGCACGTGACACGTGCGGCAGTTCGTGGCGAGGTTCGCGCCGGGATTGCTCAGGCGATTTTCGAAGAACAGGCGCGCGCCGAGCCGGGCCTCCGGCGACAGCCCGGCGATCGCGAGCTTGACGATCTCCTGTTCCTTCAACTGCGTCCGCGGCGGATCGGACTGCGGCGTCGAAACCTGTGGCGCAGGCGGGGATGGAGTCGCAGATTCGGCAGGTTTTTGTTCGGACGTTGGCTTGCCGTCCCCGCATCCGGCCAAAAGTGCGATGGCGGCGAAACCCAGACAGAAGCGGACGGCGTTCATGGCGCGTCGCTTTCTGTCGTCATCCGGTTTCAACCGTCCCGGCCGGGCGGACGCTGAGTTATTCCTTCGGCTTGACCGTGAACGAGACTTCGGTGGGCGCTCCGTCCTTGACGCTGATGCTCGTTTCCTGCTGGCCATACGATTCATGCCAACACACCAGCGTGTAGTCGCCGGCCGGCAGATTCGGGATCGTGAACGAGCCGTTCTCGTCCGAAACGGCGAAGAACGGATGATCCATCGCGAACGTGAACGCCGTCATCCACGGATGGACGTCGCACTTCATGCGGATTTCCATTTCAGCCTTATCGAACACCTTCTTGCGCGGCGCCGAACCCGCGGGCTGCCCGTAATTGATTGGCTTGTTCTCCCGCGCGATCGCGCGGACGTTGTGGAGGAGCGCATCGCTGTTGTGCAAGCTGAGCGTCTGCCCCACGCGGACCCCGAGGACGTGCGGCGTGTAGCGGCAACCGATCTGATCGAGCACGACTTCCTCGGCCGGGACCGGAAAGTCGCCCGCGGGCGGGTTCTTGACATAGACGAACGCCCACTGAACGCCGCCGTCGGCACTGACCACCTCGCGATCGGACAACAGCGGAGCGTCCGTGTGCATCGCGGCGCATTTGGGATCTCCCTGCGTCTCGAGGACCGCGCGTTCGGGCGGCGTGCCCTCGAAGGTGACCTTACCGGCGACCGTTGACGGGGCCGCGGCGGCCGTGGACGCCGGAGCCGCGTCCGGCGCCGGGGTACCGACTGCGGCGGGTGCCCCATCATCCGCCGCGGGGGCGGCCTCTTCACCCGAGCCGCCACAACCGTATGCGGCGAGTACCAGTGCCGCGATCAGTGAGGTGTGCTTAATACGCATTTTGAACGACATGTGTGAACAATCTCCCCGTGCTCCCGTGTTAGAGGTGGAGCCGATTTTAGAGGAACTGCCCGTCCCGCGCGATTCTCACATACTCGCGCCGATCCGCAGTACATGCGCATTCGCAGGCCCTCGGTTTTCAAAGCAGACGTGAATGGCATCGTTTCTATCGAAAACAGCCCCCGAGAATCAAGGAAACACCCATAGCGCCCGCCAACCGGTCTTGATTTCGCGCGGATTGCGCTGCATCCTCGACTTGCGGTCCAAGATTCGGGATTCAAAACGTCCCGCTAACAATCGGCTGGTATAGTCTGCTTCTCTCCGGACTGAGCGCGCCCCGATACGGACCTGCGCTCGCTAGAATCACCCGCGACCGACCACCGAGGCCGACAGGGAATCAGAATGGCGAAAGAAACGATACTCGTCGTAGAAGACGAGAGCGAGATCCGCGAGCTCATCCGATATAACCTCACCAAAGAAGGGTACGACGTGGTCGAGGCCAAAACGGGTGAGGAGGCCCTGACACGGGCCCACGGCCAACTTCCCGCACTCGTCCTGCTGGATTTGATGCTGCCGGAGCTGGACGGGCTCGAAGTGTGCCGGCGTCTCAAGCGCGACTACCTGGCGCAGCACGTGCCCGTTGTCATGTTGACGGCCAAGGGCGAGGAGTCCGACGTGGTTGCGGGGCTCGAGGTCGGCGCGGACGACTACATCACCAAGCCGTTCAGCCCACGCGTGCTGATTGCCCGCGTGCGCGCGGTACTCCGGCGCGGTTCCCGCCACCAGGTCCTGGAGTCGGACACGATTCAGGCGCATAGCATCGTGATCCATCTGGGCCGGCACGAGGTGCTGGTTGACGGGAAGCCGGTGACATTGACGAACACGGAGTTCCGCGTACTGGTATACCTCGCGCGGCGGCCGGGCTGGGTGTTCACGCGCTACCAGATAGTGGACGCGGTGCACGGGGAAGACTATCCTGTGACGGAGCGGTCGGTGGACGTTCAGATTGTCGGGCTGCGCAAAAAGCTCGGCGACGCGGGGGCGTACATCGAGACGGTGCGAGGAGTCGGATACCGCTTCAAGGAATAGCCAGCGATGTCGATGTCGAGCCGTCGGCTCTTCGGACAGTTGTTGCCGAGTTACCTGGCGGTGGTGGCCGCCGCGCTGATCATCGGAATCGCCGTGTCGGTGTGGCGATCGCGCGAAATCCAGCACGAGCGCGCGACGCGCAGTCTCGAGGCCCAGGCGCAACTCGTGCGCGGGATCATCCGGGGCTGGGAAACCGGTTTCGAGCCGGAGGCGCTCCGGACGCTGTTCAACCAGGTCAGCCAATCGTCCGATACCGAGTTCGTGTTTTTCTCGCGCGACGGCGGCGTGCTGGTGTCCTCCAGCGCCGGGGCCGCCGATGAGACGACTCCCGAGGTGCTCGATGCCGTCAGCCGGCGGCGCGGCGTGGCGTTCCGTTCGCGCGAAGGCGACCGCTGGGTGTACGTCGCGGTGCCGGTGACGAGCGCGCAGGGACAACTCGGCGTGGTGCGTGCCGGCGCGCAATTGCGCCAGTTCAGCGCGGGCGGCGACTTTGGGCTGGGCGTGGTGCTCTCCTGCGTAGGTTTTCTGGCGCTGGTTGCCCTGGGAGCGGCGCGCGTAAGCGCGAGGCAACTATCGGGCCCGCTCGATCAGATGCGCGCGGGCGCCGAGCGCATGACGCGGGCGACCACCTCCGAACGGCTGCCGACGCCCGAACCCCAGGAACTGGGCCGGCTGGCCGACTCGCTGAACGAGATGACGGCCGAGTGGAGTGCGCGGTTGCAGCGGGCGCTGCAACAGCGTAACGAGCAGGAGGCCGTGCTGGCGAGCATGGTCGAGGGCGTGCTCGCCGTGGACCGCGATCTGAACGTCATCAGCGTGAACCAGGCCGCGGCAAAATTGCTCGGCACCGGCGCGGCGACGGCCGCCGGGCAGGGCCTGGGCGAGATCGTGCGCAATTCTGCGCTGCAATCATTCGTCTCGCGCGCGGTGAAGGCGACCGCGCCAATGGAACAGGAAATTACGCTGCACCAATCGGGTCGGACCCAGGTCATCCAGGCGCACGGCGCACGGTTGCGCGACGTGAACGGAGAGGGCATCGGCGCGGTGGTCGTGCTGAACGAAGTGACCGAACTGCGCCGGCTGGAGCAGGTGCGGCGCGATTTCGTGTCCAACGTGTCGCACGAACTCAAGACGCCGGTCACGTCGATTAAGGGGTTCGTCGAGACGCTGCTGGACGGCGCGATGAACGATCCGCAGGAGGCCAGGCGGTTCCTCGAGATTGTTGCACGGCAGTCCGAACGGCTCAACGCGATTATCGAAGACCTGCTGATGCTGTCGCGGCTCGAACAGACGGACGAGGCGGCAGACGAGATTCTGGAGACCGCGCCACTGATGGGACCATTGCGCGAGGCGGTGGAGCTCTGCTCGCCCGCGGCGAACGCGCGCGGGATTACGATCGAGCTGACGTGTGAGCCGGACATCGAAGCGCGAATCAATCCCAACCTGATTCAGCAGGGCGTCGTAAACCTCATCGACAACGCGCTCAAATACAGCGAAGACCGCACGAGTGTGAGCGTGGAAGCGCTGGAGTCGGAGGACGAAGTCCTGATTTTCGTTCGGGACCAGGGTTGCGGCATCGCGGCGGACCACCTGCCACGGTTGTTCGAACGGTTCTACCGCGTCGATCGGGCCCGCAGCCGCGACCTCGGCGGGACAGGGCTGGGCCTGTCGATCGTGCGGCATATCGTGCAGTGTCATCACGGCCGGGTGACGGTCGAAAGCACACCAGGCATCGGGAGTTCATTCTGCATTCATTTGCCGAGGCCTGTGGGTGTCGCGCTAGGTTGACCGTTTTGTCGCATCGAATTGTTAGGCCACTAATGCTGGGCTAACAATCATCCGCTAGGGTTTCGCAAGTTTGCTGGGCTGAGCGGGCGGCGCGCGGAACGTCTGTCCGCTTCTTGTTGGGCGCTGAGGCGTGGGAGGAGAGGGGTCGATGCGTGTAAATGGGCGGAGAGGTGTGTGGTCGGCGCTGGTCTGCGGGGCGCTGCTCGGGGCAAGTTCCGGTGCGGCCGCGCAGGACACGGTCGAAGACCTCAAGAAGACCGTCGAAGAACTTTCGCAGATGTTGCAGGACGCGATGAAGCGGTTGACGGAACTGGAGGAGCAGCAGAAGGAGACCGCCGAAGCGGTCAAGTCCGCTCCGCCGGCTGCTGCCCCGGCCGATGCGCAGGCACGCCCGAAGGACTCGCTCGACGTGTTCTGGAAGGAAGGGATTCGCCTGGAAACGCCGGCGGACGAAAACGGCGTTCAGCCGTTCAAGCTCAGAATCTCCGGCCGGATTCAGAATGACTGGTTCTGGGGCGAGAGCAGCAGCGACCTCGACACGATCGATTCGGTCGAGAACGGAGTCGAGTTCCGCCGCGCGCGCATTGCCCTGTCGGGCACGATTTACAAGGATTTCCTCTACCACGCCGAGTTTGGATTCGGGAGTGCGACCGAGTTCAACGACGTTTTCATGGGCGTTCAGAACGTTCCTTACGCGGGGACGATCCGCGTGGGCCGGTACAAGGAGTTCGCGGGACTCGACGAGTTGACGAGCGACAACGACACGCTGTTCATCGAGCGCGCGCTGCCGAATGTATTTGCGCCCGGCCGGAATATCGGCGTCGCGGCGAACAACGCCTTCTTCGATCAACGGATGACCGTCGGCCTGGGCCTGTTTCACAACACTGACGCTTTCGGTTTCGGCGAGGGCGACCAGTACGCGTTCACCGGCCGCGTGACGGGTCTGCCTTGGCGATCGGAGGACGGCGAGAACGTGGTGCATATCGGAGTGTGGGGCGGCGTGCGAGCGACGGATTCGGACGACTTTCGAGTCCGGCAGCGTCCGGAGATTCACCTTGCGCCGCGTTATCTCGACACCTTTGACGAAATCGGCGAGATCGACGGCATTGCGTTGTTCGGCGTGGACGCGGGCGTGACGCACGGCCGGTTCTCGGCGATGGGCGAATACATGATGCAGTCGCTGGATCGGCCGATGGGCGACGTGACGTTCTGGGGCGCGTACGTCCAGGGCGCGGTGTTCCTCACGGACGATCATCGCGGGTATCGCGCGGCCGATGGGTTCTTCGACAAGGTCAAGCCGAAGAAGAACGTGCAGATAGGTAAGGACGGTGGCTGGGGCGCGTGGGAAGTCGCGCTGCGCTACTCGCACCTGGACCTCGACGACGGCGGAGTGAATGCCGGCACGATGGACGACATCACCGCGGGAGTGAACTGGTTTCTGAATCCCAATCTGCGCTGGAGCCTGAATTACGTCCACGCGTGGGTCGAACGCGACAGCGTTATTGTCTTCCAGGAGGGCACGGCGGATGAGGAGACGTTCCCGGCGGTGGACGGCGATTTCGACGGCGTCGTGACGCGGTTTCAGGTCACGTGGTGAAGGTAAGCGGGCCGGGCCACGGCATGGACGAATCGACTCGTCAGTCCCAGGCGTAGACGAGCGACAAATAGTACGTCGTATCGAGCTGTTCTACGCCGGGCAACGGTTCCGAATCGTACTCGTTCCGGACGCCCAGCCTGAGCTTCCAGTTGCTCCGGTTGCTCAGCGGCAACTCCGCGGAATTGTCCGCGTTGAGGCGGAAATCGTCAAGCTCGGTTGGATTCACGTAGGAAACCAACGAGCTCTTCAATAACAGCCAGGATCGGA
Source organism: uncultured Nitrospirales bacterium (assembly GCA_964411925.1). Taxonomy (GTDB): domain Bacteria; phylum Hydrogenedentota; class Hydrogenedentia; order Hydrogenedentales; genus VFKU01. The sequence goes on from CAYPNI010000046.1 coordinate 8,435, forward strand.
CGTCCAGGCGGTAGTCGTAGCCGCCGCCCACCAGCGGCGTCCATTCCCGCGTGCCGTCGCTGAACCGTTCCCGTTCGCCACCAACACCGCCAAAGATTTTGAGGTCCTGGCGCGGATTGCGGATGAGGAAATAGCCCATACCGACTGCGAGCCGGCTCCGCAGGTCCACTTGTTCGAATTGATCGTATTCGAGCTCGAAACGCGTGAAGAGGAACTTTCGTTCTGACACGTCCCTCTCGTAGAACGTTCCGCCGTAGGCTTCGCTCGTCGTCGTTCCGCCGTCGCTTTCTTCATACTCCGCGCGAAGCGTCAGCGTAAGCCGATCGAGCGCCGCCTCGCGAACGGTCGAAAAACCCAACTTCGCGTTCAACTTGTCCGTATTGCCCATGTCGCCGTGCAGGCTCAGTTCAACCCGGCCCGACCAATCCGCCGGGACTTTTTCAGACGCGTCCGCGGGCACAAGCGTCGCCTCGACGAGATCGCTGATGTCGATCTCGGCGGACTCACCGTCCTGAACGACCTGCTGTTTGGACTCCTCGTCTACGCTGAGCCGGCCGACGTAGTGCCCGCCGCCTGCGACGGTCACGTCGAGCGCCTCCGCGGTCTCGAGGCCGGTGACCTCCTTGAGCGGGATACTAATGTCGCCAGCAAATCCTGTCGTGAAGACGATTTTTCCGTCCCCGATCGATTTGACCGTCCCGACGATGACCGAGCCGTCGCGCAGGTGAACGGAGTCCGCGTCGGCCGTGTTACTGGAGAAGGTGGCGAACCATGCGCAGATCAGCAGCGCGGCATTCGCCGTGAATGCTGAACCCCGCGCCGTAGCGTGCCCCATAGCGCGAGATTGTGCCGAATCGAGAGGCCTCAGTCCACCGCCGACTTGTTCTCAGAAGCCGAAGCTCATAAGTGACACCGTGGTCAGAATTTATCAGTATACGTAGCTTCCTGAACCAAATGTGCGGCGATTTCACCCACATTCGGCACATTCCTCACAGAGGGCTAACACACCGCCGCTAGGATCGTGCTGGCTTGCGGCGATTCCGGCACGACGCTCGGACCGTGGGCCTTGCTGCGCACAATCACTCGAGGAAAAGGGTATACCCATGCTAAGCAAAAACCTTGTGAAGACGACCTTCGCGATGGCCGTCCTGACGCTAGGCGCCCTCGCGGCTCCGTCAGTTTCGGGTGACGTAGCGGTCGATGCCGCGTTGCCGGACTACAAGCCGGTTGAAGGCGTATCGGGGACGATCAAGAGCATCGGTTCGGACACGATGAACAACCTCATGGCGCTGTGGGGCGAGGGGTTCAAGAAGATGTATCCGAACGTTCAAATCGAGATCGAAGGCAAAGGTTCTACGACGGCGCCCCCGGCGCTGATCGCGGGCACGGCGCAATTCGGTCCCATGAGCCGCGAGATGAAGAGCGCCGAGATCGACGAATTTGAAAAGAAGTTCGGCTACAAGCCGACGCCGCTGCCGACGTCGATCGACATGCTGGCTGTGTACGTCAACAAGGATAATCCGATCAAAGGGCTGACGCTTCCCCAGGTGGACGCGATTTTTTCGAAGAACCGCGCTGGTGGCTACGCCGAGGACATCGCCACGTGGGGCCAGCTCGGGCTGAAGGGCGACTGGGCCAAACAGCCGATTAGCCTGTACGGCCGCAATTCGGCGTCGGGCACGTACGGTTATTTCAAGGAACACGCGCTCTACAAGGGTGACTTCAAGGACAGCGTAAAGGAACAACCGGGCTCGTCTTCCGTGGTTCAGGGCATCGCAAGCGACAAATACGCGGTCGGCTACAGCGGAATTGGATACAAGACCGCAGACGTGCTGGCAGTGCCGCTGGCGACGGCGGAGGGCGAGGGATTCGTCGAGGCGACGCCGGAAAACGCGTACACCGGCGAGTATCCGCTCGCGCGGTTCCTCTTTCTGTATACCAACGTGAAACCCGGGACGCAGCTTGATCCGTTGCGCCGGGAATTCATCAAATACATCTTCAGCAAACAGGGGCAGCAGGACGTCGTCAAGGACGGCTACTTCCCGGTTCCTGCCGCGATCGCGGCTGAGGCGCTCGCGAGCGCGGGGATCGGCAAGTAACGCGGGGTTGTCCGTTGCGAACGAACCGCGGGCAAGTTCGGGCCGTTGATTCGGTCTAATCGGATGTGTGGGCGGCGGGCCAAGTTGGTTCGCCGCCCTGTTGTGTCGAAACGGACTCCGTGGCTGTCCACCCGGCGTCGGGCGCGTTTATGAGTTCTCCGGAAAAGACGAAGTCGCCGAACGGTAGCCCGCAGCGGTTGCGCGGCCGCAAGACGAGCCGCAGCGTCATGGCCGCCGACCGGACCGCGCAAGTGCTCATCCAGGTCGGCGGGATCTCGACGATCGCCGCAGTGTCGATGGTGTGCGTGTTCCTCGTCTGGGTCGTCGTCCCGGTGTTCATGCCTTCCCGGGTCGTCGTGGAACGGCAGGTCGAACCGGCGGACATCGCGGGCGACTCCGTATTGCGGGTGAATGAATACCTAACCACCGGCTGGTCGATGGATCCGTCGGGCACGATCCATGTTTTTCGACTCGACAACGGTGAGGCCCTCGAGCGGCTCAATGCCTTTGGCGAGACCCGGCCGACGGCAATCTCGCCCGTGGGAGTAGACGGACTCGTCGCAGCGGGATTCGCCGACGGCACGATTCGGTACGGCACAGTCTCGTTCTCAACGAGTTTCGCCGAGCCGGAATCGCTGCCGGAGCCGCTGCGGACGCTCGAAGCGGGCGCGTCGGCGTCGTACGACGGGGGCATGATCGAGAAGACGCCGGAAGGCCAATTCCGGCTGCAAAAAATCCAGGTCGCGCTCGAGGAGCCGATCGATCTCGAATCGGGGACGCCGATCGTCGCGCTGGATGCGTCTCGCCTCTCCAGGGGAACCGTCATCGCCGCGCTGACCTCGTCCGGGCGACTGCACATCCGCGAAGTGACGACCAAGCGGAATTTGTTGACAAACAAGACTACGGTGAGCGCGCGCGGCGGCACGCTCGAAGTGAATCTGGGTACGAGCGAGGCACCGCCCAAGTGGCTTCGCCTGACCGGGCTCGGCGACAACCTCTACCTGGTTTGGGAGGACGGGCGGCTGCAGCGGTACGACGTGAGGTCGGTCACGGAACCTCACTTCGCGGAGTCCGTGCTGCTCGCGGAAGAGGCGCACGTGAACGTGACGGCCGTGGGATTTCTGATCGGCAAGGCATCGCTTGTTTCCGGCGACAGCGCGGGCCGCGTGCGGGTGTGGTTTCGAACGCGCCAGAGTTACGCGTCCACGCCCGACGGCACGACGTTGACGCTCGCGCACGAATTCAACGACGGCGGAGGCTCGGCGGTGTCCGCGCTGGCCTCGTCGGCGCGATTGCGGATGATCGGCGCCGGCTACGCCGACGGGCGGATCGAGCTGCGTCACGTTACCAGCGGCCGGCTGGTGGCGTCCGTCGATGCCCCGGCGGCGGGACCTTCACCCGTCCACGCGCTTACGTTGTCCCCGAAGGACGACTACCTGCTTGCGGAGTCTTCCGGCGCGATCTCGCTGTGGCGAGTCGACGCGCCGCATCCCGAAATTACGCTCGCGGCGATCTTCGCTCCGGTGTGGTACGAGGGCGCGGAATCTCCCGCGCAAGTGTGGCAATCGTCCAGCGGCACCGACGACTTCGAGCCGAAGTACGGGTTGTACCCGCTGATTTTCGGGACGCTCAAGGCGACGATCTACTCGATGCTGTTCGGCGTGCCCGTGGCACTGCTCGCGGCGATTTACTCGAGCGAGATGATGCACGCGCGCACACGGGCACGCGTGAAGCCCGTCATCGAGATGATGGCGAGTTTGCCGAGCGTGGTGCTGGGGTTCCTGGCGGCGCTCGTCGTGGCGCCGATGATCGAGGACGTCGTCACCGAGGTGCTGGTCAGTTTCGCGACGGTGCCCTACTTCATTCTGATCGGCGCGCACCTCTGGCAACTGTTGCCGCGGCGCTTTGCGACGCGCAACGAGAGGTACCGGATTTTCACGATCGGCGTGTCGATTGCCGCCGGTGTCTGGTTCGCGTTTGTTCTGGGCCCGCTGGTCGAGCGCTTGTTCTTCGCCGGGAGCATCAAGGTCTGGCTGGACGGCCAGGTGGGCGACGGCACCGGTGCGTGGATGTTCATGCTCTTGCCGGCGACCTGTCTGGTCGTGGCCACGTTTTCGATTCGCGTGGTCTCGCCGTGGATGCGCGGACGGGCGGGGGACCAGACCCACTTCAAGATGGCGCTGAGCCAGCTCGTCAAGTTCGCCGGACTCGGCGCGGTGTCGCTGCTGGTTGCGTATGCGATCTCGCACCTGTTGGCAAACGGGCCCTTCGGTCTTTGGGAGATCGATCCGCGCGGCTCCTTCGTGGACACGTATGTACAGCGCAACTCGCTCGTCGTTGGCTTCATCATGGGGTTCGCGATCATCCCGATCATCTACACCATCTCCGAAGACGCGTTGACCGCCGTGCCGGACCACCTGCGGACGGCGTCGCTGGGGACGGGCGCGACGCCGTGGCAGACGGCCACGCGCGTGATCATCCCGACCGCGGCGAGTGGGTTGTTCTCGGCGGTGATGATCGGGTTCGGGCGCGCGGTCGGCGAAACGATGATCGTGTTGATGGCCGCGGGAAACACGCCGGTCATGGACTGGAACATCTTCAACGGGTTCCGGACGCTGTCGGCAAACATCGCGGTCGAGCTGCCCGAAGCCGTTAAAGATTCAACGCACTACCGCATGCTGTTCCTCGCGGCGCTGTGTCTGTTTGTGATCACGTTCGTGCTGAACACCATCGCGGAATCGATCCGGCAGCGTTTCCGCCGCAGGGCGTTCAAGGTATGAACGTCGTCTCCCGGAGCGCACGCCCCGATAGGCCCCGCGACGAAGCCGCGCGCGTACCCGCGCCTGTCCTGCCCGGCGCGCGTTGGCGGCGCAGCAGTGCGACGAGCCTGTTCGCGCGCGGCGAGCCGATGGTGTGGCTGCTGGGCGGCGGGTTGGCGATTTGCCTGGCGATGATCATCGGATTGTTGACGTTCGTGCTGTACCAGGGGCTCTCGACGTTTTGGCCGGGGCGGCTTGTGCAGATTCAGACGGTGGACGGCCGCGTAATGATGGGCGAAACCGCACGCGCCGAAGCGTATGCGCCCGAGCCCGGCGTGTTCGAACAGTATTCCGACGAGCAGCGGCTCGCCATGCAAGGGGTAATGGACGAGGGAGACGGCATGGTCCGGCGGCGGCTGTTGCGCACCGGCAACTTCGAAATCTCCGGCGAACACTTCACCTGGGTGAGCGACTTCGAGATCGCCAATGACGGCGAGACAAAGCCGGATTGGGCCTTGGTGGTCGAGCGCCTGTCCTGGGGCCGGTTCTACGGAGTGCCGGCGGCCTTCGTGCTCGACGGAGAGCGCGTGGCGACGGACCCGGCGGAGGTCTGGGCGCTCTACGACCAACATCACAGCGACGTGCGGTCCCGCTGGCGAACGCGGCGGGCGCTCGAAAAGGACGAGATCGGGCGCATCAATCACGAGCTCGAAGCCGCCCGGCTCAATCTTCGGGCCGTGGAACTCGAACAGGGGACCGCGTCACCGCAATGGACGGCCGGCCGCGAGAAGCTGGACGCGCTCGAAACCGGGATCCAGTCCGAGTTCGCGCGGATCCGGCAAGAGATCGAGCGGCTCAATGCGGAGAACGCGAAATACCAGATCGTGCTGGTGACGGCGGACGGCCAGGAGAAGACGATACAGCTCGACGAAATCGTGCGCGCGTATCCGGCCAACCGCCTGGGATTTACCGGGCGCACGGGGATCTATCTGGGCCGGTGGAAGGAGTACCTGACGGACGAGCCGCGCGAGGCGAACAGCGAGGGCGGCGTGTTTCCGGCGATCTTCGGGACTGTCGTGATGACGTTGCTGATGTCGCTCGCGGTTGTGCCTTTTGGCGTGTTGGCCGCGCTGTATCTGCGCGAATATGCGAAGGCGGGACCGGTGGTGAGCGCGGTGCGCATCGCGATTAACAACCTCGCGGGCGTGCCGAGCATCGTGTTCGGCGTGTTCGGGCTGGGGTTCTTCTCCTACATCATCGGCGCGCAGATCGACGAACTGCTCTTCGCCGAGAAACTGCCAAACCCGACCTACGGCACCGGCGGCATCCTCTGGGCCGCGACCACGCTGGCGCTGTTGACGCTGCCGGTCGTCATCGTCGCGACCGAGGAGGCGCTGGCCGCCGTGCCCAATTCGATGCGCGAAGGGTCGTATGCGTGCGGCGCGAGCAAGTGGCAGACGATTCGCCGCATCGTGCTGCCGCGCGCGATGCCCGGCGTGATGACCGGCATGATCCTCGCGATGGCGCGCGGCGCGGGCGAGGTGGCGCCGCTCATGCTCGTGGGCGCCGTGAAACTCGCGCCGGAGTTGCCCGTGGACGGATTTTTCCCGTATGTTCACTTGGAGCGCAGCTTCATGCACCTGGGGTTTCACATTTACGACCTGGGGTTCCAGAGCCAGAACAGCGAAGCGTCCAAGCCGATGGTCTATACGACGACGCTGCTGTTGATCGCGATCATTTTCGCGTTGAATTTCACGGGCGTCTATTTGCGCGCGCGGCTTCGGCGCAAGTTCGCCAGCTCGGTATTTTAGGGGAAAGCCTCATGGGTGTCGTTTCGGAACCGGCTGGTCGGGACAGATCGCGCGGCAGACTCGCGGCGATCGCAGCCGGCCAGACGTTCACGCCCGAGGTCCACAAACCGGTCTTCAACGATCCCGCGGTCCTCTCCATCGAACAGTTCCGGCTGTTTTACGGCACAGCGCAGGCGCTGCACGACATCACAATGTCGATTCCCGACGGCAAGGTGACGGCGCTGATCGGGCCGTCCGGGTGCGGCAAGTCCACGCTCATCCGGTCCGTGAACCGCATCAACGACCTGCTCGATAATGTGCGGACCGAAGGCGACATGAAGCTGCACGGCGAGTCGATTTACGACCCGAGCGTGGACGTGATCGAACTGCGCAAGCGGATGGGGATGGTGTTCCAGAAACCCAACCCGTTCCCGATGAGCATTTACGAGAACGTCGTGTATCCGCTGCGCATCGACGGCGAACGCGACAAGAATACGCTCGATGAAGTGTGTGAGCGCAGCCTGCGCGGCGCGGCGCTGTGGGACGAGGCGAAGGACCGGCTGCAAGAGACCGCGCTGGGCCTGTCGGGCGGCCAGCAGCAGCGCCTGTGCATCGCGCGCGCGATCGCGGCGAACCCGGAAGTGCTGCTGATGGACGAGCCGTGCTCGGCGCTCGACCCGATCGCGACCGGGAAGATCGAGGACTTGATCGCGGAGTTGCGTGGCGAATACTCGATTCTGATCGTCACGCACAACATGCAACAGGCGGCGCGCACGAGCGATTACACCGCGTTCATGTATCTCGGCCGGCTGATCGAGTACGGGCCGACGGACGTCATCTTTCAGACGCCGCACCTGCAGGAAACGCAGGACTATGTCACGGGACGTTTCGGCTGATGCTGCTGGACAAGGTGGTATACTTTGATCTTAGAGAGCGGAACCACGAGGATCCGCGGCGAAAGGCGACGATCATGTCCGTTCACGCGACGCGTGCCATCGACCATCTGAAGAAGCTGCTGTTGCAGCTGGGTACGCGCGTCGAGGAGACGCTGCGCCGCGCGGTCGAATCGCTGGAGCGGCGGGACTACGACCTCGCGATGCAGGTCATCGATTCCGATCGGCTGATCGACGAGATGGAAGTGGACGTCGAGGAAGAAGGGCTCAAACTGCTGGCGCTGTTCCAGCCGGTGGCGGCGGACCTTCGGTTCATCGTCGCGGTGCTCAAGATCAACAACGACCTCGAGCGCGTGGGCGATCTCGCCGTGAACATCGCCGAGCGCTCGGCCTACCTCGCGAAACAGAAGCCCGCGACGATTCCGTTCGATTTCAAGGCGATGACCGAGAAGGCCCAGTGGATGCTCAAGGGGGCGCTGGACGCGCTGGTGAACAGCGACCCCGAGCGCGCCTGGGCCGTGATCGCGGCCGACGACGCGGTGGACGCGATGAACCGCCAGATGTATACGCTGGTGCAGGAGGGCATCCGGAAATCGCCGGATCAGATGAATTCATTCCTGCACATGCTCAGCATTTCGCGCCACCTCGAACGTGTCGCGGACCAGGCAACGAACATTGCCGAGGACGTCATCTACATGGTCGAGGGGGAAATTGTCCGGCACCGGGTCGAGCAGTACCTGCCCGAACGGCCCGCGGCGGCCTCCGCGGCCGGTGTGCGCAACGACCGCTGAGCGCGTTAGGAGATGATCCGGCGGCCAGGCCGCACGCGAGCATCGCCGACAATCTGCCGGTACGCCTCCTCCGCGCGCGTTTCCGCCTCGTCGAGCCGCGCGGCCAGGATGAGCGCGGTCCACGCACGCGCGAACTCGATCTCGCCCTGGATGCGCAACTCCAATTCCGGATCGCCGGTCTTGATCTTTTCGCGTGCGTGTTGCATCGCCACTAAGGATAACGGCGCCGGGATTTTTTGTCAATAGATTACCCATCTACCCATCCTATGCTTGATCTCATTCCCGTCCTGCTCGCTTCCGCCGTGGCCCTGCTCGTGTTCGTCGTCGCGCAATGGTTCGCGAGCCTCTGGCGGACGGACGCGAGCCTGGTGGACCGCTACTGGGGCGCGGGGTTCGCGCTCGTGGCGGCAGTCACGTTGGGCCTGGCATACGCGGGCGGCTGGCGCGCAACGCTGCTCGCCGCGATGGCGGTGTGCTGGGGATTGCGCCTCTCCATTTATCTCACGTGGCGAAACTGGGGCCGCGGCGAGGACTACCGCTACCAGGCGATGCGGCGCCACTACGGGCCGAAGTTCGCGTGGGTGAGCCTGTTTACGGTGTTCCTGTTTCAGGGCGCGCTGACGTGGTTCATCTCGCTGCCGCTTCAAACGGGCATCGCGGCGGGCGGACCGGCGGAATTCACGGTCCTGGACGCCGCAGGGATCGCCTTCTGGACGCTCGGGCTGGCATTCGAGTCGATCGGCGATTGGCAGCTCGCGAGGTTCAAGGCCGACCCGTCGAATGCGGGACGCGTGATGGACCGCGGCCTATGGCGCTACACGCGGCATCCGAATTATTTCGGAGACGCCATGGTGTGGTGGGGGATATACCTCGTTGCGGCGTCTACGCCGGCGGGCCGGTTTACGATCCTGAGCCCGCTGCTGATGAACTTCCTGCTGGTGCGGGTCTCGGGCGTGGCGCTGCTCGAAAAGAAACTCGCAAAGACGCGCGCCGGCTATCGGGACTACGTCGCGCGGACGAACGCGTTTCTGCCGTGGTTTCCGAAGCGAGGCGTGTGAACGCGGCGAGGGGTGTTTCATTGCGCGCGCCGCTCGTCGCAACGACGCGGGATCAGGCGCGGAACACGTCCCACTCAGACTCGGAATTGAGCCGGACGATGGTCTTCTCGACAGGTTCGCCGGGATTGACCTTGAAGACCTTGCTGAGCTGGGTAATTTCGAAGACGCGGTGGATTTCCTTGGACAGTCCGCAAAGCTGAATCGCGCCGCCGCCCTGTTTTGCCGCGTCGTTGATGCGCAACAACTCGCTGAGCGCGGCGCTGCTGAGGTAGGTGATGTTTTGAAAATTGATCAGCAGTTTCACGCCCGGGTGCGCGTTGATGTAACGAACGATCGCGTCGCCGAACGACTTGGAACCCTCGGCGTCGAGCGAGGCGTCGGCGCCGATCGTCGCGACGACAACCACGGTCTCGGTGTCGTTGAAACTGATTGGAAATCCGCTCTTCGATGCCATCCGCGACCCCTCGACCCTGCGTCCATGTGTCACTACCGATCCGTGCTGGGCTATTGTATGTTCCGACGGGCGTGTGATCAACTGACCGCGCGCGTGAAGCAAGGCGGCTGAATTCAAACGGCAGTGAAGGGACGAGTTGAATGGCAGACCCGGTGACGAATTCGGCGCTGTTGTCGTTGCGCGGACTGACACGGCGCCTGCGATCGGGCGATCGCGAGATTACGGTGCTCGACAACGTGAGCCTCGACATCCACCGCGGCGAGTTTGTCGCAATCCTCGGGCCGTCAGGCAGCGGCAAATCGACAATGCTCGCGTTGATGGCCGGACTGGATCGGCCGACGTCGGGCGAGGTGTTGTTTGAGGGATCGGCGATTCATAACCTGTCCGAAGACGCGCTCGCGGTGCTGCGGCGCGAAAAGGTCGGCTTCGTATTCCAGGCGTTTCAACTGCTGGGCCATCTGACCGCGCGTGAGAACGTGCTGCTGCCGATGGAACTGCGCAAGACGCGCAACGCCCGGGCGCGCGCGGACGAGTTGCTGCAGTCGGTCGGCCTCGGCGAGCGCGGGCACCATTACCCCACCCAGCTCTCCGGCGGCGAGCAGCAGCGCGTAGCGCTGGCGCGGGCATTTGCGGCGGACCCGGTGTTGCTGCTCGCGGATGAGCCGACGGGCAACCTAGACAGCGCGACCGGGCGCGGCGTGCTTGACATCCTCCGGGACTTGCGGCGCGAGGGCGGAGTGACGCTGGTACTGGTGACGCACGACCCGGCGGTCGCGCAACTGGCCGACCGGCAGATCTACATACGCGACGGCCGCATCGAGCGCGACGAACGGCGCACGGCGGACGCGGGGCGCTCCGCATGACACCGGGGCTGTTCGTCCGGCATACGCTGCGCGAGAGCCGCGGCGGCGTGTCCCGGCTCGCGTTTTCGATCGCGTGCCTGGCGATCGGCGTGTCCGCAGTCGTCGCGATTGCGGCGTTGTCGTCCAGTTTCGAGAAAGGCTTCCGCGACAACGCCAAAGAGATGCTCGGCGCGGACATCGCGGTCCGGTCGTCCGATCCGTTTCCAGAGGGTTGGGATGCGGCACTCCGTGACGTTCCCGGCGCGGACTGGATGATGACCCGGGAGCAGCCCCAATCGATCGGGCCGGCAGACGGATCGCGCTCGGTCCTCGCGCAACTGTTCGTCGTCGGGCCGGGATATCCCTATTACGGCGACCTGCAATTGCGCGGCGCGCAGTCGTTGGATGCGGTGCTGGGCCCTGGGCGCGTCGCGGTGGCGAGCGATGTGGTCTCGGAATTGAACGTGGACATCGGCGACTCGCTGAACATCGGCGACGCGACCTTCGAGATTGCCGCCGTGGTCGGCAATGAGCCGGACCGTATCACCGGGTTCATGTACCTGGGTCCGCGGGTCTATCTGACTGACGAGGCATTCGCGCAGGCGAACCTGTCTGCCGTGCGCATCGGGGTTCGATACAAGGCCCTGCTTAACCTGCCCGATACGAGCGCAGAAGGGCTCGAAGACATCAAGGCGGAAATCGAAAATGCATTTGAATCGTCCGCGGGCCGCGCGCGCGTCGAGACGTACATCGAGGGCCGGCCGTCGCTGCAGGAGGGACTTGACCGGCTGGCGCGGTTTCTCGGGCTGATCGCGCTGCTCTCGCTGTTGCTGGGCGGCGTGGGTGTGGCGCAGGCCGTACGCGCGTGGATCGCCGCGCGCATGGACGCGATCGCGGTATTGAAGTGCCTCGGCATGCGGCCTCGCGAGATCTTCCTGCTGTACGGCGCCCAGGCGCTGCTGCTGGGACTCGTGGGCAGCGTGCTCGGCGCCGCGATGGGTCTGTTGTTGACCGCGCTGATCCCGATTGTGTTCTCCGATCTCGTCCCCCGGAATCTTGTCAACGCGTGGCAGCCGCGTGCCGCGCTTGGCGGAATGTCGCTCGGCGTGGCCGTCGCGGCGGTGTTTGGCTTGCCGCCGTTGCTGGCGGTGTTGCGCGTGCCGCCGATCCGCGTGCTCCGGCGCAACGCGGAGCCGCTGCCGGCGGCGAAGTGGGTGGCCGCGTTGACCGCGGTGCTCATGGTCTGCGGCATCGCGGCGCTCGCGGGGTTGCAGGCGCGTTCCGCGCTTGTGGGGACCATTTTCGCGCTGGGCGTGATCATTACGGGCGCGCTGCTCGCATTGGGCGCGTGGTTGCTCGTGAAGTGCGTGACCTGGATCCCGCGCGGCTGGAGCGGCCGCGTGTGGCTGCGGCACGGGCTCGCGGCGATTGCCCGCCCGGGGGCGAACACGGTGCCGTCCATCGTCGCGCTCGGTCTCGGCCTGAACGTGTTGTTTTGCGCGGCGATGGTGCAGGAATTTCTGACGCAGGCGTTGACGGGTTCCCTGCCAGAACGCATCCCGTCCGCGGTGGCGATCAACATCCGGCCGGAGCAGGCGGACGGGCTGCGTTCGATGCTAGAGACGGAAGGCGCGCAAGATATCGATTCCTCTCCGCTGATCATGACTCGGCTCGCGGCTATCGACGGAAAACCAATCGATGAGCTGACCGGCGACGGCAGCGGGCGCGAAGGAAGGCGCCGGCGCATGCGCGGCGAACAGACCCTGACGTACTCGGCCGAGCTGCCGCCGAACCAGAAGGTCGTCGAGGGCGAGTGGTGGCATAAGCCGGATGTGGCGGAGCTCAGCGTCGAGCGGCGGCATGCCGAGCGGTTCGGTCTCAAGGTCGGCTCGCGCGTGACGTTCGCGATCGCGGGCGGCGATCGGGAGTTCGAGGTGACCAGCCTGCGCGACGTGGACTGGGAGGAAATCCGGCTCAACTTCGAGTGGGTCGCGGAGCCGGGGTCGTTGGACGACGCGCCGCAGTTTCGCGTCGCGACCATGTGGCTGCCGAAGGGCACCGGCCGCAACACCCAGAACAAAGTCGTCGCGGCCTATCCCAACGTCACGTTTCTGCCGCTAAGCGACGTGGCCGAGCGCATCATCGCGCAACTGGACCGCATCGGCTGGGGCATACGGCTGTTGGGCCTGTTCATCGTCGCCGCGTCGATGGCCGTGCTCGCGGGCACGGTCGGCATCGATTCGAACCGCCGCGGACGCGAGGTCGCGCTGCTCAAGACGGTCGGAATGACGCGGCGCGAGGTCGCGGGCGTGTTTATGGCGGAGTATGCGCTGATCGGGCTCGTCGCGGGGCTGATCGGCGTCACGGGCGGCGGCGTCATCGCGAGCCTGGTGCTCACGCGTGCGCTCGAGGCGGAGTTTCACTGGCCGTTCGGCCTGTTCGCATTGGCGATTCTGTGCGGAATCGCGATCACGGTGATCGCCGGCATTGCCGCCAGTCTCGGAGCGCTGCAGCGCCGGCCGATCGAGATGTTGCGGCACCAGGAGTGACGCAGAATAGAATAGGTCGCATAGGTCCTATACGACCTATCGCATGCATGATCGAATATCTCTCCTGAAACTTGCGTGCTCTCAGAACGAGAACTACTATCCCTCCATGTTTCGCACTCTGAGCTTGGCGCTCGTCGTCGGCGTCGCGTGTGCCGGGGCCGCCCCGGACGAATCCAGCCCACCCGAGGGCATGGCGTGGATTCCGGGGGGCGAATTCGCGATGGGCACCGACGAAGAGGCCGCCTACCCGCAGGAGCGGCCCGCGCACCGCGTGCGCGTCGACGGATTCTGGATGGACAAGACCGAGGTGACGAACCGGCAGTTCGCTAAATTCGTCCGCGCTACGGGATACCTGACGACGGCCGAGCGGCCGGTCGATTGGGAACAACTGAAGACGCAAGTGCCGGAAGGTACCCCGAAACCGCCGGACGAAATGCTGCAACCGGGCTCGCTCGTCTTCGCGCCGCCGGCGGGACCCGTGCCGATGTCGAACCCCGCGGCGTGGTGGCGGTGGACGCCCGGCGCGAACTGGCGTCACCCCGAGGGACCGGGCAGCACGGCCGACGGCCGGCTGGATCATCCGGTCGTCCACGTGTCGTGGGAAGACGCAGCGGCCTATGCGAAGTGGGCGGGCAAGCGGCTGCCCACCGAGGCCGAGTGGGAGTACGCGGCGCGGGGCGGACTTGAGGCGAAGCGTTACGCGTGGGGTGACGAGACGAGGCCCGGCGGCAAGATTATGGCCAATACGTGGCAGGGCGAGTTCCCCGCGCGCGATCTCGTCGAGGACGGGTTCGGTGGCACGGCGCCGGTGCAGAGTTTTCCGCCGAATGGATACGGCCTCTACGACATGATCGGCAACGCGTGGGAATGGTGCGCGGATTGGTACGACGCCGGGGCCCATGCCGATCTCGCCGAGCATGGTCTGTGCGAAAATCCGCCGGGACCCACGGCGAGCAACGATCCGGAGGCGCCGTATGCGCAGCGGCGAGTGACCAAGGGCGGGTCGTTCCTTTGCGCAGACAACTACTGCCTGAACTACCGCCCCAGCGCGCGTCGCGGCACCGACTGGGACACGGGCCTCTCGCACGTTGGGTTCCGTTGCGTGAAGTCGCCGGACTCGGCGCCGTAGTCGGTGTGTGGCAGGCTTAGGCGAGGTTCAGCTTAAGCTTGTCCCTCTTGCCGCCAGGATGGCAGCGCTAGGGCATCCCGATCGGCATCGAATGGGCGTCGATCGTGTCCATTCCGTCCATCCAGTCCACTCGGTCAACATCGGCGCCGATGTGCTATCGTCTTTCGCGCGGAACCTTCCATGTCGTATTCGCATCTCCAGATCGCGCGTGACGGGCACATCACCACAGTCACGCTGAACCGTCCGGAAAAACTCAACGCGCTCAACGTCGCGCTGATGGAAGAGATCCGCGCGTGTGCGGAGTCGTTCCGAGGCGATGCACAGACGCGCGTGGTGATTTTCGCGGGCGCGGGCCAGCACTTTTCGGCCGGCGCGGACCTGAACGACCCGGCGCGCGCGGCGATGCGCGAGGAGCCAATGCTGGTCCGGCGGCGTGCGACGCATCTGGGCCAGCGCATGATCCGCGCGCTGTTGGAAATCGAGCAGATCACGATCGCGGCGATTCATGGGGCGTGCGTGGGCGGTGCGGCGTGCATCGCGACGGCCCTGGATCTCCGCGTCGGTGCGCGCGGATGCTTCGTGTCGTACCCGGAGATTGACCTCGGGATGAACCTGAGCTGGTTCGGCCTGCCGCTCTGCGTGCGGCTGGTCGGCCCCGCGCGCGCGAAACGCATGGTGATCCTCGGCAAGCGGGAACCCGCGGAGACGCTCGCGGCCTGGGGCTTCCTCGACGAAGTGGTCGAACCGGGCAACCTGTTGCCGCGCGCCAGGGAACTCGCCGCGGAATACGCCGCGAAGCCGCCGATGATGGCGCAAATGATCAAACGCAGCGTGAACGCGATCAGCGGCGCGCTCGACCAGGCCGTGATGCACATGGACACGGACCAGTTCCTGCTCGCGACGACCACCGGCGATCACGCCGAGGCCATCGCGGCGTTTCGGGAGAAGCGGCCTCCGGAGTTCGGGGGGAAGTAGACAGGATTGCAGGATGGACAGGATGAAGATCATGCTGAAACGAACGGCGGTCGCAGGGCTTGTCTCTTTGTTTGGAATGGTGGCTGTGGCGGTCGCCGATGACGCGGGCTTCGTGCCGTTGTTCAATGGCACGGACCTGACGGGTTGGGTCGGCGATCGGGATGGGTACGCCGTGGAGAACGGCGAGCTCGTGTGTAAGCCCGGCGGCAACCTGTACACGAAGGAGGAGTACGGCGATTTCGTGTTGCGCTTCGAATTTCTGCTCACGCCTGGCGGAAACAACGGCCTCGCGGTGCGCGTGCCGATCGGCGGCGGGTCGTACGACGGAATGGAACTGCAGATTCTCGACAACGAAAATGAACAGTACAAGGACTTGCAGCCCTGGCAATACCACGGATCGATCTACGGCATCGTGCCGGCCAAGCGCGGATTCCTGAAGCCCGCGGGCGAGTGGAACGCGCAGAAAGTCATCGCGAAGGGACGCCGCATTACGGTCATACTCAACGGCGAGACGATTGTCGACGCGGACCTCGACGAAACGACGAAGAACGGGACCATCGACGGCAAGGAGCACAAGGGCCTCGATCGCGCGAAGGGTCATCTCGGCTTTCTTGGCCACGGCACGGTCGTCAAGTTCCGGAACATCCGCGTCAAGGAGCTCGAATAGGCGCGGTACGAACGGCTCTAGAGATTGCTTCGTCGCACACTTCGCTCCTCGCAATGACGGGATGTAGGATATATCCCATGTTCGGCCGGTATTGCAGATTCGGCGTTGGATTCTCCGTCGTCCTTTTCTCCACTTCCGGCGCGTCCGCGCAATCAGGCACGCTCGAATTCAACCGCGACATTCGGCCCATACTCTCCGAGAATTGTTTCCTCTGTCACGGCCCCGACAAGCAGCGCAGCGGATTGCGCCTCGATCAGCCGGAGGTCGCGCTGGAGAAACTCGCCATCGTCCCCGGCAAACCCGGCGAGAGCGAACTCGTGCGGCGCATCAATTCGGACGACCCCGAAGAACGCATGCCGCTGGCCGAGTCGAACCGGACGCTGACGCAGGCGCAAATCGACACGCTCACGCGATGGATCGCCGAAGGTGCCAACTATGAGCCGCACTGGGCGTTCCAGCCGGTCCGCCATGCCGATCCGCCGCGCGTGGACGACGCCCGCGGCTGGATGCGCAGTCCTATCGACGCGTTCGTGCTCGCGCGGTTGGAGCCGGAGGGGCTTCGGCCGCGGGACGCCGCGGACAAGGCGAGGCTGCTCCGGCGCGCTACCTTCGACCTGACGGGCCTGCCGCCGACCGTGGACGAAGTCGAGTCTTTCCTGGCGGACGACGCGCCCGACGCATACGCGCGCGCGGTCGATCGGCTGCTCGCATCGCCCCGCTATGGCGAGCACATGGCCGTCGGCTGGCTCGATCTCGCGCGGTTCGCGGATACCTACGGGTATCAGAACGACCGGCCCAGCCGGATGTGGCCGTGGCGCGACTGGGTCATCCGCGCGTTCAACGACAACCTCCCCTATGACGATTTCGTCACGTGGCAGATCGCCGGCGACCTGTTGCCAATTCCCACGCAGGACCAGGTGCTCGCGACGGGATTCAACCGCTTGCACCGCCAGACGAACGAAGGCGGCAGCATCAACGAGGAATTTCTGGTCGAGTACGCCGTTGACCGCACGGACACTTTTGGCGCGGCGTTCCTCGGGCTGACCATGCAGTGCGCGCGGTGTCATGACCACAAGTTCGATCCGATTTCGCAGCGGGAGTACTACTCGCTGTTCGCGTTTTTCAGCAACATCGACGAATCGGGCATGTACTCGCACTTCACCGATGCGACGCCAACGCCGAACATGTTCCTATACGAACCGGGGCAGGCGGAGGAACACGCCGCGCTGAAATCGGCCATTGCCAAGGCCGAGGATGAACTGGAAAAGGCGCGCGGCGCATCGCTCGCGCGGTTCCTGGAGTGGCGGAAGATCGCGGACACGGAGCCCACGGTGCCCGCGCCGCGCGTGCATCTGAAGTTCGAGTCCGCGGACGACGGCAACACTCCAAACGAGGCCAAGCCGGACGCGCCCGCGACGATCGCCGCCGACATCGAGATGGTCGAAGGCCGCAGCGGGCAAGGGATTCATCTCTCGGGCGAAAACTCCGTCACCATCAAGGACGGTGCCTTCGAGCGGACCGATCCCTTCTCGATCGCGGCATGGCTGCGCCTGGGTGACGACGGCAAGGACAAGATGGTCGTCTGGCACAAGTCGATGGCCGCGTCCGACGCCGGGAGCCGGGGCTACGAACTGTATCTCGAAGACGGCCACCTCGTCGCGTCGCTCGTGCATTTCTGGCCGGGCAACGCGATTCGTGTCCGGACGACCGAGACTGTACCGAAGGGCGAGTGGGTCCATGTCGCGACGACGTACGACGGGTCGAGCCGCGCGGCGGGCCTGCGCATCTACATCAACGGCGCGCTGGCGAAGGTCGAATACGTGCGCGACAACCTGTACGGCACGATAACGTACGGCGGTGACGGGCCGCCGCTCACCATCGGCGCGCGGTTCCGCGATCCGGGATTCAAGGACGGATACGTCGACGAGTTCAAGCTGTTCGATTTCCGCCTGACCGATCCGGAGGTCGCCGCGGTCGCGGAAGACCGGTCACCGATGCTCGACAACTCGACCGAACTCGAGTACTACGTCGAGCGCGCGGACGCGGAGTATCGCGCCGCGCGCGACCGACTGCATGCGGCGCGCAAAGCGGAATCGGACTTCGCGGAGACGCTGCGCCAGGTGATGATCATGCGCGAGATGGACTGGACGCCGTCGGCGCATGTGCTCGCGCGCGGGGCCTACGATCGGCCGGCGGACGAAGTCGCTCCGGATACTCCCGCAGCCGTGTTGCCTCTCGACCCGAACCTGCCGCGCAACCGGCTCGGGCTGGCGATGTGGCTGGTGTCCGAGGACAACCCGCTCACGTCGCGCGTGGCGGTGAACCGGTTCTGGATGCATTTCTTCGGGCGCGGGCTGGTGGATACGGTCGAGGACTTCGGCAGCCAGGGCCACATGCCGTCGCATCCGGAATTGCTCGATTATCTCGCGTCGACATTCATGGAATCCGGCTGGGACGTGAAGCAATTGTGCCGGTCCATCGTGACCTCGGCGACGTACATGCAGGATTCGATGCCCGATCCGGCGCTGCTCGATCGCGATCCGGACAACGCGTTGCTTGCGCGCGGGCCGCGGAATCGGTTGACGGCCGAGGAGACGCGCGACGCCGCGCTCGCGGCGAGCGGCCTGCTTACCGGCGACATCGGCGGGGAGAGCGTCAAGCCGTATCAGCCGGAGGGCCTCTGGGAGGAGGCGGCCAGCGTCAAGTTCGAGGCGGACACCGGCGACAAACTCTACCGCCGCAGCATGTACACGTACATCAAGCGGACCGTGCCGCCGCCGATGATGCTGACCTTCGACGCGACAAACCGCGAGATGTGCATCGCGCGTCGCGAAGTCACCGAGACGCCGCTGCAGGCGCTCGTGCTGATGAACGACCCGCAATTCGTCGAGGCGTCGCGCGTGCTGGCCGAGCGGGCGCTCGAGGCGCACGCGGGCGATTCCGCGGCGGCGATCGACGAGGCGTTCGTCCGGCTGACGGGCCGCAGGCTCCACGCAAACGAGAGCGGCTTGTTGCAGCGCGCGTTCGCGGAACAGCGCGCGTTCTTCACGGACGATAACGCGAAGGCCTACACGTCCACGGGCACATTCGCCGCGGATGATACGATGGACCCGGCCGATCTCGCCGCGATGACGGCCGTGGTGCAGTTGTTGATGAATTACGACGAGTTCCAGGTGAAGTCATGAGCCACGAGAACTACGCGTGCACGGGCGCGGCCAACGTCTCGGGGTTGAGCCGCCGCGCGTTCCTCGCGCAATTCGGCATGGGTCTCGGCGCGATGGCGCTGGGCGATCTGCTGAACCCGGCCTACGCGGTGGGCGGCGTGCTCCCCGCGCCACACTTCGCGCCGCGCGCCAAGCGCGTGATTTACCTGTTCCAGAGCGGCGGTCCGTCGCAGATGGATCTTTTCGACTACAAGCCGGTGCTGAACACGCGCAACGGCGAGGAACTGCCGGATTCCGTGCGGCGCGGGCAACGGCTGACGGGCATGTCCGTCAATCAGGCGTCGCTGCCGCTGGCGGGCTCCGTGTTCGAGTTCCAGCAGCACGGGCAGAGCGGCGCGTGGTTCAGCAGCCTGCTACCGCACACGGCGACCGTCGCGGACGAGCTGTGCTTCATCAAGTCGATGTACACCGAGGCCATCAACCACGACCCGGCGATCACGTTCATGAACACCGGCTCGGAGATCGCGGGCCGGCCGTCGATCGGCGCGTGGATGAGCTACGGCCTCGGCAGCGAGAACGACAACCTGCCCGCGTTCGTCGTGATGATCACCAAGGGCAAAGGCGGCCAGCCGCTGTATTCGCGGCTGTGGGGCAGCGGGTTCCTGCCCGCGTCGCACCAGGGCGTGCAGTTCCGCCCGGGCAAGGACCCGGTGCTGTACCTGTCGAACCCCGAGGGCGTCACGACCGAGAGCCGCCGCGCGATGCTCGACCGGCTGAACGAACTGTCCGAGCTCAACCGCGCGGACATCGGCGACGCGGCCGTCGAGTCGCGCGTCGCGCAATACGAGATGGCCTTCCGGATGCAGACCTCCGTGCCGGACATCGCGGACCTGTCCGACGAACCGGACTCCATCTTCGAGGAATACGGGCCGGACTCGCGCAAGCCGGGGACCTACGCCGCGAACTGCATTCTCGCGCGGCGGCTGGCCGAGCGCGGCGTGCGGTTCATCCAGTTGTTTCACCGGGACTGGGACCAGCACGGCAACCTGCCGCACGACATCGCGCAGATGTGCCGTGAGACGGACCAGCCCGGCGCGGCGCTCGTGCGCGACCTGAAACGGCGCGGCATGCTGGACGACACGCTCGTCATCTGGGGCGGCGAGTTCGGCCGCACGGCGTACTCGCAGGGCGCGCTCACGGCGGACAACTACGGGCGCGACCACCATCCCCGCTGTTTCACCGTGTGGATGGCCGGCGGCGGCGTGAAACCGGGCCTGACCTACGGCGCGACCGATGACTTCAGCTACAACATCGCCCACCACGGCGTCCACGTGCACGACTTCAACGCGACGATCCTGCACCTGCTGGGCATCGACCACGAACGCCTGACCTACAGCCACCAGGGCCGCCGCTACCGCCTCACGGACGTCGAGGGGAAAGTGGTCCAGGCGATTCTCGCCTAGCGAGGTCTTGGCTCCACGGTCACGGGGCGCAAAAACTCGTGATCGATTGACGTCCATTGTAGAACCTTCGCGTTAAAGGACGCAGAAGTCAAAATCGAATGGCGTGAGTCGCAAATAATTTTGTCGTTCGGAGGGTCATCACACACGAAGTGCTCGCTTCCCGTACTTGTTTTGATCTAGAGTGCTCTATGCGTAAACTAGGCGTAATTCGAAGCACATGGAGTCGAATCGCGACTGGGAGCAGATCATGTCACGTAATCGTGAACTAACTGGCATCTGGGATTCCGTAGACGCGATAAACAAGCAATTCGGCGACCTCAAACCGGACCTTCATCGAGGATTCGATGAGGTCGTGAGAATCCAAGAAGAATCGGTTCAGCGTCAGCAGAGCATGTTGGGAGTCCAAACCGCCCAGACGGTTCTGTTAGGAGGCGGACTATTAGTCGGAAGCCTAGCCCTGCTAGATAGGTTCGGAGTTTTTGATCACTTTAAGCATTCCAAACAAGCAGCATCTCCGAAGTCGCCGCTAGAACAGGATGCTCTCGACAACCTCTCGATCGCAAATGACTGCCTTCAAAAAGGCGCGTTTGACAGAGCTCTGAAACACGCCAACCGTTGTATCGACAATGACCCCAGAATTTCCGCGGCGTGGATCGTCAAGGCTCAGGCCATGCTTCAATTAAACGACTGGAACGGACTGGACAATTTATTTAGGGAAGGCGACTCGTTTGTAGCGAACTTTCCGGCTGCTGACGCAAGCAATTATGAACTCTGCCGAGGTCGTTTCCTAATTGCCTCGGGAAGGTCTATGGAAGCGTTTTTCGCTCTGCATAAGAGCCTCAAGCTTGATCGCGGTAACTACGAGTCTGTATTCCAACTCGCCCGAGCAAAGGCGTCCGATCTATCAGATTCCAAGACACGTCGATTCTCCAAGCAGGAAATCAGCGAGAGGCGCGCGCACATTGTTCTGTGCTTCGACTATTTGCTTCACATAGACGGCCTGTATGCTCAAAGATTCGAGACCGAACCGACACTACAAGCGCGATTAGTAAGGGATCCCGTCGAATGCGAATTGCGCAAGTCAGTAAGCAAACGACTGGTAAGTTATGTAGTTGCTACAAATAAGTTCCTAGCACTTCAGCCTAAGAGCAGCAATAGGTCCGACAAAGCTCGCGGTGATCTAGTTGCAGGTCTCGAAGGACTCCGTGCGAGCATTGAATCACAGATTTCTGAGTTAGGTCGCAAAATCGGATCGCCTCCGAGTCTGGCGCAGCTCGCTGTGACCACCAATGAGGCGCGGGATTCTCTAGTGGACGGCATCAGAAAAATTCGCCACTTTCTTGCGCAGAAGCCCCCCGCAGTTGCAGACGACGATCTTCGAGCGAAGTGCACGAGCTTGCTTGACTGGCTATGTCGTTTACCGGCGGTTATACTTCTTCCTAATACGCCCGATGAAGTCACGCTTAGTCCCCTTCTCCCTAGAAGGCTCGGCATCTGATTTGTCCTTCAACGCTGCCTATCTCAGCGACTCCATGAACGCCACCACATCCGCGAGTTCCTGGGCCGTCATGCCGGCGGCGAGGCCGTTGGGCATGAGGGACATGGCGCTTTTGAAGCGGCGGGCGATGTCGGCGGCGGGGATCGCGA
>CAYPNI010000047.1:0-30446 GCA_964411925.1 uncultured Nitrospirales bacterium
GACACGACGCACGCCGGGATCATCGGCAAGCCGGAGATCGCAATTTACGGCCGGGATCCCGCGGGCGGGTGACTCAGTCCGCGACGTCCTGTATTTTGTCGCCGGCCTTTTCGATGTCCCGGCCCATGCCGCGAACCGTGTTGCAACCCGCGAGCCCGGCGACCATCACCGCTGACACGAAAAGCACTAGAATCCGTTTCACGTTGACTACCCCCGATGTAAACTGCATCGAATGATACGACGATTCCACGAAATCCGGCAACCCGGCGCGCCGGGCGCAAAGAGTTTGGCGTCATGCGCGTCGTAATCGCCCCGAACGCGTTCAAGGAGTGTCTCTCCGCGCCGGCCGCGGCCGAGGCGCTGGCGGAGGGCGTCCGCATCGCGCTTCCTTCGGCGGAGATCGACCTCGCGCCGGTGGCGGACGGCGGCGAGGGCACGGCGGAGGCGCTGGTGCGTGCGACGGGCGGCCGCATGATCGAGGCCTTTGCGCGCGACCCGCTGGGTGAGCGGGTGAGCGCGCAGTACGGCATTCTCGGCGACGGCCGCACCGCCGCGATCGACGTCGCCGCGGCATCGGGGTTATGGCGCGTGCCGCCCGAGAAACGCCATCCCGGGTTCACAACATCGTACGGCACGGGTGAACTCATGCTGCACGCGGCCGCGCAAGGCGTGCGGAAAATCATCGTCGGCCTGGGCGGCAGCGCGACGAACGACGCGGGCGCCGGCCTCGCGCAGGCGCTGGGCTACGGTTTGCGTGACGCGAAGGACCGCGAGTTGCCTCTCGGCGGGTTCGCGCTCGCGCGACTCGACTGGATCGATCCGCTCAAAGTACGCGAAGGGCTGCGCCATGTAGACGTCGTCGGCGCATGCGACGTGGACAACCCGCTCTGCGGGCCGGCGGGCGCATCGTTCGTTTACGGACCGCAGAAGGGCGCCGAGCCTAAGGCGTGCGAAATGCTCGACGCGGCATTGCGGCACTTCGGTGAATACGTCGAGGCGGAATTCCAGCTTCGCGTGATCGACACGCCGCGCGCCGGCGCGGCGGGGGGTCTCGGCGCCGGACTGATGGCGTTCTGCGGTGCAGAACTCGGCTCGGGATTCGATGTGGTCGCCGATGCGATTCGTCTCGCCGAGCGCATCGGCCGGGCCGGCCTCGTCATTACCGGCGAGGGCCGCCTCGACGATCAATCGCTCCGCGGCAAGGCGCCGGCGGGTGTTGCGCGCCTCGCCCGCGATTGCGGCGTCGCGTGTTGGGCGGCGGCCGGGCGCGTGGACCTCGAACCGGACGCGTTGCGCGGTGCCGGATTCTCCGGTGTGCAGTCGCTCGAGCGGATCGCCGGAGCCGACACGCGCGATCCGGTTGTCGCGCGCCGATTTCTCGCGCAGGCGGCCGCCGCCATCGTGACGGAAGCCCGTAACGACGCGGGCGAAGCGTGCGCATAACGGCGCGGTAGTGTTACCATCTGCGCGCATGGCCGAGCCCTTTTACACGGAGCGATACGCCACGTCGCTCGCGCGGTTGCCGCGGGACCTGGTGCGTGCGCGCGAATTACTGTTCGACCTTGTCTGGAAAGACATCCGCATCCGCTACCGTTACGCGGCGCTCGGCTTCCTGTGGGCCGTGCTCGAGCCGTTACTGTTGATGCTCGTGCTGACGTTCGTATTCTCGGTGGTGTTCCGGATGGACCTCGGCGGCCGCGCGCTTGGCCACGGCACGGGCTTTGACGCCGTATTCATCCTGACAGGCCTGCTCGCCTGGCAATTCCTGGCAACGTCGCTCACGGCGTCCGCCACGTCGCTGGTTCACAGCGAGAACCTCGTCACGAAAGTGAATTTCCCGCGAGAAATCATCCCGTTGGCGACCGTGGGGGGCGCGCTGGTGAATTTTGGAATCGGCTTCGTACTGTTGCTCTTGCTCCGGACGGTTCTGGTTGGAATTCCGCCGGCGACGATCGTCTGGCTCGTCCCCGTATTCGTCATCGAGTTCATGCTCGTCGTCGGACTCGCGCTCGCGTTGTCCACGCTGAACATGACGTTTCGCGACGTCGCCTACATCACGGGCGCGGCGCTGCTGTTCGGGTTTTATGCGACGCCGGTTTTCTACAATGCCGAGATCGTCCGGGACGCGCTCGCGGAGATGGGTGCCCCCTGGCTCTACACGCTGTACTTCGCGAATCCCATGGTCGGCCTCATCGAGGGATACCGGGACGCCCTGTTGTTCGGCAATCCACCCTCGCCCGCGCATCTCGCATGGCCCCTGGCGGCATCGCTGGCCACGCTCGTGTCCGGCACGGTGCTATTCCGCCGGCGCGCGGGCACCCTGGCCGACCAACTATGAGCGGCGAGTCCCATGCGCATCATTGAGGTCGAAGACGTCTCGAAACTCTACCGCACCGCGCGCGGCACGCGTGTGTTCCTCGGCAAGGGGGGCATACGCGACTGGATGTCTGGCGTCCGGCCGGACGAGTCCACCGCGCTCAGCGGCGTCTCCTTCGAGGTCGAGGCGGGAGAATCGGTCGGGATCATCGGCGCAAACGGTTCGGGCAAGAGCACGCTGCTGAAGATCATTGCCGGCGTGACCACGCCGACGTCGGGCCATGTGCGCGTGTACGGCCGCGTGGCCTCACTGCTGGAACTCGGCGCCGGGTTTCACCCCATGTTGACCGGCCGCGAGAATATTTTCCTCAACGCGGGCATTCACGGCGTGCGCCACGCGCAGACCGAATCCATCATGGACCAGATCATCGCGTTCGCCGGCATCGGCGACGCGATCGATCACCCGGTGGCGACGTATTCGAGCGGGATGTACGTGCGGCTCGGCTTTGCCGTCGCAACGTTCACCAATCCCGATATCTTCCTGATCGACGAGGTATTGGCCGTCGGCGATGAGGCGTTCCAACGACGCTGCCGACACCGCCTGGGCGAGCTCATGGATCAGGGAAAGACGCTGCTGTTCGTCTCACACGACCTCGCGATCGTGAATGTCTTGTGCAAGCGCGTGATCCTGCTGAGCCAGGGCCGGATGATCCTGCGCAGTTCGCCGTCCAGGGCGATCGACTTCTACTTGCGCCAGGTCGGCGTGGTCGAAGGGCTGCACACCTTGCGTGACGGGCGCCTGGAAGTGATTCTGTGCAACGGGCGCATCTCCATCTTCTTCGACGAAGACGAGGTGACTTCCGTGCACGGGATCGCCACGTTCGTCCACGCGGTCAACGCCTGGCAGAACTCGCTCGAAGCGTCCTGGGAGATCACCGACCGTTCGGAAACACGCTGCACGGCGCGTGGCAGGTTGCCGCGAATCGGCCTGACTCTGGTGTGGGATCTGCGAATCGAGAACGAAGTACTGTTGTGGTCCGTGGCGTACGAATGCGACCGGCCACTACGGTTGTCCGCGCTGGAGACGCGGTTCGCGTTCCCGCCCGAATATACGCGTTGGGTCTACGACGATGCGTCGGACACGTTTCACGACATCATTCCCGACGATACCGCGTGGACCCCGGCGCGGTCCCCCGAGCTGCTCTGCGAGCACGCGGGGTTGTTGTCCCAGGACGACCCATCCCGGCATGCCGTGCGCGTCTCGTTCGAAACCACCGTGCCCACGCTGCGCGGCTCGTGGTGGAACTCAGACTTTATGGCCCGAAGCCGGCTGTTCATCTTGCAGGAGCAGACGTTTTCGGGCGGCGTGCCGTTGTCCGACGGCCGCACCGAGGCCTTTCGCGCGCGGATTGAGATCGGGTCCAGCCGCGAGGGGCTCATCAACGAGCTGGGAGCGGAGGTCGCGAAAAAGACGGTCGTCTCTGGCGCGTTGCGCGGCCGGTTCGATCGCGGACGGCTGCTGCTGACTGACGACGGCGCTCGCATTCCCGCGCGGGCGTATCTGTACGGCTCGATGTTGATCAGAAACTTATGGAACGACAGCACGAGCCTCGTTTGGGATCGGCTTGAGCGCAACGGTGACTCAGTACGTGTCAACGGCGAATCGCGGCGATTCCCGTTTGGGATGGAGTGGATTATCACGCCGGGCGCGCGGAACACGCTCAATGTCGCGATTGCGCTGCGTGTGTACGAAACGATTCAAATCCAGGAGTATCAGGCCTCGGTCCTGTTGCCCGCCGACTACACCAATTGGCAGACCCCCACTGAATCCGGCGCCTTCCCGGAGATTGGTCCCGCTACGGACGACTGGGTCCACGTCAATCGCGATTATGCGGCGGGAACGGCCGTATCCGCGTGGGGCGCGGCGGTACCGGGCCTCACGCTGGGACTGACCGAGCCGGGATCGTTTGTGTTCACGGTGCTCAATACCGATCGCGCGCAGAATTCGCGCGTGCTCCAGGCGCTGGCCAGCCCGAGGCACGGCGTGTTCACGCTGGAACCGGGCACGCATCCCTATTTTTCCGGGACGATCGGTATAGAGGCTCCGCCCGCGGGATAACCACGGCCCGAAGGCACGCGCTCGCGACGGTCCGCGCGTCGGCGCGTTGTTGCCCGTTCGGTTGTCCGTATTTCTGGATTCTGCTATCCTCACGGGGTTGACGGGAAAGGGTTTAGGCCCTTTTTCAGGGCAGACCGAATTGGAGCGGACGCTCATGTCAGGCGATGGAGTTGCCGCGCTGGCGATCGAGGCACCGGGTAACGGGGCGTCGAAGAACGGCGGGCGCGATCTTAAGAAGACCAAGCACCGGGTGCTGACGAAACGGGCCGTGCTCTGGCTCGGCCAGACGTGCAACCTGCGCTGCTATTTCTGTTATTTCCTGAACCGGATCGAAGACGCACAACACCCTGAACACCCGTTCATGACGCTCGAGAAGGCGAAGCAAATCTTCCACACGCTTCGCTACTTTTACGGCAACACCGCCATCGATATCCAGGGCGGCGAGCCGACGATCCACCCCGATATTCTCGAAATGATCCGGTATTGCAACGAAATCGGCCTCTATCCCACGCTGATCACCAACGGCCTTGTCCTCGCCAAAAAGGAAAAGCTGCAGGAGTTCAAGGACGCGGGGATTCGCGATTTCCTCGTGAGCCTGCATGGCATCGGCGATATCCACGACCAGGTTGTCTGCCGCAAGGGCGCCTACGAAAAAATCATCGCGGCCATCGAAAACATGGTCGAACTGGGTGTGCCATTCCGGTTTAACTGCACGATGAGCAAGCCCGTCATTCCGATTCTCCCGGAGATCGCGCGCAAGGCGGTCAAGTACGGCGCGAACGCGGTCAACTTCATCGCGTTCAACCCTTTCGAGGACCAGGAAACCGGCATCCGCACGCACGACAATGTCGCGCGCTACAGCGACATCAAGCCCAAGCTGGGCGAGGCGATGGACATCCTCGAAGAGGCCGGCATCGAGTGCAACGTGCGCTATCTGCCGTTGTGCATGGCCGAGGAAAAACACCGCAAGAATTTCTACAACTTCCAGCAGTTGCCGTATGACCACCACGAATGGGACTACCAGAGCTGGATGTGGACGGGCCTCCAGCCTCAGCGCATGAAGGGCGGAGATCTCGTGCCGCCGTTCCGGCTCGGGCCGTTCGCCGATCGCGTGTTCCGCGGCATCCCGGAGATGGTGCGCGACAACTACCAGCGCCGCCCGGTCCGCGGCAAGATTCGCTTCACGGGCCAGCGCGTGATGTCGCGCGTGGCGCAAACCGTGATCGGCAAGGACTGGCTGTATCGCAACGAGGCCAAGAAACGCGCGCGGATCGAGCTCAAGTACAAGTACCACGAGGGCTGCGAGTCCTGCGCGATGCGCGACATCTGCGACGGATTCCACGGCGACTACGCGGAGCTCCACGGCACCGCGGAGGCCACGCCCATCGACCCCGGCAAACCGCGCGTGCACGATCCCCTGTACTACATCCAACGGCAGGACAAGGTCGTCGAGCGCGAGGACGCGAGCTGGGCGTTGTAATGCCGCCCAGGGGCTGAGGGAGACTTAATGAAGCGCCTGCTCGACGCGCTCGCCTTTCCCGTGGACATCGTGACGGGCTTCGTCCAGCGCTGGCAGGCGAAGGGCTTTCGGTCCGCATGCATCTTCGTGCGGGTGTGCCTGACCAACTTCTGGACCCGGCAGGGCAACAAGCGAAGCGAGCGCGACGAACGGTATCGCCGGGTCGAGTGCCCGTGCTGCGGCTGGCGCGGTTACGACTTCATGGCCGACGACACCACGAAGTTCTGGCTGCCAAGCGTCTTCTGTCCCGGATGCGGCTCCCACGAGCGCCAGCGCATGCTGCATCTCTATATTCACCGGCACGATCCCGGCCTGCCCGATACCCAGGGCCGCCTCCTGCATTTCGCGGCGGAAGCGGACGTGCGCAAGATTTTCGCGCACAACACGCGTCTCAAATATTTCTCGACCGAGTACGACATGGAAGTCGCGAAGTATCGCTGCCTGCAGGGCACCGGCTTCCTCGCGGACATCCAGAAGCTCGGCGTTGCGTCGGAATCCTTCGACATCGTGTTCTGCCTGCACGTGCTCGAACACGTCCGGCGCGATCGCGATGCCATCCGCGAGATTCGCCGCGTGCTCAAGCCGGGCGGAGTCGCCTACATCATGGTGCCGTTTGACATGACGTTGAAACAGACGGTCGAGTGGGAAATCCCCGACCCGGACATTCACTACCATATCTGGGCGTACGCGACGAGCGACTTCAAGGACCGGCTGGACGTGTTCGACTTCAAGGAGGTCAAGCCTCACACGTTCCTGTCCACCGAGGAATGTTCGCGGTTCCGGATTCCGCCGAAGGAAATCATCTACCGCTGCGTGAAGCAGGGTGCCCCGGCAAAAGCGCCCAAGCCGCACGCCGCGGCGAGCGGAGCAACGGGATAAATCCGGGCGCACGGACGGGCTTCATACGCGCCCGCGCCAATCGTTGGCGCCGTGTTTAAGCGCCCCACCGAGGGTGACACGCCACGTGCCGGACAATGAACTGGTGGATCGGAATCAACCCGCGTCCGGAGTCCGCCCCCTGTCGCCTGGCTTGGAAATCGCCCTGGTTTCGTCAATCCTGCTCCTCGCGCTGGGAGTCCGCGTAACAAACCTCCAGAACGAGGCGGCGTGGTACGACGAGATCATCACGGTATCGCTGCTGGATTCCCCCACGTTGTCCGAGTTCCTCAGCCGTTGCCAGGAACTCACCCCCATTCCCTGGTTCAATGTCTACGAAATCACGGAGTACGCGTGGGCGAGATTGGCCGGCACGGAGGTCACGTCTGTACGGATGCTGTCGGTCCTCTACGGCATCGGCAGTCTGCTCGCGTTGTACGTGTTCACGCGGTCGTTGCTGAACACCAGAACCGCGCTCATCGCGTTGGCGTGGACCGCGTTCATGCCGTGGCACATTTACATCTCACAGGAGATTCGTTTCTACAGCCTTGTTTCATTGCTTTCGATTCTGTCGATGCACAGCTTGATGCGCATGTCCCGCGGCGGTTCGGCAGCGTGGTTCGTTTTGAACTGCGCGCTGAACGCGTCGTTGGTTTGGACGCACATCCTCACGGTGTTCCTGCCCGTCGCGCAGGGTTTGTTCCTTATCTCAGTTCGGCCGTTCGATATGAGGAAGACGGCGTTATGGGCGGGGGTGAACGGCGTTATCGCGATCCACGCGTACGCGACTCCGACTGTGTTCAATGCGGGGAACCTGGATGAACACGTCGGCTGGATCCGTCTGCCGAGCATCTTCGGCGGCGGTTCGAGCATTGCCTCGTACGTCAGGAAACTGGCCGGTCATTCCTTCGGGACCACCGATGTGCGGCCGTTCACCGTCTGGGGCGAAGCGCTCTATCCAGCGTACCCGATCCTGAAATGGTTGCTGACGCTCACCGTGCTCGGGGCGGCCGTGTTCGGCATCCACGCACTCCTGCGCCGGCGAAACGATCCCGGCGATCAGAAGACAGCGCAGCTCGGCGGAAAGCAGACGCTGGCGTTGTTGGGACTGTGGTTCTTCGTGCCGCTCGTCTGCGCAATCGCGGCGTCGTTTCTGGTCAGGCCGATGTTTGTCGGGCGCTATATGTTGTACGCGGCGTATCCCGCGTACGTGCT
Source organism: uncultured Nitrospirales bacterium (assembly GCA_964411925.1). Taxonomy (GTDB): domain Bacteria; phylum Hydrogenedentota; class Hydrogenedentia; order Hydrogenedentales; genus VFKU01. Next base: position 8,046 of record CAYPNI010000047.1, read on the forward strand.
GATCGGTTTCGGGCTTTCCCGAGCGCGATCCGTCTGGATTCCGACTCTAGCGCTCTCGTTGCCCATGGCCATGTACTTCGCGTTTCAATTCCCGGGTCCGTACCGCGTGCCATTCGATCGAATCGTCGACACCATAGCGGCGAACGCAGGCGAGGGCGACGTCGTGCTCACGCAGGACCGGCTCGTATTCACCGCTGTTGACTTCCACTCGGAGGGCCGCGGCGTGACAGTCCTCGATCCGTCCACATCGCAGCAGGTGTTGGATGGCCGGTTGCCCGCTGCCGGCGGTTGTTGGATCTTGTTGATCAACCCCGCTCCGGAACACGTGAGCGCAACGACCGAATCACTCGCGGCGCGCGGGACGGTGGACAAGTCATGGCGCATCGATGCTCTGCGGGCGGCGTATCTCTGGCGCTGGCAGCCGCACACGGGCGACGTAGCCCAGTTGTAGTCGCAAGTACGCCCGCACATCCGGCGTTACACCGGTTGTTGACCCCTATGGATTCTGCTATCATTTTGTTCCTGAACTCATGATTTGTTGCGTAAAATTGCACATCCGGCGGTGAGCAGTACATGTCCGTAATCAGTACGGTAGCGGCTGGGCCCGGCGTTGCATCCGAGCACGCCGAGGCGCGCCCGGCACTCCAAAAGACGCGGCGGCGCACGCTCACGAAACGCGGCGTGTTGTGGCTGGGGCAAACCTGCAACCTCCGGTGTTATTTCTGTTACTTCCTCAACCGCATCGAGGACACCGAGCATCCCGAGCACCCGTTCATGTCGCTCGACAAGTCCAAAGAGATTTGCCGGACGCTGCGACAGACCTATGGCAACACCGCGATTGATATCCAGGGCGGCGAGCCGACGATTTACCCCGGCATCCTGGACCTCATCCGCTACTGCCGCGAGATTGGCCTCTACCCCACGCTGATCACGAACGGGCTCGTGCTCGCCAAACGGGAGAAACTCCAGGAATTCAAGGACGCCGGCATTCGCGATTTCCTTGTCAGCCTCCATGGCATCGGCGACATCCATGACCAGGTCGTCTGCCGCAAAGGGTCCTACGAGAAGATCATCGCGGCCATCGAGAACATGCGGGCGATTGGCGTGCCGTTCCGGTTCAACTGTACGATGTCGAAGCCCGTCGTGCCGATTCTCCCCGAAATCGCGCGCAAGGCTGTCGCATATGGCGCGAACGCGGTGAATTTCCTCGCGTTCAATCCCTTCGAAGATCAGGAAACGGGCATCCGCACCCACGACAATGTCGCGCGGTACACGGACATCAAGCCGTATCTCACCGAGGCGATGGACATCCTCGAGAAGGCCGGCATCGAGTGCAACGTGCGCTACCTGCCGCTGTGCATGGCCGAGGAGCGTCACAGGAAGAACTTCTACAATTTCCAGCAACTTTCCTACGACCATCACGAGTGGGACTACAACAGTTGGAATTGGACCGGTCTACAGCCCGAACGCATGAAAGGCGGCGACCTCGTGCCGCCGTTCTTCATCGGGCCGTTTGCGCGCTGGATCACCTACCGCTACCCCGGAATCACGTCGCGCTACCACGCGCGGCGCATCCTGGGGCGGCTCGGCCTGTTCGCGCAGCAAACACTCGCGCGCGTCAGCTGGCTGTTCGGCAAGAACCGCGTGTATCACGTGGAGGGGGCCGTGCGCGCGAGCCACGACGCCGGCTACAAACAGTACGCCGCCTGCGGTTCATGTTCCCTGCGCCACATCTGCGACGGGTTCCACGGCGACTACGCACAACTCTTCGGTGAAGTCGAGGCGGCGCCGATCACCAACCTCGGCGCCGTGCGCGACCCATTGCATTACATCCGCGCGCAGGACAAGGTCGTCGAGCCGGAAGACCGCGCCTGGGCGCTCTGAGCGCCGATGGGCCGCGCCGGTGCCATGCGCCGCGTTGCTGGCGTCATCGTACCCTTCGTCGTCCTCTGCGCGCTGCTGGAACTCGGTTTCACGCTTCTCTGCGTCTACGGCGTCATCTTCCCGCAGCGTTCCATGCGCGTGTTTGAAGCGTCGGAACGAACAATTCTGTTTGACCCGGTCCTGGGCGTCCGAATTACGCCGATCCCGTCCCGGGCGGCGCGTCTGACCGACGGCAAGGTGGATCACGTCGAACGGTTCGAGGGCAATGCGCAGGGGTTCTCCGATCGTCGCGATTTCACGGTGAAGCGCGCGGATGGTGAATCGCTGCGGCTCGCCGTGCTGGGCGATTCGTTCAGTGCGATGAAGGCCCTGGACATCCTATGGCCTGAACGCGTGGAGGATCTCGCAGGCGCCGAGGCCAAGAACGTCCGGCTGCTCAACTTTTCGATCGGCGGCGCGGGCCTTGCGAACTGGTGGAGCGTCTTGCACCGCGTGATCGTGGCTGACGGCTACGAGCTGGACGGCGTGGTCTTCGCCGTGTTTGATGCGCCGGAGGTCGGGGATCTGCACCGCCGCTTTCTGATGTCCGATCACGCCCACGGCGGCGTGAGGGTCGGCCTGGCGCCGTCCTGGGACCCGGATACGTGGCCGAAGACGTGGGCGGATGCTGCGCCGATCGTCACGCGCCGCTCGCGCGCGATTCTCGACCACGAAACGTTTGAGCAGATGTTGCGCGGCGAATATGACCCAACCCGGCGCCGGCCCTGGCGGCCGTACCTCGCTCGCACGCTGCTTGGCGATCCGCTGAACGACAACGACGAGGCCTTCGCGGGTGGAGAGCCGACGTCGAACGATCGCCTGATGCCCGGCCCGCTGCGTCTCGCCGAAGAACTCGCGCAGACTTGCCAACGCGAAGGTTGGCCCGTCTACGTTGTCCGCGTACCGTCACGCGAGGACGCAATGAACCGCACGCCGCCCTCGGGCGTGTTGCGCGACTTCGCGCGCCTGTTCGACGCGGAGATCATCGATGGCGTGGACGCGTTCCGCGAAATCCCCGCGGAAGCAATCGATCGAGATTACTGGCTCGCACACGACGGACACTGGAACCAGCGAGGGTCGGACAAATTCGCGGAGATGATGTGGGACCGGATTCGGGCCCAGCTTCCCGAAGCGCCCGCGACTACTTCACCTCAGACGACTTCGAGATGATCTTGTCGACCAGGCCGTACTTGACGGCCTCTTCGGCACTCATCCAGAAGTTGCGTTCGCTGTCCTTGGTCACTTTCTCGACCGGCTGCCCGGTCTCCTTGGAGATCATCTCGTTGATGCGCTTGCGAATCTTGATGATTTCCTGCGCCTCGATGCGGATGTCCGCGGCCTGGCCGCCCGCGCCGCCGCTGGGCTGGTGAATCAGGAAACGCGTACCGGGCAACGAGTAGCGTTTGCCTTTGGGTGCGCCGAAGAAAATCGGCACCGCGATGGACGCGACCCAGCCCGCGCCGATGGTCACGACGGGCGACTCGATAAAGTTGAGCATGTCGTGTATCGCGTAGCCCGAATCGACGTGGCCGCCGGGCGACGTGATAATGACCTTGATCGGGTCGTGCGACTCCGCGTCCAGCACGATCAGCTGGGAAATGACCTTTTGCGCGAGTTCCTGATCGACCTGGCCGTTCACCAGCACGGTCCGCGCCTTCAGAATCAGCGAACCCAGGTCGTCCTTTTTCTTCTCATCGTCTTCGTCTTTGGACAAAATGAACATGAGGGTCGCTCCGAACCGGATTTGGAATGCGAGCGGAATGCCCGTGAACTGGCCGTATTGTGCCACGGCGCCGGATCGCGCTGCAACCGGCCTACCGCGCCACGCGCAGGTAAATTGCCGGCGTAAAGGGAATATCCGGCGGCGAGTCCGAAAGCGTGAACGCCGCGGGCCCGTGGTCGTGCAACTCGAGCCGGCCGACGTTCTGTTCCCCGGAATGACTCGTCAGCGTGAGCGAGTACGCATTCGATTTGACCGCATCCTCCGACCAGCGCAGCCAACCCTCGGCGAGCGCGTCTACGGTTTCCGCGCGCGGCGGCGCGAGATTACGGTGCATCGTCTCGAAGTGCCCGCGGCGATACACGAAGACAGACAGGCCTTCGGCGTCCCGTTGCGCGGAAAGCACAAACGGCTCCGTTTCCGCGGCGGCGGCCGACTCGTCGACATGCGCGCCCCAGGACATCAATAACGTCACCAGCTCCTGTGCCGACCAGAAGCCCAGATCCCGCGCGATGGCGTCGTCGCCGAGGATGTGCGCGACCGTCTCGGCATACGGCGCGGCGTCGGCGGACTCGATGTGCGTGAGCGGGACGGCGGTCTCGAGACGGAGCGAATACAGCGCGGAATCGCGATCACCGTGCGCGATCAGTGTACGCTCGAACGCGCACACGCTGTCCAGTCCGGTCATCGTCGCGACCGCGTCGCGCATTTGCACGACGAAATCCTGCCGTTCGGAATTCGTCGGAGGAGCGAGCAACAACCGGCCGCTCGGCGGCTGCACTGCGCGTGCAAACTCGAAACTCGCCCAGTTCGCTTCGCCCAGTGCGAGCGCGGTCCGCGCGCGCCACAGGTGCGAGCGAACCTCCGCCGGCGCGTGATGTTCGATCGTGTCGAGCCGGGAGAGCAGGCGGGCGAAACGGCCCGCGCCAAAGTCGCGCCGGGAAGCCGTGTCGTATTGCCGCTGGTCGCGCAGGTTACCGGGGAACACGATCGCGAGATTGAGCGCGGCGAGCGCGATTGGAATCGCATACAAGGCGAGGGCGGCGCGTGCCGGGCGCAACGCCAGACGGCCGGGCAATACGCTCGCGCACGCCAGTGCTGCCAGGAATCCCTGGTAGGCTCCCGGCGGTACTGGTACGGCGGCGCAGGCCAGGATGGTCACGAAACCCGCGCTCAGCCAGCAGTCGTGCAACGGTTCGCGCTGCCGGCCCGCCGAAACGGCCACCTTTGCCAAGATCCGCACGAGGAGCCAAAGCGTCACCACGGCAGCGACGATCCCGAATCGGTTGAGCGTGGGATACGCCACAACCGGGATCGAACGCGTGCCCAGTGACCACAATATGGCAGAACCCCCCAGCGCGCATGCGATAAACACGAGCGCGCCGGTCGCTGCGGCCCGCTCGACCGGGGAGTTCCGGCGCTCGCGGGCCACGCTGACCGAGACGACCGCGAAGAGGAGCAGGAGATGGACCCCGGCGGGAACGGAGCTGGCGAACGAAAACGTGACGCCGCTACGCTCGCTGAACGCCGTCGGTGTGAGGTGCAGGAGGCGAGAGAAGAGCGTCCACAAGGTGACGGCGAATCCGGAAAACATCGACACGACGGCATAGCGGCGAATCGTGTCGCTCGACGGCGCGAAATGCACGACGGCGACGAACAGCAACAACCCGGAGAAGATCTCTCCCGTGTGGTCTCCGGCGCCGTGGAGGGCGAGATCGAGACCCGTGAGCGCGAGTATGGCCGCGGCCGGCCCGAGCACTTCAAACGGAACCCGTAGCTTCTGTTGTCCCAACGCATCGAGAACCAGCAGCGGGAGGAGTATCAGCGCGAGGAACGCGAGCAACGACATGCCGAGACCGGGGACATAATTCAACAGGTCAAACGGCCAAGCGGCGGCGGCGAGCCAGAGAATATAACCGACCGCGCGGTTCCAGCCCGGCGTCACGGTGTCGTCCCGGAATCGACCGCAATCCCTGCAGGATCGCGATCGGCCTCGTTCGATCCCGGCGCGAACACGAATTGAACGGCACCGAACGTCAGCCCCGCCACTACGAATAAGACGACGGCCCAGCGGCGCTCGCGCTTGAGCCGATCGAGCAGCTCGTCCATCGATCAGGCGGTCGCGGCCGATGGCGTGGCGGCGTCTGACAGACTCGCTGGCATCCAGCCGCGGACGGAATTGACGAGCGCTATTTCGTCTGCGGCGTGCAGGTCCGCGAGCGGTAGGCGAGACTCGCGAATGCGACCTTCACGCAGCAGCTCCCCGCGCATCACGCCGGGCAGCAGCCCCGCGGATACCGGCGGCGTGAACCACACGTCTCCGTGGCGCACACACACGTTTGCGATCGAGCTCTCGGTCACTTCGCCCCGCTCGTTCCAGAGAATCACGTCGTCACAGTCCGGCCGCATCACGCGCGCGTTATCGTAGACTACGCGGCGCGTCGTCTTGTGGTAGAGGAACACATCAGTCGCGTCGATCGGCTCGGATGCGACTCCCAGGCGAACTACGCGCGGAGTCGCCAGCGGTTGGGCCTCCACCGAAACGCGGCCGCGCCGCGTCAACAGCAGGCGCACCTTCGACGGCTCTTGCAGCGTCCTTGCACGCTCGTCCAGCGCGGCGCGGATGGCCGTTTCGTCGAATTCGAACGCGAAATACGCCGCGCTATCGCGAAGCCGTTCGAGATGCCGATCGAGCCGGGCGAAACCTCCCTCCCAGCGAAGCGATTCGAGAAGGTCAAAACTCGGGCGACAACGGCGCAAGACGCCCGCCTTCAGGCGGCACTCGTCTTGTTCCGCCTCGACGATCGAATCCCACGTGATTCCACTGCCCACGTGATAGGTGGCCGTGCGCGACTCGCGATCGATAGTCGCTGTGCGGATGCCGACGCTGAATTGCGCGCGGCGGCCCGGGCCGACCCAACCGATCGCGCCGCAGTACACACCGCGCGGCCCGGTCTCGAGCTCGCGGATGATCTCCATGGTGCGCACCTTGGGCGCGCCGGTCACGGACGCAGACGGGAACAGGGCCTGGAAAATCTCGGGCAACGCGGCGTCGGTGCGCGCCTCGACGGTCGAGGTCATCTGCCAGACAGTAGGGTGGCGCTCGGTATCGAACAGCGACGCGACCTCGACCGAACCCACGCGGGCAATCCGGCCGAGATCGTTGCGAATCATGTCGACGATCATCACGTTTTCCGCGCGTTCCTTTGGCGAGGCGCGCAGCGCAGCGGCCCGTTGCTCGTCGTCCGCGAACCACAAGCCGCGCCCGGCGGTGCCCTTCATCGGCCGCGTCACGATGCGGTCGCCGTCAAGCCGGAAGAACAGCTCCGGTGAGACTGACGCGATCGCAAACCGGCCAAGGTCCAGATAGGCGCCGAACTCGGTCGGCTGCGCATTGGCCATCGATTGAAAGAAGGTCCACGCATCCCCGTGAAAATCCGCACGGGTGGAGTAAGTGTAGTTCACCTGATAAGTATCGCCCGCGGCAATCCACGCGCGGACTCGATCGAGCGCGGCACGATACGCGCTCCGGTCTACGGCCGGTCGCCAGCGTAACGCCGACACTGGCGCCGTCTCGGGATGGGCATGGTCGGACTCGGGCTCGCCGTCAAAGACCGCGAACCACGCGAGCGGCAACTCGCCCGGGGCGTGCACGCACAGCGCCGGGTCGAACGCGGGCGCCGCTTCGTACGCCACGCATCCGATGGCCACACGCCCCGCGGCGGCCTCGCGCTCGACTTCGCGCAGCACGGCGAGCACGTCCGCCGGCGAGTACGCGGCGAGTTCGCGCGCGGGCGAAGCGAAGCTGCGCATCCCGCGGCCATCCGCGAGACAAACCACGGGCGCCGTGCCGGTTCGGTTATGTCTGGAAGAGTTCATGCGGGTCGAGGTCAGCCCCGGCGGCTATTGTATCGAATCGACGTAGGGATACGAATGAATGTCCCGCACGTGACCGTCCGCGTTACCCGCGCGTATCGACGTTGAACAGGCGGGCGGCGTTTTCAGCCGTCCGCGCGGCGATCTCTTCGACACTCACGCCACGGACCTCCGCGAGCCGCTCCGCGGTGTAACGGACGAAGGCCGGCTCGCAACGTCTCCCACGGACGTCCTGCGGCGCGAGATACGGCGCGTCCGTCTCGATGAGTAGCCGATCGTCGCGCACCGCGCGCGCGGCCGCTCGCAGGTCCTCCGCTTTGGGATACGTTACATTGCCCGCGAATGAAATATAGAAACCCCAGTCGTGGGCGCGATGCACAAGATTCTCATCGCTGCCGAAACAATGCAGCACGCCACCGGGCACCCGCGGCGCGTAGTCGTCCAGAATCGTGGCGAGATCGGCGTCGGCCTCGCGGTTGTGAATGACGACCGGTAGCCCGAGCTCGGCGGCGAGTTCAAGCTGGGCGATGAACCCGCGCCGCTGCACGTCGCGTGGCGTCTCATTGTGCTTGTAATAGTCGAGGCCGATTTCGCCGATGCCGACAACGCCCCGCCGTAGCGCGAGCGCGCGAAGGCGATCGATCATGGCCGGGTCAACCGTGCCGGCGTAGTACGGATGAACGCCGACCGTCGCGAACACGCCGGTGCGAACCAGCGCGACGGCGGCTTCACTGGTCGGCAGGTCGTCGCCGATGACCACGAGCCAGTCGAGCACGTCGACTGAGCGTGCGATGACTTCGTCGCGGTCGGCGTCGAATTTTGCGTCCTGCAGGTGGCAGTGCGAATCGACCAACGGCATCGGTCGCGGTCAGTTCTGTGAGGGGCCGCCCGGCGGCGGACCGCCACCACCGCCCCGGCCGCCGCGTCCACGCCGGCGCCGCCGCCCGCCGCGACCGCCGCGCGGACGATCGGGCCGCGGCCCGCGCTCAGGCTGCGCCTGCGGACGATCCGCGACTTCTCCGCTGCTGCCGGAGTTCGCGTCGGAATCCGACGTAACGTCGTCCGCGTCCGAGGTCAGCTCGCCGGTTTCGGCCGAATACTCGCCGGCGGTCTCGATATCGGAATCGTCCCACGTCGGCGCGGCATCCTCGGGGATCACGTCGGACAACGTACTCTCCCGGAGCGACTCGAGCGCGTCACCCTGGTGTTCCTCCATATCGTCGCGCAGCGTGCCGAGGTCCTCCGGCTTGGGTTTCTCCGGAATGTCCATGCGGCGGCCCCGCTGATACAGATCATTTTCGTAAGCAAGGCAACACAGTAACCGGCCGCACTGGCCGCTGATTTTCGATGGGTTGAGTGAAAGATTCTGCCGCTTCGCCATCTTCATCGAAATCGGCAGAAACTCCCGCAACCAGGTGGTACAGCACAGTTCGCGCCCGCACGAGCCGATGCCGCCCACAATCTTGGCTTCGTCGCGCACCTGGATATGGCGCAATTCGATTCGAGCCTTGAACTCGCGGGCGAGATCGCGCACCAGGTCGCGAAAGTCGACGCGGTCTTCGGCGGTGAAGTAAAAGATGATCTTCTTGCGATCGAATGAGTACTCGCATTCGACGAGCTTCATCGCCATGTTTCGTCCGCGGACTTTTTCCTTGCAGACTTCCTTGGCGCGTTCCTCGTCCATCTGGATCTGGCGGTGCGTCATGTTGTCGTGGTCGGACGCGCGGCGCACCACGGTCATCTTGAGGCGTTCCTCGTCTTGCGGTGTCGCCTCCTCGGGTGTCGCGACGCATACGCCGTACTCGAGGCCGCGATCGGACCGGACGACGCACGGCTCGTCGCGCTTGAGCACAATGTCGCGGGCTATGAACTGAAAAACGCGCAGCGGCTTGCGCATGCGCACGCGCACAATCTGGGTCATGGGCACATCCCCCGCCGGCGGCTCAGCCCGCCAGCGTGAAAAACAGGTCGCGAAAGACGCGATCCTCGGTTATGAAGCGTTCCAAATACCGCCGCGCCTTGTCGAGCGCAGTCAGCTTTTCCGCGACGCCCGCGCCGACCACGCCCTCGAGCGCCTCGATCCGGTCGCGGTTGAGCACGAGCGACGCGTCCTTCGTCGCGCTGTACACGAGTATATCGCGATACCACGTCTCGATCAGGTACAGCAGATCGAGTATATCACGGCGCGCCTGTGCATCGGCGACCGCGGCCATCTCGTCCTTGATCTCGTCGCGCGCCTCGCGGCTCAGATCCGCGTCCGCCTCGCTCGCCGGCGCGGACTTGAGTTGCGACTCGAGCGCGGTCCGCTGCGAGGCTACGTACGCCGAGAATTCCTCGGCAACGGCGAGCGGTTCTTCGCCGTCCGCGAGCCGCGCCACGAGATCCAAAACGACGTCGCGTTTATCGGTGTCCACGAGATCAAGCGCGCGAGACATCTGGCCCTGCGCCACGGCCGCGATGGCCGCCGCACGCGCCGGGTCTATACCACGATCCCGCGCGAGAAGGTCCGTCACCGTCGCCGGACTCAGCCGGCCAAATCGCACGCGCTGGCATCGCGAGCGGATCGTCGGCAGCAGAAATTGCGGAAACTCGGTGATCAGAATGAACGCGGTGCGGCCGAGCGGTTCTTCGAGCGTCTTGAGCAGATGATTCTGCGCCGGCCCGCGCATACGATCGGCCTCGCGCAGAATAATCACGCGCCAGGCGGACTCGGTCGGGCGCAGCGACGCGGTCTCAATGATGCCGTCAATCGCCTCGACGTCGATGATGCGCGACTTTTTCACGGGTGCGACGATGCGCAGGTCGGGATGGTTGCCGTGATCGATCCGGCGTGCGGCGAGCGCGTCACGGCTGGCCGGGTTTGCGTAGTCCGGGCACAACAGCGCCTTGGCAAACGCCAGCGCCGTTGTCGCCTTGCCGACACCGTCCGGGCCCCAGAACAACAGCCCGTTCGGGACGCGTTTCGAATCGATCAGCCTGCGCAGAAACCGCAGCGGCACGTCCTGATCGCGGATTTCATCGAGTTGCATGGCTTACCTTGGAAAGCCCGCGGATGCCGGTTGAGTGAGAACGAAAAGAAGCATGGGAACTAATGATTAGGAGCGACTCTTCTCCATGATAACGCCTTCAGCTAGCTTGGAAACTTCGCGCGCGATGTCCTCCACGCTGCGCTCGCCGTCGAGCCGCCGCACGCGGTTCGACTCCGCCGCGGCGATCGCCTGAAATCCCTGCCGCACCCGATTGTGAAACTCCGCCGGCTCGCGTTCAATCCGGTCCCCTTCCGCGCCGTTCTTGGCACGCGCGAGGCCGATTTCGACCGGAATGTCGATAAATAATGTGAGGTCGGGCGTCAGCCCGCCGGTCGCGAGGCGGTTGAGCGTCGTGAAATCGACATTGCGCAATCCGCGGCCCGCACCCTGATACGCCGTCGTGGAGTCGTAGAACCGGTCGCACACGACGATCGCGCCGCGGTCGAGCGCGGGACGGATCACTTCCGCGATGAGTTGCGCGCGCGCCGCCTCGTAGAGCAACAGTTCGGCGAGCGGCGACATGGCGGTGTTGGCCGGGTCAAGCAGCATCGCGCGTATACTCTCGGCGATCGCCGATCCGCCCGGTTCGCGCACGGCGAGCACGTCGCGCCCCGCCTTTCTGAGCGCGTCCACGAGCAGCCGCGCCTGCGTGGTTTTCCCGCAGCCTTCGATGCCTTCGAAGGTGATGAGCACGCCGCTCACTCGTCGAGCAGGCCGCGGCGCGCGTCGCGGCCCTCCGTAAAGTAGCGATCCAGCGCCGCGGCGTCCTTCGTCTCCAGGGCCGCGATGACGTCGTCGAGCATCCCGCGCACTTCCGTCAGCGATTCGGCGATGGCCTCGCGGTTCGTCAGGCAGATATCGCGCCAGAGTTCGGGCCGGCCTTCGGCAATGCGCGTCGTGTCGCGAAACCCGCGTCCGACAAACGGCCCCAACCGCGGGTCGCTCCCCGCGAGCTTCGCCAGCGCCGCGGCGAGCACATGCGGCGCGTGGCTCGTGCGCGCCACGTACCGATCGTGTTCCGCCGGGTCAACCGGCAGGACATGCGCGCCGACGCAATTCCACAGATGGACGACCGCCGCGTGCGCATCGTCGGCGTGGCCGTCCGGCGCTTCGACGAAAACCACGCTGCCGTCGTAGAGATCCGCCGCGGCATGTTCGGGGCCGAATTTCTCCGCGCCCGCCATCGGATGGCTGCCCACGAACCGGTAAGGCTTCGCCCAGCGCTCGCGCGCGTGCGCGCAGATTTCCGCCTTCGTGCTGGCCACGTCGGTCACCGCGGCACGCGCGCCGCAATAGGTGCGCGCTTCGTCGAGGCATTTGATCACGCCGGCCGCGGGCGTGCAAATCACGATCAGGTCCGAATCGGGCACGGCGTCCGCCACGGACGCGGCCATCGCGTCGATGGCGCCGCGCGCGCGCGCCGTCTCCAGCGTCTCGTGCCGCCGGCCGACGCCGATGACGTGCCTGGCGAGAGCGCGTTCTTTGAGCGCGAGCCCGAGCGAGGCGCCGAGCAGACCGACGCCCACGATGGTCACCGTATTGAATTCGGTGCTCATGGCGCCGGCTCAGCCCGCGCGGGCCAGCGCGAGGGCTTCGGGCAGCGAGAACGCATTCAGGTACAGCGCGCGACCGATGATGACTTCGTCCACGCCGTCCGGCTCGAGCGCGCGCACCGCTTCGAGGTCCGTCAGCGAGCTCATCCCGCCCGACGCGGTGACGGGGATGTCCACGGCCGCGGCCACTTCGCGGGTCGCATCGATGTTGGGCCCCTTCATCATGCCGTCGCTCAGAATGTCCGTGTAGATGATACGCCCAGCGCCGGCGTCCTCGACTTTCCTCGCAAAATCGATCGCCGAGGTCTGGGTGACGTCGAGCCAGCCCGCGAGCGCCACGCGACCCTCCTTCGCGTCGATGCCCACGGCGAGGCGCGGGCCGATGTGTGCGGCCGCCTGGTGCAGCAGGTCGGGGTCATTGTGCGCGGCAGTGCCGAGGATGACGCGGTCTGCGCCGAGCTCGATCAGCTTTTCAACCGTATCGAGATCGCGGATGCCGCCGCCGACTTCGAAGTGGACGCCGGCCGCCGCGATCGCGCGCAGTTCGCGCTCGATGCAGCACCGGCCGGCCTTCGCGCCGTCCAGATCGACGATATGCACGAGCGCCGCGCCCTGATCGCGCCAGAGGATCGCCTGCCGGACGGGATCGTCCGCGAAGACGGTCTCCTGGGCGTAGTCGCCCTGGACAAGATTGACGCAGCGCCCTCCGCGGATGTCGACGGCGGGCAGGACGCGCATCAGGCGGCAGGCTGGCCGAGCTTGCTCTTGGCCGCTTCGACGATCTGCCCGAAGGCCGCCTCGTCGTGCACGGCGATGTCGGCCAGCATCTTGCGGTTGATGTTGATGTCCGCGAGTTTCAAGCCCTGGATGAACCGGCTGTAGGTCATGCCGTGGGCGCGCACGGCCGCGTTGATGCGCGCGATCCACAGCTTGCGGAAGTCGCGCTTCTTCGCGCGGCGATCGCGAAACGCATACTGCCCTGAATGATCGATCGCGCCTTTGGCCGTGCGGAACAGGCGGTGGCGGCTCCCGCGGAAGCCCTTGGCCAGCTTGAGTACCTTGCGGCGGCGGTTGCGTGAAGCCGGTGCATTGGTCGAACGTGGCATGACGTGTTACCTCTCTCGTGGTGCGGCGCGAGGCCGAAACCGATTTTTAGTGTGAGCCGTACGGCAGAAGATTTTCGAGCCGCTTCTGGTCGCCGTCGGAACCGATCGCCATCTTGCGCAGTTGCCGGCGGCGCTTGGCCGCCTTGGCGGCCATTTTGTGGCGGCGACCCGCGCGCGTGTACTTGAACTTGCCGTTTTTCGTCGACTTGACGCGCTTGGCGGCGGCTTTATTAGTCTTTAGCTTTGGCATGGCCCTCTCTCCTCGCCGACCGAGGCCGGCGTTACGTCTGTTAGTGGTGCTTCGCCGGCGATACGACCACGCTCATATTCCGGCCTTCCATTCTCAGGCGCCCCGTATCGGGCGGATCGCTGATGTCGTTCTTGAGCGCCGCGACGATCCGCGCGAGCAAGTCGCGCCCGAACTCCGGGTGCGCAACTTCGCGCCCGCGGAACATGATCGTCAGCCGGACTTTATTGCCCTCGGCCAGGAACTCCTTCACGTGGTCCGTCTTGAACTCGAAATCGTGATCGGAGATCTTGGGACGATACTTGATCTCTTTGATCGTAACGGTATGCTGATGCTTGCGGGCCTCTTTGGCGCGCTTGCTCTGCTGATAGCGGTACTTGCCGTAATCGATTAACCGGCAGACGGGCGGCTGCGCCATCGGCGCGACTTCGACCAAATCCAGCCCCTTCGCTTCAGCCTCCCGCAGGGCGTCCTCGGGGCGCATGATCCCGAGTTGTTCTCCCTTGTCGTCAATCACCCGAACCTGCGGGCACCGGATCATCTCGTTGATCCGGGTCGTGTCCACCTTCGTTTGCTTGTAGATGCTGCTTCCTCCTACTGTGCCCGGTGAAAGCGCCGGGCCCTGCGCGATTCCGCCCGCGCGTGCACAAAAAAATCGCGCGGCCGGAAGGTGTACCCCAGCCGCGCGAGACAGACCACTGGCAAAACTCTGTCCACGACCCGCCTGGCACGCCCAGTGGCGGCCGCCGGGTGAGAAGCCGGGGCTTCTACTTCGAGGCCGCAGGATAACAAACAGCGGCGCGGCAGGTCAATTATCCGGCGTGTCGTCGCGCACCAGCCGGATGCCCACCGACGGGTAGTAGCGGTTCACGTATTGCGTGTGGCGAATCCCGGATCGGTTCTGGTAGTCGCGGCTGTCGTAGGCCCCGCCGCGCAGAATGCGACCGTTGCCCGTCTCGGGACCCTTGGGATCGGTCACCGCGCCGTCGTCCGGAAACGGATACGCGCCGTACCAGTCGCTGCAGAACTCCCAGACGTTCCCGTGCATGTCGTGCAATCCCCACGGGTTCGGCTTGCGGGTCCCGACCGCATGCGCGTAGTTCTCCTTGTTCTGATAACAGTTCGCGACGAACCACGCGTGCTCCTGCAACTGAAATCCCTCGTGCACGCCGAAACTGTACGGGGTCGTCGTACCAGCCCGGCACGCGTACTCCCACTCCGCTTCGGTCGGCAGGCGGTACGGGCCGTCCTGCTCCTTGTTGAGTTTGCGTGTGAACAGGTTCGCGTCGATCCACGTCATCATCGATGCAGGCCCGTTCTCGGCGTACGGAATGTTGTCCTTCCCCTGCCACGGTTTCGTCTCCATCACCGCGGCCCACTGTTCCTTTTTCAACTCGTACTTCGCCATCCAGAACCCCTTGGTCAGGATGACTTCGTGCAGTTGCTCGTCGCGGCCACGGCTCGTCTCACCCGGGGGACTACCCATTTGAAACGTCCCCGCGGGGATCCAGACGAAATCGATGCCGTCAAACGTCGCCTGGTCTCCCGCCTTCCGCGCTCCGCCTCGCGACTTTGACGTCTTCGCGCCGCCGTCGGGCGATTCCGAGGATCCGCGGCCCAGTATCCCCCACGCCGCGAACAGCAGCACCACGATCGCCGCGCCGGCGATCATGTAGCGGCGGTTTTTCGGGTTGGAGACTTGTTTGGGTATGACCGACGCCGCGGGACGCTTCGCCGTGGATGCTGCCGGTGAGGCCGATGCCGCCGGCGCGGGCGGCGGAGCGGAGGCGTCTCCCGTGAGCCGTTTGACGGCCGCGGCGAGCCGATCCATGTGCGCCTCGAGTGGCGGTTCGTACGCGTCGATCCATTGGCTGGACGAGAGAAACAGGTGAAGCGACTGGCTCGGCTCGATTTTGCTCAGGCGCACCGGAAACACTGCCTTGCCCGCGCTGAATGCGACCTCGACCTCGCTCTTGCAGTGGCGGGACGTGTTGACGTGTTCGGACAGAATGAGCACGAACCCCTGCGCCTGCTTGATGCCGTCCATGATCGACTCGGCCCAGTCCGCACCCGGCGGCACGTCGCGCGGCGCGATCCAGCAAGACACGCCGCGCGCTTCGAGCAGCCGGCAGATCTCCTGCGCGCCCTCGGCATCCTTGGTCGAGTAGCTGATGAACAGGGTCTTGGACATAGAGTGTTTGGCGTCTCCGCAGGGTGACGCAGAATCATACGACAGCGCATGCCGATTGACAACCGGAACGGGCCTCGGCCAAGCTTCCCTTCCACTCTACGCGAGGGAGCGCCACACGGGCGTCACGACATCGAATGTACCGCGCTTCACAACGACAGGTCGCGAGCATCGCCGCGCTCGTGGCAATCATCCTGCTCATTTCCTGGCTGGGCTACCAGGGCTTCACCGAATATTACGTTCTCAATCCGACCGAAACTCATAAGACGCCTCTCGACCGTGCCTACCAGACCTGGCAGTTGTACACGCTCGAATCCGGCTCCGTGGACGGTGCCGTACCGCTGAAACTCGAATTCGCGCGGGTCCTCGCGCCGATCGCCGCTGCGGCCGCGATCGTCCAGGTGCTGCTGCTGTTTCTCGGAGAACAGGCGAACCGCCTATGGATTCGAATGCTCAGCGGGCACACGATTGTCTGCGGGCTGTCCGACGCAGGACTGCATGTCGCGGGAAGCGCGCGCGCCGCGGGCCGGACGGTCGTCGTGGTCGATCATGACGCCGACCCGGCGTTGCGCGACAAGTGGAAGGAGCAAGGCGGCTGGTTCCTCGATGTGGACGCGACCGAGCCGTCGGCGTTGCGCCGCGCGGGAATCCGCCGCGCACGCGCGTTGGTCGCCGTGCATGGTGATGAGGGCGAAAACGTCAGCACAGCACTCGCCGCGGAACGCGCGTTTGAACCGGTCTCGGCATGGCGACAGGCAAACCCGCTGCCGTGTCACATCCAAATCGTGGACGTGGAGCTCGCCTCGCTGTTCAAGGCGAGTCCGGTGTTCGTCCGCGCGGACGGCCCCCTGGACTTGAATGTATTCAATGCCTATGACGCTGCGGCACGCATTACATCGCAGCACCACCCGCTCGATCGCGAGCCGATCGGTGAGGACGATCCGCGTTCCTCTCACCTGATCGTCCTCGGACTCGGCCGCATGGGCCTGGGGCTCGCCCTGCAGTACGCCAAAGTCGCGCATTTTGCCAACGGACGGCCGCTCCGCATCACCGTGTTCGATCGCGATGCCGACCGCCGCGCGGACATGACCCGTGCAAAGCACCCGGCGCTGGGTGACGTGTGCGACCTGCGCTTCGTGACGGCGGAATTCGACGATCCGCGCGCGATGGAGCGGTTGCGCGAGATCGCTTCGCAGGATGGACAGATCGTGACGCTCGCGGTGTGCATTCGCGGCGATTCCAAGGCGCTCGCGTGCGCCCTCTCGGCGCACGCCGCTCTGGACGGCCTGGACCTCCCAATGCTCGTGCGCATGGCGACCCAGGACGGGCTTGCCGCCCTCTTGCGCGCGCACACCACCGGTGTGCGGCTCATCCCCTTCGGGACGCTCGAGGAAGTGAACCACTGGAGCGCGCTGGATGACGAGGTGCTCGACAAGCAGGCACGCGAGGTCCAACGTTTGTACACCGAGAAGCGGATCGCGGACGGAATGCCGCCCGGGCCTGCGGATGCGGAGTGGCGCAAACTCGAACCGTTACTTCAGGACTCGTGCCGGCAACAGGCGGACCACATCCCCGTAAAGTTGCGCGCAGTCGGCTGTGAAATCGCCGCGCTCAATGGCCAACCGCCCCGCGGTTTCACGTTCTCCCCGGAGGAAACCGAGCTGTTGGCGCGAATGGAGCACGCGCGGTGGGTAGCGGAACGGCGGCTCGCCGGTTGGCAGTCGGGCCCGAAAGTCCCAGGACGAAAGACCACGCCCTACCTCATCGGATACGACCAGCTCGAAGAAGTCATCAAGGACTACGATCGCGACACGGTGCGCAATCTCCCGCGCCTCGTCGGCATGGCCGGCGGGTATATCCGGCGAATCACTGGCGATAACGCAACGATTGACGAAGCCCAGGCGTAGCCCGCGTCGAGTCAATCCCAGTCGTACACGATGGAAGCGAAATAGGAGAAGTCGCGCTCTTCATTTCCCGACTGTGGGTCGCCGTCGTATTCCGTGTGCAATCCGAAACGGAATTTCCATCCCGAATCCTGGCGCAATGGGATCTCGCCCGCGTTTTCTGAGTCGACGCGCCAGCCGCATAGGTCCGCCGGTTCGAGGAAGAAGGTGAACCGAGACGTGTAACGAAACCACCGGCAGAATTCGAAGTATGAATCCCATCCACCGGCGACCAGAAAGCTGTCATCCGAATCGGATTCGAATTCCTCATGTTCGTACGCGAGCGCACCGCGGATATTGAACTCCGAGCGATGCGACTGAAATAGCGTATATCCTACGCCGCCCGAGAGCGTTGAGCGGAGATTCAGATCTTCAAACCGGTCGTATTCGAGATCGAGCCGTTCGAACCAGAACCATCGATCGGAAATGTCGCGGTCGTATTCCTGCCACACCACGGCCTCGTCCAACGCGTCTTCCCCGGATGTCCCCGCGAAAACACCGCGCAGGCCGAGCATGAGCTTGCCATTCGGACCAGTCCGGGTCGCGGACGCCAATCCGCGTCCGCCGATGCCGTCCGTGTCGAACCTGCCGGTCACGCCGAGTTCGAGCCGGCCGGACCAATCGGCGCTGAGCGTGTCACCGGGAGGCGCTTCGGCGGGTTCATCGGACGGTTGGACGTCATCGCCGAACACAAGGCCGAACGGCATGACCAAACAAACGAAAAGCGCGAGTGCGGTTCGCATTCGGAATTTCCCCCTGAACGCGAGTATGCCTCACGCCGGACCGCGGCGGCAACGCGGCGCGGATCAGGGCTGCTCGAGATCGTCGCGCGTGACCCCGGGAAACTGG
This sequence comes from uncultured Nitrospirales bacterium, assembly GCA_964411925.1. GTDB lineage: Bacteria > Hydrogenedentota > Hydrogenedentia > Hydrogenedentales > VFKU01. Next base: position 26,480 of record CAYPNI010000047.1, read on the forward strand.
AGAATGAAGTCCGGACCGAAGACGCGCGAGGGGGTCTGGAAGCCCGGCGTTGCTGCGCCGCCGACGCACCGCTTGGCGATGTCCCAGGCCGTCATTGCAGTAAGCGTGTAGCCCTCCGGGGTCGTCATGCGCGCGTGGAGGGGTTTGCCGCCCGCGTTCTTCACTTCCGCCCACAGGTGCGACTTGCCCTTCGCTCGCTCCGCGTCCGACGGCCCGGCCGGGCCGGCCTGCACCTGCCGCCGCAACATCGCCTGCACCGGGCCTGAACCCATCAGCCAGCCCAGGTGCCGGCTGAGCTTGGCCATCGTTTGCAGCTGCGCGGGCGCCGCCATGTACACCTGGATATTCGGTATGCCGGTGCTGTGGAACGCAGTCGATACGTCGCCCCACGGAATCGTCATCACGCTGACCGGGCCTGATCCAAAATCTATCGTCGTCGTCTTCCACGCGGACGGCACCGGCGTGATTTTTCCGTCCCGGCGGATTGCGCCGCCCTTGTGAATGTTCTCCATCATGGTCGTCGACGTGCCCCGCGACGGGCGCCCGATCGCCTGAAACGCGAGCGTCAACTCTCTCGCGTCCGGCATGCGACGCTTCATGTGCGCTGCGAGGCAATCGCTCGGCACGACGTCAAAACCCGTTCCCGGCATCAGCATTACGCCTGCCTGTTTCGCCTTCGCATCGAGCCCGGCCATGGTCTCGAAGACGTCGATCTCGCCGGTGATGTCGAGGTAGTGCGCGCCCGCCTTCATGCACGCCTCGGCCATCGGCCGTGCGGTGCGCGAGAATGGGCCTGCACAGTGCAGCACGACCTTGAAACCCGCAATCGCCCCGGCGACCTGGGCGGCGTCATCCAGTCCAAAGGCCTTGCTCGGCAGACCGTGCACGGCGGCATGCGCCTCGAGCTTGTCCGGCGATCGCCCGGCCAGGGTCGGAGTCGCCCCCTCCTTCACGGCCAGTTGGGTAATCAAGTCTCCGGTGTATCCGTACGAACCGTAGATCAGAATCTTGTCCGACATCGCCGCCTCTCCCACGCAAAGGGCCGCCATCATGGCGGCGCTACGAAATCAGTTCGTATTCGCGCGCATCTCGTTCTGTATCCGGATAAACAACTCCGGGTGATCGAGATTGATCAAATCCGCGCCGGCTTCGATCGTCCGGCGGAATGCCGCTTCGTCCGGACTTCCCTCGCGCACCATGATGCGCAGGCCCAACTCCCGGCAGGTCTGAATGAATTCCGGCGTGAGATTGTTCACGCCGCATTCGATGAGCGTCGCGCCGAGGTCGCGTTTCGCCGCCCGCACCGCGTCGGGCGAATTCGCATTGACCTTCAGTTCGAGATCCGGCGAGATGCCGCGGAACTGTCGCGCCATCGTGGCGCTGCCGAACCAGAAAAATGAATCGCCCTCGAGTTTGCGCTCCCGCACGAGCTTAACGAGGTACTCGAGGTCCGCGTCTTTCACGTCGAAGTAGAGCTTGATGCGGCCCTTGCAAAAATCGAGCAGCTGCTCGAGGCGCGGGATGCGCTCGCCCTTGAAGTCTTCAGAGAACCAACTGCCGGCGTCGAGCGAGTCGATCTGCGCGGAAGTCAACGACCGGATCGAGCCCGTCCCGTCCGTCGTCCGATCGACCGTCGGGTCGTGCAACACGTAGTGCACGCCGTCCGCGCTTCGCCGCACGTCGAACTCGAGGTACTCCACGCCCATCTCCACGCAGCGCTTTGCCGCCGCGATCGTGTTCTCCGGCGCATGGCCGTTGTCCCCGCGGTGCACGACGAGCTCCACCGCGGAAGCGGCGCTTGCAACGAGGGCCAGGCAGACAACGACTGCTCTTGCGGCAAAGGTACGCACGGCTGGGCGCTCCCGCAATTGTTATTCGGGTTTGGTCGGCAACTGCGCAATATAGATCGAGACGCCCAGGCCAACCAAGGCGAGCGCGAGTTTCACCGGCCACAACGGGACGATGAACACGATGCTGCTGCCCAGCGTCAGCCACAAGACGAGGATCGCGTAGAGTTTTACGCGCAACGGAATGCCTTCGCCCTTGCGGAGCGCGCGGATGTACTCCCCGAAGTGACGGTTCGTGATCAGCCAGACGTAGAACCGTTCGGACCCGCGCGCGTAGCAAAACGCGGCCAGCAACAGAAACGGGGACGTGGGAACAACCGGCAGGAGCAGTCCAATCATCCCCAGCACGAAGGCCACGGACCCCGCCGCAATGTAGATGTATCGCTTTGCGGGCGAGTTGCTCAGGCGCATCTCGGCGCGGATGTCGTCGGCAACATCGGCTGGCGCTGGTTCTTGCGTCATCGGCATAGCTTGACTGCCCGGGAACGCCCAAAGCAACGCTGGTTCAGGCCATCTTCTTCCCGTTGGCCACGACGCAATTGCGGCCGTGTTCCTTCGCGGCATACAGCGACTGGTCGGCGAGTTCCGTGAACGCCTCCTGCGTGATGTCCGGCGGCGTCATGTCGGTCACGCCGAACGTCGCCGACGCGTGAAATTTCTTGCCGTCCTCGGTCTCGAACGTGTGGCGCTCGAATTTTCGCCGGATGCGTTCAAGGCAGATCGCCGCAACTTCGGCGTGCGCATACGGAAACACGATGCAAAACTCGTCGCCTCCGAGCCGACCGCCGATATCTTCCGTCCGAATCTCTTCGCGGACGACGTTTGCAAAGGTCTCGAGCACCTTGTCGCCCATATTGTGACCGTACGTGTCGTTCACATGCTTGAACTTATCCAGGTCGCACAGGCACAGGCTCAGCGGATGGCCGTGGCGCCGCGCCAGACTCATGCTCTGCTTGAGCTGGTCCGTGAGATGTCGCCGGCTGTACAAGCCCGTCAGCGCGTCATGGTAGGCCTGTCTCCGCAGTTGCTCCTGTTCAGTAATGTCGGTAAAGATGAACAGCCGGCTCGATTCGCCGGTGGATTCGTCCTTGATCGTGCTCGCGCGCACGAGCGCCGGAAATTCGCGGCCGCCCGTCGCCACCATCTCGACCTCGCAACTGAAGGTCCCCAGCGTATCGACATTCTGCTTCATGCTCGACGCCACTGCCGCGTTGCGGAATACTTTGCGCAGGTCATATACCGCGCCCGCCACGCCCAGGCCGAACGCGTTGTCGAACGCCGCGTTCGAATAGATCAGCGCGCCGTCGGGCGCCGTAATGAGAATGGGATCGCCCGCACCGTCGAACGCCGCCTGCACCGCGCGCAGCCTCAGTTCGTTCTCTTCCTGGCCGCGCATCTGGCGCAGGATCGCTTGTTCGGTTTTCGCCCGCTGGCGGTTCTCCCGTTGCAAGTCGAGGCCGAGCTTCTCGAGTTCGTGCAGCCGCACGTCGAGCTGAACGTTGCGCCGTTCCAGGTAGCGCAGGTGCGCGCGCGAGGCATCGGCCAGTCGCGACTGAAACTGCGAATGGCGCACCGCGTGTTCGAGCGCCGCATGCGACACGGGCCGCGGGAGCACTTCGTACGCCGAGAGTTCCACCTTGCCCAGGCGCGTCGGTGGTTCGCCGTCGCGCAGGATAATGACCACGGGGACGTCAGGCGCTTCCTTGGACAACGCGAGCAGGATCTCGCTCGATTCATCTTCCGAAATCGCCGAATCGAGAAACACGACGGACGGCTGCGCCGCGCGAAACCGTTGCAGCCCCTGCGCCGCGTCGTCCGCCTCGAACACGCTGAACCCGCGCGCACCCAGATATTCGCCAAGTACGTCGCGCAATCCGGGATCGCTGTCGATGAGCAGGACCGAACCATTTTTTCCGTTGTCGCCGGCCATGTTCCCCCTGAACGTTGCAGTTCCCGACGGCCGCCGCTGGGCCGGTTCACTGTCAAGCGTTTCCCCCCTGACTACAATACCAAAACCGCCCCGCTGGTTTTACGGGTTTTCCGGCTGTATGCGCGCTTTTGGCGTCATACCGTCCAGGCGCGAGTTCGAAACTGACGTAAACAAGCCCCTTCTCGCGCTG
>CAYPNI010000048.1:0-30394 GCA_964411925.1 uncultured Nitrospirales bacterium
AAGCAGGGCGTGATCGCCTACAAGATCGCCGCGCACGCCGCCGACCTCGCGAAGGGGCACCCCGGCGCCCAGGAGCGCGACGACGCGCTGAGCAAGGCGCGCTTCGAGTTCCGCTGGGAGGACCAGTTCAACCTCGCGCTCGACCCGGACCGCGCCCGCGAATACCACGACGAGACCCTGCCCGCCGAGGGCGCCAAGCTCGCGCACTTCTGCTCCATGTGTGGCCCGAAGTTCTGTTCGATGGAGATCACCCAGCAAATCCGCGACTACGCGGATAAACTCGGCATCGACGCCGACGCTGCGCGCAAGAAGGGCCTGGGGGAGATGTCCGACAGCTTCAAGCGCGAAGGCAGTGAACTCTATCGATGATGCCGTAGCGCCATCGTCCTGGCGGCCTCGACCGGGATTGCGGCATGGAGTCCCAATTACACGCGCATCGCACATCGATGCCTTCCCATCCAACAATTGTTGACTGGCTCACGTCCCTATGCGGCGGCGGGCGTGCCTCTGTAACGTTTGAAAGGAGATTTCTGTACAAATAGTTGGGCATGACGTATCGTTCGTACGAGCAGGGCCCACTACGCCCGACACAACAACAGGCCCGCGGGAGGAAAAGGCGCCATGAGTGAGACCCCATCGAACGATCCTATTGAATCCGCACTAAACCAGTACGACGCCGGCAGGATCGATCGGCGCGAACTACTGCGCAAATTGGGCGGCGTCGGCGCGGCGGCAGGCCTGGCGGGGCTGCTCGCGTCGCTCGGCACGAAGGAAGTGTTCGCAGCCCTGTCGAATGATGAACGCCGTATCTTGTTCTCGCGTCTCATTAACCAGCCCGTGACGATCGCCAACGGGCGGGTCACGCTTCAGCCGTTGACGACTACCAATCGCCTGTTCGATACCAACGAAGAACATCGGCAGTGGCTTTTCGGAGAAGCGTTCACCAGCGGTGGTCAAACCTACTACGACAGAATCGGGTTGAGACAATTCAGCGAAACCGTAAGAAACGCGATCGAGGACAGGACCGCCAACAATAATCCCGGTACCGCGATGCCCCAGAATGATCCCGACGTTATTCCGCTGATGAACGCCGTTATGGCGGCGGACGCGCTTGGCGTACTCAAGGAAGGTACTGTGCCGACGAGCGCCATGAATTACGACGGAGCGGACCTGTACGGCCTCGTACGACAGAAGCTTCATTGGGTCTGCGAGCACTGCGCGGGTGACGCTATTGTTGCCGCCATGCGATTCCTGCGAATCAACGGTTGGTTCGTCGATGAGACGGACCCGAAATGGGACGAATTTCGACAGATGATTGCGCCCTGCGGCCTCGCGTTCAGCGACACCGAATGGACCGAGCTTAAGGAGAAGGTTCACGATACCGGCAATGTCGTCTGCACACCTGAGGGCGTTTCGGTTCACACCGGATACTGATGGTAGCCACCACGCTGCGGATCGGTGGTCTGCTCCTATTGCTTCATCCGCTGGCGGGAGCGCAGACGCCCGCGCCGGAGGTCTATCCTCCGCTCCAGCAGCCCTTACCTCTGCTTGACGGCGTGATCGTCGAGACAGCGGAATTCCGGCTCGAACGATTGCTGGTCGAGAGCGCAAATTACATCAACGCGGAAAAGGCCAGGAAGGTTTACGGAGTCTCGGGCACAGGGCTGACGGTGGCCATCCTGGACACCGGGATCAATACGCAACACGTCGATTTCCTCGGCAAGATTTACGGCGGAACGAATCTCGCCCCGGATCCGAAGACCGCCAAGGTCGATCCCGCGGACATCGAAGACGACGACGGCCACGGCTCTCACATCTGCGGCATCGTCGGCGCCAGTTCCAGAGCACACATGGGAATCGCGCCGGATTGCAAGATCGCGCCTATCCGCATTGCGCCCGATGTCAAGAATTTCACGACACGGAGGATTCTATCCGGCCTGAAATACGTGCTTCAGAATCACGAAGTCTACTCGATCTCAGTCGTGGTCTTGTCCTGTGCCCGCGGCGACTACACGATCGACTTCTCGCCGAATGATCCGTTATTCGACTCCATCGACGCGTTGCGAAAACGAGGCATTCCCGTCGTAGTCAGTGCCGGCAACTGTTACCAGAGCCGGGCCGGAATGGGTTACCCGGCGATACTGCGGCAGACGATCAGCGTCGGCGCGGTCTACGACGCCAACTTGGGCGGCATCCCGTACGAAGAAAAGTGCATCCGCAGTTGCGACGGGTCCCACGCTGCGAAGGCCAATTCGACCGACGCGGGGCGAATCACTCCGTTCACGCAACGTATGGATGTCAAGACGTTTGGATCCCTCGGCACGGATATTTTTGCGCCGGGCGCCATCGTTGTGTCGAGCGGAATGGGCACGACTTCCAGTCGGAGTTTGAGCGGGACGAGTCAAGCCGCGCCCATGGTGGCCGGAGTCATACTGCTGCTTCAGGAGTTCAGCATGAGGAAGTCCAAGGCGCGTCCGAGCGTCGATGAACTGGAGCGGTGGCTCCGCGCGGGGGCCAACTGGCTGAAAGACGGGGACGACGAAGACGATACCGTGTGTCATACCGATCAGGTTTATCCCGTTCTGGATGCCATGGGAGCGCTGCAGGCGGCGGACGCTGAATTATCGTCCCGGCCGTGAACACCGGTGCGCCGGTACGGCGACCGCGAGGCACGAGGGTTGCGTTGCTAGGCGCTCTCTTCCTGTTCCACATATGAGTCTATCGGAATTTCCTGGTACTTGCCGGGTATCTCCGGCCGTCTCTGGAATGGCAACGGCTTGGCCATAGTCACGTCGCCTTCCGAAGCGCGGCCTTGGAGAACATCGGCCGCCGAGGCCGTGCTACGCTTGCAATCTGGGAGCGCGACCAGTTTGACGCGGAAGAGGTGTGGTATGACGTGGGGTGGGCCCCGGGTCTGCGCTCGGACATTCGCCGCGGCCTTGGCTTTGGGCTTCTTACTCGCGTTCTACGCGGGAGCGGAAGACCTTGCACAACCCATCCCTTCGCCGCTGTTGAACCTTGCCGATGAAGCGGCCCGGCTACGCCTCGAGCCGGATGCGCTCACCGGCCATCAGGTCGGCATCATCGAATACCCATACGACGCCCTGTTGTTGCGTGTTCACCTGATTCGCGCCGCGCGCAGCACGATCGATCTGCAAACGTTCACGTGGCACGCGGACGAATCCGCCTCGCTCATCGGCTACGAACTCGTGCAAGCCGCGCGACGCGGCGTCAAGGTCCGCGTCATTCTCGACGGCGTATGGTCCGCCCGCGACATCGAACTCGTCACCTTCGCCGAAACGACCTACCCCAACCTCGAGTTCAAAATCTACCGTCCCGCCGCCCGCCGCATCAGCACGGGGCCGTTTCGCAGGATGATCTATCACCTGGTGCCGAACGGTTCGAACCAGCGGATGCACGCCAAGTCTATGGTCGTTGACGGCGTCATCGGGCTCACCGGCGGCCGGAACATTGGCAACCGCTACTTCGGCATGTCCACCGGCTACAACTTCAAGGATCGCGAGGCGTTAATCGTCGGGCCCCAGGTCAACAACATGACGCGCTCCTTTGAGGCGTTTTGGAATTTCAAGAAGTCGTTTTTCAACCACGACCTGGTGGACGTCCAGGATCGCATCGAGAAGGGAATCCGACAGCCGGAAATCTCGCGCGAGCGCGTTCAACTGGACACGCTCTTTTCGAGCATCGATCGGGATGCTGCGGATGTCAGCACGATCGAGGCAAAGTTCGCGAGCCAGATGGCGCCGGTCCAGTCACTGCTCTTCGTCGCCGACGATCCGGGGAAAAAGACCCGGTCCGGCTTTTTCAGCTTCAACACCGACAGCCGGATGACGAACCAGTTCCAACAGACGCTCTTTCAGACCCGGCACGAACTCGTGATGCAGAGCCCGTATGTGATTTTCGATCGCCGCGCGCGCCACATGATGCGCAAGCACTACAAGAGCGCGCCCGATCTCCGGGTGTTTGTCTCGACCAACAGCCTCGGCGCGGCGGACCACGTCGTGACCTACGCGGCCAACTACCGGCTCCGCACCAAGGTCGTCCGCGGGCTGAAATTCGAGGTCTACGAGATGATGCCGCACCCGGAGATGCAGTACCGGCATTTGCCAGACTTCGAGCGACTCGAACAACTGGCGATAACGACGAACGACGAACGCGAGCCGTACCTCTGCATCCACTCGAAGACCTACGTGTTCGATCGGCGCATCAGCTACATCGGCACGATGAATCTCGATCCGCGTTCGTATTACTACAACAGCGAGTGCGGTGTTTTTATCGAGGACGAAGTTCTTGCCGCGCGACTGGTCGAGACGCTCCAGTATGAAATAAGTGCGCGGAACAGTTGGGTCATTGCGCCGGCGAAGTACCAACTCGGTTTCTTGAACCGGGTCATGGAGTTCATTTCCACGGCGCTGCCGATCGACCCGTGGCCGTTGCGAAGCACCAGCGGGTACGAACTCAAACCCGGAGCCGAAGAGGTCGGGCCGTTTCATCCCGACTTCCACGACAACTATCAGGATATCGGCAGTTTTCCCGGGACGGAAGGCCTCGACTCGCGCAAGCTCTGGACATCGTTCCTCAAGACCTTCGGTAAAGGCGCAACGCCGCTCCTGTGACAGGTTTTAGTTTGAATCTCCCGCAAAACAGAGGGCTTGCTATCTGTATCTAAGTATGATACAGTTGCAACATGGTTACGATAGACCTGAACAGCCTGGTCCCGCTCGAAGACCAAATCCGGACCGAAATTCAGCGCGCAGTTGCCCAGGGCGCAGTCAAGCCGGGCGACGCGCTCCCAAGTGTGCGCCAGTTGGCGGGAGACCTGGGCATTCACTGGAACACCGTCGCGCGCGCGTACCGTCGCCTGCGTGACGACGGGCTCCTGACGGTCGGGCGCGGTCGTAACGTCACCGTACGCGATACCGTCCTCCGCGACGCGCGCGATCCTGATCGAGGCGCCAACGTGGACGCGTTACTCGATGGCGCGATCACACAGGCGAAGTTACTGGGCCTTTCATACGATGAACTGCGCGATTCCGTCGAGCGCAGACTGGAGAAATGGCGTGGAGCGTGGGAGGGATCGTCGTAATGGAGTCGTTGAATTGGGTTCACGTGACTATGTGCGCGACGCTCTACGGTATACACTACCCGGTCGCGCAAGCCTATGTTTATTGGACGCTGAGGAGAATCTCCAATGACAGCCGCGACGAGCTCCTGGCAAGGCTGCGGCCAAGGCTGCGCCTGCTTCTTGGCGCTTGGCTCTCCGTAATCGCGGCGTGCATTATCGCGGTGGCGGTTTCCACCGATCGGAACGAGGTTCTAAAATTCCTCGCCATCTCAGCTATCGGTGGATTTCATGCGATCTGGTGGCCGTTCGTCGTGCCTATCTTCAGCCGCATGCAGCTCGAACTTCAGCGATTGGGTCTCTCGCGTACAACCTTTCCCGCGGGACCTGTTCGCACGGCCGAATTGAAGCCCCGGCGGGCGTCCAATTATCTGCGGCCCTGGATGCGCGCGCTACCCGTCGCTGTCGGCTCGGCAGGCGTCGGCGCGATTACCTGGCGTCTCGCACTCCATCCGCCCTCGGAAGTGAGATTCTGGATCATGATCGGGGCGTTTACGATGAGCGGCGTGTTTTTCCTGTTCGCATGGAGCCTGTGGGTGCGCAGGGAAATCTCACAATCATATCTGGCGGATGCCCCGTCCGCATCGGCCAGGGATCGCATCGCGTCCGCCGAATCGCTGCGTCGATACCGTGTATCCACGATTTATTGGCTCCAAATCGCGGCTGCCTTGTTCTTCTTTACGATCGCATTCCTAATCATTGAAACGGATCGCGGCGTAATTCAAGAGCGATGGGTGGGTATTATCGGGGGAGTCGGCGGTGGCGTCCTCGGCGTGGCGGGCGCCGTGCTCGGTTTCATCGCCGGCATTTGGGCTCACCGCATACAACGTCGTGCCTCACCACCCCGTCAGAGCGCATAGTCGCTGTTACCCTTCTTGCGGCGCGCGTTGCGCAACCGGATTTTCACACTCGGGTCGTACGCCGGGTCGCCCGACCTGCGCCATTTGTCAATCAGCGCCTCGATCTTGTTGTCGTTCGTCGGCGTGTAGTTCTTCAGCAAATAGTCGAGTTCGTCCTTGAGCCGCTTGTGCGCGTGCGTGAGCGCGCCGGGCTTCGCCATCTCCTTGAGATGCTTGTGACCAAGTTCAATCTGGGCCTCGCGCGCGCGACGTTCTTCGCCGCCGAGCTTCCACCGGCTGAACTCCTCCAGGACCGCCGAGCGAAGTTCCTGCCGGCGGGCGTTTCGGGCGTCCGCGGGCAACAATCGGGTCTGGCGCAGTTCCGCCAGCCAACGATTCATCAAATCCTGACGGTCTTTGAGCCGGTTCCGCTCGCCGGTGTCCGTCGCTTCGGTCAACCGCCCGGTGACCCGCTCCGCCTGGATGCGAATGTGCCGCACCAGGTCGTCCGTGTCTTCGATCTCATCCGGTTCGTCTCCCGCCGGCTTCTGATTTCGCCGGACCAACTCGTCCCGAAGACTCTCAAAATCCATGGCCACCCCGTTGTCTGGCCTCGCCGCAGTCCTCCCCCCGGTGAAAGCTTAGGAACTCGATGCGGCGGAGTCAACCATCAATCGCCTGGACACGCAGGAATTCGGTCGGAAGATCGCGTAAAATACCGTGTATGTTCAGCATCGGGAAGATCAATCTCGACCGCCCCATCGCGCTCGCGCCGATGGAGGACGTGTCCGACATCCCGTTCCGCCGCATCTGCAAAGAGCGTGGCGCGGATCTCGTTTACACGGAATTCACCAACGTCGAAGGCATCGCGCGTAACGCACGCCGGGCATTGGAAAAGATCCGCGTGACGGACGAGGAACGGCCCGTCGCAATTCAACTCTACGGCAGCAATGGCGAATCGCTCGAGCGCGCGACCGAGATCGCGACCGCGTACGGCCCAGATTTCATCGACATCAACTGCGGCTGCTGGGTGCGAAAGGTCGCCAATCGCGGCGACGGCGCGGGCCTGTTGCGCGACCTGGATCGTTTTGAGTTCGTCGTGCAGTCCGTGATGAAGGCGACGCGCCTGCCGGTGACGGTGAAGACCCGGCTTGGCTGGGACGAGAACACAATCGTCATCGAAGACGTCGCGCGCATGCTCACGGATAACGGCGTCGCCGCGCTGACGGTTCACTGTCGCACGCGCTGCCAGGGCTACGAAGGCTGCGCCGACTGGTCCTGGCTGCCGCGCGTCAAGGCCGCTGCACCCGGTCTGCCGCTCATGGCCAACGGTGACGTTGTCACGCCCGAAGATGTCGCCCGTGTGTTCGAACTCGGGGTGGACGGCGTCATGATCGGTCGCGGCGCGATCCAGAACCCGTGGATTTTCGATCAGGCGAAGCACTTCCTCGCGACGGGGGAGCGGCTGCCGGATCCGTCTTTCGAGGAACGCATCGAACTCTGCATCCGTCATCTGAAAGACAGCGTCGCGTACCGCGGCCCGCGCGGCGTCACCGCGTTCCGCAAGTTTTACGCGCATTACCTGCGCGGCATGCCCGACTCGGCGCGGTTCCGCGTCTCGCTGATGGCGTACACCGAAGTCGAACCGATCGAGGCGGACCTGCGCGCGTACCTGGGCAATTTGGAGGGATCGATCGTACGTCCGCCCGCGGCTGCGGTCTGATCGCGGTCGGTACGTGAGCCGGAATATTCAAGCAAGGTACTGCCGACAATCGGCAAGAGGGGAGGCGGATATGCTCCGAGTTATGCGTCGTGGGTTGACGACATGCGTGGTTGGCGCTTTCTTTTCATTGCTGGCGCAGGATTCGACAGCCGAACTAAAATTCGCCTCCGACCAGGTTGCCTCCATCGCGAAGGCGCCTGCGGCGACAGAAGCGATCGAGGCCCGTCAGAAGTTGGACCAGGCGATCGCCGCCCAGAACGCAGAGGAATGTTCTCAGCTCGTTACCAATGATCTAGTCGTCCATACACCGGCAAACCGCGTCGCAAACAAAGAGGCCGTTCTTGGTTACTTGAAATCCGGCCGCATCGACTACGAGGACGCGACCACGACGATCGAGGGACTGAGCGTACGATCCGATCACGTTGTCATTATGGGAGAAGAAGTCGTGACGCCTCAGAACGCGACGGACAACGCCGGTAAAACCGTTCGGCGCCGCTTCACGGATGTCTGGAGGAAAGAACCTGACGGGAAGTGGCGCCTGACCATTCGTCAAGCCACAGTGACCGCCATCGAGTAGGCCCCCGGGTCAGCGCACGCCGCGCTCACACCGCCGGCGACGATTCCAGCGTCCACGCAACCGTGCGTTTGATGCCCTCGCGCAGCGGCACTTTGGGATCGTAGCCGAGAATCGCGCGCGCCTTGCCGATGTTCGCCACGTAATGCGTCACTTCGCCCACGCGGGACGGCTCGACCGTCATGTTCGGCTTGACGCCGAGTTCCTCGCCAATGAATTCGGCCATGGCAACGAGACTGTGCCCCTGGCCGTACGCGAGATTGATCGTGTGATTCCGCTCTTTGCCGCCGGTCAGCACCTGAATGCCCTTGATGATCCCCCCGACGCAATCGTCTACATAGGTGAAGTCGAGTACCTTGTCCCGGCCGAACACGACGATCGGCTCGTTGCGGCGGATGCGCCGGATGAACAAGGGGATCACGCGTTCCATCCGCTCGATGTCGTTGTCGTAGCGGCCGTAGACATTGCTGAACCGGAAAATCAGGTACGGCAGGTCGTAACACTGCGCGTAGGAATACACCAGGGCCTCGCCCGAAATCTTGCTGGCCGAGTACGGGCTCTCCGTGAACAGGAAGTCCGCGTGCGATTCCTCGGTGATGTACCGATGGATGTCCCCGTACACTTCGCGCGAGCTGCTGAATATGATCGGCAGCCGGTGGTGGCGGCAGAACTCGAGCACGTTGAACGTCATGGTGATGTTTTCGAGCGCGCGATCGGGCTGCTCGACGAGTTGGTGCACCTTGGCATGCGCCGCGAGGTGGACCACGATGTCGAGGTCCTTGGGATACACCGCGTGGCCGATGCCTTCGTCGAACGACTTGTACGGCTGGCTCAGGTCTTGCAGCAGCGTCTCGACGCGATCGCTCCAGGTATTCGCGCGAATATCCACGCCGTACACAAAGTGCCCCTCGTCCATTAGCCGCAGGGCAAGGTTGGTGCCGATTTGGCCGCTCGAACCGGTAATCAGTACGCGCACTGAAATGTCCTTGATGATGATTCCGGCGCGTTTCGCCGCGCCGGGCCGCGAAGGATAGCAATCCGGCTGCGCGAAGCGCCAACGCGGGTCAGTAGTCGAACAATGGCGTCGAGAGGTAGCGCTCGCCCGAGTCGGGCAGGATCACCACGATGTTCTTGCCCGCATACTGCGGCCGTGCCGCGAGACGCAGCGCCACGGCCACCGCCGCACCGCAGCTGATGCCCGAGATGATGCCTTCCTCGCGAGCCAGCCGGCGCGCGACGTCGAACGACTCGTCGCCCGTGACCAGTTCATACGTATCGATCACCGAGGTATCGAGGATCTTCGGCTTGAATCCCGCTCCGATGCCTTGAATCCGGTGCGGCCCCGGCTCGCCCCCCGACAACACGGGCGATTCGGCCGGTTCGACCGCCACCGACTCGATCTTTTTCTTGCGCACGTGTTTGATGTACCGGCTCACGCCCGTAATCGTCCCGCCGGTGCCCACGCCGGAAACGAACACGTCAATCGTCCCGTCCGTGTCGTTCCAGATTTCCGGTCCCGTCGTCTTGAAGTGGATCTCGGGATTGGCCGGGTTCTCGAACTGTTGGGGCAGGAAGTATCCGGGATTCTCCCGCAGGACACGCTCTGCTTCACGAATGGCGCCCGGCATGCCGCCTTCCGCCGGCGTGAGAATCAGGCTCGCGCCGTACGCCTTGAGCATGTTGCGCCGCTCGATGCTGTACGTCTCCGGCATCGTCAGGATCAACTTGTAGCCGCGCGCCGCCGCCACGAACGCCAGCGCGATGCCCGTGTTGCCCGAGGTCGGCTCGATGATTGTCCCGCCGGGCTTGAGCACGCCGCGCTTCTCGGCGTCCCAAATCATGCTCGCGCCGATGCGGCATTTCACCGAATACGCGGGATTGCGCCCTTCAATCTTCCCGAAGACGCGCGCCTTCAGCCCCTTGGCCAGATTGTGCAACTCGACCAGCGGCGTATTGCCGATACTTTCGCTCGCGTCACCATATACGCGCATCAAGTGATCCCCGGGGAGCGGCAACGCCGCAGGCTGCGATGCTAACAGAGGGACGGGTGCCAATCCAGCGCTCGGGCCGACGCCCGGGTTTGAGAGCGCGCAACCCGGAAAGTAAACTCACATCAACGGACCGCGACTTCACTTCCCGTCGTCCTGGGCGACGGTGAAGAAACTCGGAGTTCGATAGGGTCCGCATGGACCGGGGGATCGACGTGCGCGCGCGACTGCTAACGGCATTCCTTGCGGTTGCTGGTCTGCCCGGCTGCGCGGATTCGATTCACAACATAGTCGCTCGTGGCGATCTGGACGAACTCCGCGCTCTGTTGGAGAACGACCCCGGTGCCTGTAACGATCGAAACCGTGAAGGCAAAACCGCGCTCCACTACGCGGTCAACGCTGCCCAACGCGACGCCTTCCTCCTGCTCGTGGAAAGCGGCGGATGCGACATGAACGCGGCCGACCGCACCGGCCTCACCCCCCTGCATTCCGCCGCGTTCATCGGACTGCCGGCGGCCGTACCCATGTTGTTGGATGCAGGCGTGAACCTCGAAGCCCGCGACGCGTTCGGCGACACACCGTTGCACACCGCCGCGATGCGCGGGCACGTCGAAATGGTCCAGGCGCTGCTCGATGCCGGCGCGGACAAGTCCGTGCGCAACAACGACAGCCGCACGCCCCGCGAACTCGCCGAGTTCTACGCCAAGCCGGAGACCGCGGCCGCGCTGGAGCGGGCCGGCGGATGACGCAGAAGCACCGCGTAGACATCTACACCGACGGCGGCTGCGTGCCCAATCCCGGTGTGGGAGGGTGGGCGGCCGTGCTGCTCAGCGGCGACCGCCGCCGCGAGATTTCCGGCGGCGAAACGGATTCGACCAACAACCGGATGGAACTTACGGCCGCCATCGAGGCGCTGACCGCGCTCAAGCGCCCCTGCGAAGTCGTGCTCCACACAGACTCCGAATATGTCAAAAAAGGCATCACCGAATGGATGAAGAAGTGGAAACGCAACGGTTGGAAGACGCGCTCCGGCCCCGTGAAGAACGTGGACCTGTGGCAACAATTGGACGAACAGGTTGAACGCCACCACGTGAAATGGCAGTGGGTGCGTGGCCACTCCGGAGTTGAGGAAAACGAGCGCTGCGACGAACTCGTCCGCATGGCAATCGACGCCATCCGCGAACCCAGCTAGCCGTCGCTCCGAAAACTCCCGTCATCGCGAGGAGCAGGCTTCGCGACGATGCAGCCCGCGATCGCCACCTTCACCACAACCCATTACGAACCCGGCATTTACAGCCGGCACGGTTTGACGGAAGCACCTCAAACGGCGATAATGCACGTGCGGCATGCACGACGCGAACGCGTGGCGAACGGGCCCTCTGCTCACTAAGCCGGGCCCATTCGAGGAGTAGTCGGTATTGGGACGACGCAGCCAGTTTAGGCGGCTCCGGCGGGAGCGGCCCTACTATCTGATTCCCATCATGATGGGAATGGCGGGAGTCCTGTTTTCCACGCAATTGGACAACCCGGCGCTGCGCATGATCACCGTCATGCTCTGCGTCGGCGTGCCGCTGATGATCGGCGGCAACCTCATCGGCCGCGTATACAGCGACGGCCTTCAAAAGTTCCTGCTCATGGCCGGCATGGCCACGCTCACGATCGGGGCCGTGGTCACGGTCTCGGGCCTTACCGAAAGCCTCGTCTCCAGCGACTACGTCAGCCGGGAAGTCGGCGAGATCTCGCGTTGGATCGGCATGGGCAGTCTCCTGCTCGGCCTCCTCGTCGTGCTCTACACCATGGTCCGATCCGAGGCCCTGTTTGACGAGCTCGGCGATCGGTTCCGGCACGTTGCCGACCATATCGGCGAGGGCTTCCTGCTCCTGAATGACAAGAACGAAGTCATGCTCATCAATCGCGCGCTCTGCGAGCTAATCGGTATGCGCGAGGAGGACGTGCTCGGCAAGCCGCTCGGTCCCCTGGCCCGAATGTTCAATGTGCAAGTGGCCGAACCCCGGCCCGAGTTCCGGCCCGATGCCGCCACGTCCTACCAGGCCACCTGGACGCGCAGCGGCGATGAGCGCCGGATGCTGGTCAACCAGGCGCCGCTGGCCGATCGCCGAAAGCGCCGCGTCGGCACGTTGTTCACGTTGCACGACATCACCGAAGAGCATCGCCTCAAAGTAAGCCTGGAGGAGTACACCGCGGGCCTGCAACACCTCGTCGAACTGCGCACGGAGAAACTGCGCGCGTCGGAGGCGCGCTATCGCGGCTTGCTGCTCACGATGAACGAAGGTTTCGTCACCGTCGAGCCGGACTTCACGATCCGGTTCAGCAATGATCGCGTGAACGAAATCCTGCGCACGAGCGAGCCGAAACTGAGCGGTCGTAACCTGGCCGAGTTCGTCCATCCCGCCGATCGTGAACGGCTGGAGCGCGCGGTGAACGACGCCGCGCCGGACGCCGCTGCGCCGGGTCAGGAGTTTATTTTCGTGCGCGGCGACGGGTCCTTCGTCCCCGTAAAGGTCTCCGTCGCGGCCCTGGAGGAGCACCCGGAATACGGCCGAGCGCGGTATTCGCTCGTGATCACCGACGTCGCCGAGCTCAAGCACATGCAAGTTGAACTGGAGCAGCGCGCGCGCGAACTCGAACGCGCCAACGAGGAACTGCGCGAACTCGACCGCGCGAAGGATATCTTCCTGTCGAACGTGAGCCATGAGCTCCGCACACCCCTCGGCACGCTGGACGGGTACATCGACATGTTCCAGGCCGAATCGCTCGGGCCAATCGCCCCGCCCGGCCGCGAGGCGCTCGACGTCATGTCGCGCAACGTCCAGCGGCTCACCCGCATGATTAACGAGATGATCGAGTCAAGCCGCATACAGATTCGCGGCGTGAAGCTGGTGCGCGAACTGTGGAGCGTGCGGCGCCTGGTCGAGGAGGCCCGCGCATCGATTCATCCGACCGCGCTGAGCAGAAACCTGGACCTTACACTCCACGCCGAGGACGATTTGCCGTACGTCTGGGGCGACCAGGAAAAGCTCACGCAAGTCCTTGGCATTCTGTTGTCCAACGCGCTCAAATTCACCTCCGAGGGTGGTCGTGTAGCGCTCTCGGCGCGCGCGGATCACGAAGACATTGTGATGGCCGTCTCCGATACCGGCATCGGGATTGCCCCTGAACTGCACGAACGGGTCTTCCGCAAGTTCTACCAGGTCGACAGCTCGATGACGCGTCACTACCAGGGCACGGGCATCGGACTATCGATCGCCAAGGCCATTGTCGAGGCGCATGGTGGGCGCATCGATCTCAAGAGCGCGCCCGGCGAAGGCAGCACGTTTACGGTCGTCCTGCCGCGCGCCGCGTTTCGACCCACCGCAGCCGTTTCGTCGCTCGCCGGCAATCGCGTGTTCGTCGTGAACGAATTCGACGAGTCGCTCCAGGCGCTCTGCGAGACGCTCCGCGCGGCCGGGGCCGCAGTCGTGCCTCTCGTGTCAAGTTTCGAGTGTATCCGGCGGGCCCGCGAACATGCTCCCGACGTCATCGTGCTGGACGAGTCGGTGCGGGATTTGGCGACGTTGGACGCCATCGGTCGGTTGCGCGAGGATCGAACGACGGCCGAGATTCCGATACTGACGTTGTGGGACCGCCCAGACGGCGGTCAGGGCGCCGAGGAAGCCGCCATCGGCACACGCGCCCGAGTTCTGATCAAGCCGTTTACGCCCGAAGAGTTCGCGATTGCGATAGCGCGGGCGGCGCGCGAAGTGGGGGATGGGGCGCCGGCGCCCCTCGTGGGGAACGTGGCAAGATGATTCGCGGCGTTGCGTCGCTGCGGCAAGGGGGGAAGTCAATGCATTTGGGGGTGCAATCGGTCTGTGCGTTCATCCTGGCGGTTGGGGCCGCCTCGACGGCTATTGCGGCGCGTCAGGCAGTGCCCGATGACGTGAGCGCGTTCTGTGTCGAAGCCGAGACCGGCATCGTGTTGTACGAACACAACGCCGATTACGTACGCCCCCCCGCGAGCATGATCAAACTGCTCATGATGCTGCTGGTCGCCGAAGGCCTGGAGGACGGTACGTGGGGCCTCGATACGCAGATCACGGCGTCGCGTCACGCGCAAAACATGGGAGGCACGCAGGTCTACCTTAACGCGGGCGAAACCCATCCGCTGAGTAATTTGATGCTCGCCGTGGCCGTCGCCTCGGCCAACGACGCGGCCATGGCCGTGGCCGAAGGGCTCTGGGGCGGCGAAGCGGAATACCTTGACGCGGCGAATGCGCGTGCGCAGGAACTGGGCATGGAACACTCGGTGTTCCGCAGCGTCCACGGACTTCCGCCCGAACGCGGCGCGCTGCCCGATGAAACGACCGCGCGCGACATGGCGGCGCTGGCGCGCGAGTGCGTGCGCCACGCGCAGATTCTGGAATGGACGAACACGCGGATGTTTCGGTTCCGCCCGGCTGACGCCGTGCACCTATCGACGAACAAACTGCTCCAGCAAATGACCGAGTGCGACGGTCTCAAGACGGGGTACATTCGCGCGGCCGGGTTCTGCATCACGGCCACAGCCCTGCGCGGCGACGTCCGGGTCGTGTCGGTCGTCATGGGACACGAAGACAATCGCAAACGGTTCCAACTCGCCGAACAATTGCTCGAAGACGGCTTGGGCGCCGTTCGGAAAGGCCCCGTGTTACTTCGAGAGACGGCCGAGCGTCACGAAATCCCTGTCGAGAACGGTAAAGCGCCCACCGTCCCCGTGGCCGTCGCAGCCGACATCTCGATCATCGCGCGAACGGAGGACTGGGAACGGATTCAACTTGTGTGGGACATGCCCGCGCAGCTGGTCGCCCCGTTACGTGCCGGCGCCGAAGTGGGCGTCGTCCGCGCCGAGTTGGACGGCAATGTGCTCGGCCTCGCCACGCTGGTCCTCGCCGACGGCGTCGAAGAATCGAGCTGGATTTGGAAGACGGAGCAGTTGATCCGCTCGTTCCTCAGCGAAAACTAGACTCGATCGGCTAGCGCGCCGCGTCTCGAAGCGCCGATATCGCGCTCAGGTAGGAATCGCTGCGGAATATGTACGAGCCTGCGACCAGGACGTTTGCACCCGCGCGGATCGCGTCCTGCGCGGTGTCTGCGTCGATGCCCCCGTCCACTTGAAGGTCTTTGTCGCCGATCATCGCGCGCACAAGCTGGATCTTCTCCAACATCGCGGGGATGAACGCCTGGCCGCCAAAGCCGGGGTTCACCGTCATCACCAGGACGTAATCGACCGCATCGACGACGAATTCGATCGCGTCCTGCGAGGTCCCCGGATTGAGCACCACCCCGGCCTTGCACCCGAGATCGCGGATGCGCTGCGCCAACCGCAACGGGTGCCGCGTCGCCTCGATGTGAAAGGAAATCAGGTCGGCGCCCGCATCGGCGAACGGGGATACGAACTCTTCGGGGTTCGTGATCATCAGGTGCACGTCCATCGGCACGCTGGAGTGCGCGCGCAGCGCCGCCACGACCGGCGGCCCGATCGTCAGATTGGGCGTGAAGTGGCCATCCATCACGTCCACATGGATCCAGTCCGCCCCCGCTGAAATCACGCCGGCCACTTCCTCGCCCAGCCGGCTGAAGTCGCTCGCCAGGATGGACGGCGCGATCCGCAGCGCAGGACCGCCCTTCCCGTTGCCCTTGGCCGCCGTCATTGCGGGTTCCTCGGCGCAAACGGATTCGATCGCCCCGGCGCGCCCGATTCGACCGGCTCCAGTTCCTCTTGTTCGACGAAACCGCCGCGTCCGCCGATGGTGGGCACGCGCGGGTCGCTGGTGTGTGTGGATACGATCGGCCGCGCGTCGCGCGAGTAGTAGTACGAGGTGTGCAGCCGCCCGTCTACGTAAAACTCGACGGTCATCTCCGACTCATACGTCAGCGGCACGGTGATCGACGTACCCGGCGAAAGTTGCGGGGGCGCGTCGACCTCGGTGTAGTGCACGCCACGCTGCGGATATTCGAGCTGACGCCGGCCGTCGGGCTGCAGCGTATAAATGCTTACGGCCGCCTGCCGGCCGAGGTTCGGCACGACAAACACCGCTTCCACCGCCCGTTTTGCGTTGGGCAGATACGAAGCCGATTGCAGGCGAATGTCGAACGTGACCATGTCGCCCGGATTCAACCGCGATCCCGGTTCGGGAAACTGCGCCAGCACCGTGTCGTACTCCGCGCCGGGCCGCTCCACCTTGTACGGGACGACCTTGACGCTCAGGTTCGACAGCGCCATCTGCGCCTGCTCGAGCGACTTCCCCACCAGGGTCGGCATGATCATCGCCTGCGAAGACGGCCCGTCGCTCACCAGCAGGTGCACTTCGCCGCCGACCTGCACCGGGTGCAGCGGCTCCGGGTCCTGCGCGAGCACCGTGTCCGCGGGCAGGTTGTTGGGAATGCGCGCCACGGACCCCGCCAGCAGCCGGGTCGATTCGAGTTCCTTGAGCGATTCCTCGAGCTTCTTGCCGATGAACCCCGGCGCGGGTTCGTAGCGTTTGCCTTCGCTGATCGTCAGCGCGACTTTCCGGCCCGAGCGCACCACCTGCGTCGCGCGCGGGCGCTGCACAATCACGTGAAACTCCGGCACGCGGTCGTCCGCCACTTCGTGCCGTTTGCCGAGTTCGAGGCCGGCTTCGGTGAGCACGTCCGCCGCCCGCGTGAACGGAAGGCCGGTAACGTCCGGCACGATGACGTAGCTGCCGCCCTGCACGGCCTGCGTGAATACCCAGTACGCCGCCAGGCCCATCACCGCCACGAAGAAAATCATCGCGCCGGTCCAGCGCACGCCCCACGCGAGAAACCCGAAGAAGAAATGCAGCGACGTTAAGACCGCTTGCGAAGGCGACTCAGGAAGTACCCGTCCAATCCGCCCGCCGAGGGGATCACGCGATACTGACCTGCGCTTACTTTCCATGAATCCATCCACGGAGGGCCGTCTTCAAACGATACCGCTCCGTCCCCCTTAATCGACGCCAGCACGCCCAAAGTTTCCTCGGGCGTAAAGGTACAGACCGAGTAGACGATCGACCCACCATTTTTGCAGAGCGCGATTGCCGATCGCAAAAGCCGCAGTTGTTCCTTCGCGAGCCGCGCGGGCGCGTCCGGCTGCAACCGCCATTTGAGGTCGGGACGCCGCCGCAGCGTGCCCAGGCCCGTGCACGGAGCATCCAGCAACACCCCGTCGAAGCTCCCCGGCCGGAAGGGCGCGGCGTTCGCATCTGCCGTCACCAGCCGTACGCTCCCGGTCCCCAGCCGTTCGCAATTCTCCCGCGTCCGCGTCATCCGCCGCGGATCGGCGTCGCACGCCGCGATGAAGCCTTCGTTCCCCATCAGTGCCGCCATGTGCGTCGATTTACCGCCCGGCGCCGCGCACAGGTCCGCGATGTGCGTGCCCGCCTCCGGCGCGAGCAGATGCACCGGCAACATCGACGCGCCGTCCTGTACGTAGAACGCGCCCTCGCGAAACGATTTGTGCTCCGTCGGCGCGGGTCCGTCCACGATCTCGATCAGTTCGGGAATCGTATCGTCCAGTTTCGCCGCGATCTCCGCCTTCTTGAGGCGTTCCAGCAGCTCTTCCCGTGAAGTCTTGAGCGTGTTCACGCGAATCGTGCGGGGCGCCTCTTCGTTGGATGCCGCGCACAGCGCGGACACCATTTCCGCGTCGAACTCCCGGAGCCACCGCTCCACGATCCAGCGAGGCATGCTGTATCGCGTCGATAGGAAGCCGGCGAGATCCGTCGCGCGATCGGGCAGTGCGACTTCGTCCAGCGAGGCCGGCACGCGTTTGAGCACCGCGTTCACCAGTCGCGACGTGCCCACATGCCCGTGTTTCTTCGCGAGGTCCACCGAGGTGTGCACCATCGCGGGCGTCGTCACCGTGTGCAGGAACAGCGACTGGAAGACGCCCATGCGCAGGATTGTGCGGATCGGCGGCGGCAGGGAATCCATCGACTGATGCAGCAGCGGCTTCAGCACGTAATCGGCCAGGGCCGCGTGCCGCACGGTGCCGTAGACAAGCTGCGCCAGGAAGCGTTTGCCGCGCGGCGAAAGCCGGTCCCCGCGCCGCCGCAACGACCGATCCAGCGCGTCCGCAATGTGCACCGGCTCGCCAAACACGCGCAGCAGCACCGTCACCGCCGTATCCCGAACGATGTCCACCGGCACGGTCAGGCGTCCATGAACCGTTCGCCCACGGTCAGCGGGCGGCCGCGCAGAAACTCCGCGGCGGACATCACGCGCTTGCCGGGGGCCTGCACGCGCTCGACCAGCAGCCCGCCCTCGCTCGTCGCCACCGTGAAGTGGTCCTTCGCGACTTCGACGATCGTCCCCGGTGGTTCCGTGCCGAAGTGCGGCACCGCGCGCGCGGCATAAATTCGAAGCACCTCTCCGCGCAGGGTCGATTGCGCGACGGGCCACGGCACGAACGCGCGCACACGGTTCCGAATGTCTCGCGCAGGCGCACGCCAGTCAATCCGCGCGTCGTCTTTGCCGATCATTTTGCAATATGTCGCACGTTCGTGGTCCTGTGGCGTGAAGCTTGCCGTTCCGCGCTCAATCTGGTCCAGCGCTTCGAGCATCATCCTGGCACCCGTCCCGGCGAGCGTACCCGTCAGAGTCTCCGCGGTGTCGTCATCGGCAATGGGATACGCCCGCTGCAATAGTATGTCCCCGCTGTCCATCTCCAGCCCGATCCGCATGATCGTGATGCCCGTCTCCGTCTCACCCTCCAGAATCGCCGATTGAATCGGCGACGGCCCGCGGTATTTCGGCAGCATCGAAGGGTGCAGGTTCAAGAACCCGTGCCCGGGCACATCGAGGATGGGTTGCTTGAGAATCCGCCCGTATGCCACGAGCACACACACACCCGGTTGTTGATGTTTCAGCCATGTTTCGAACTCACCGTCATTGAGTTTCACGGGCTGATGCACCGGAATCCCGAGTTCCTGCGCCCGCGCCTTCACCGGCGGCGGCACGAGCGCTTTACTGCGCCCTTGCGCCTTGTCCGGCTGGCAAACAACAGCCGTGACGGCGTGCCGGCCAGCCACGGCCTCCAGCGTCGGCACGGCGAGTTCAGGAGTTCCGAAGAAGACGATGCGCACGCGCACAATCCTTGAAATTGCGACGAAACGCGGCGCACCACCGCGTCAACTGGTGAGGCCTGGAATATCGATGCCGCCGGTCAGCTCGGTCATCTTGTCTCTGACGAGTTCCTGGGCCTTGCGCGTGCCCTCGTTGACCGCCGCCGCGACCAGCGTCTCGAGCATTTCCGGGTCGTCGCGGTCGATGATCTCGGGATCGATCTTGACCGACAGCACTTCCATTTTGCCGTTCAGCACGACTGTAACCATCCCGCCGCCGGCAGACGCCTCGACGCGCTCGTTGGCCAGTTGCTCCTTGAGCTGCTCCATGTTCTGCTTGAGCGACATGGCCTGTTTGAACAGGTTTCCCATGTCGCCGAGACCGCCCAACCCCTTTGGAAACATCATCGATTCCGATTCAGTGTGAGAATTCGCCGCGCGTGTAGTATATCGGCCGGCACAGCGGCCCGCAATGAATCGACGGCGACCCATGGACAATACACTCATCCCATCGAACCCGGAATACAAGGAATTCGTCCGGTATCAATTCAAGAGTGCCGGGTTCATCCAACACCTCGGCATCGACCTCGTCGATTTCGGCCCCGGTTGGTGCGAGACCGCGTTGCCGTTGCGCGCCGAACATATGCAGCAGGACAACTTCGCGCACGCGGGCGTCGTGACCACGCTCGCCGATCACACCAGCGGCATGGCAGCCGGTACCGTCTGCCCCGCGAACCGAAAAGTCCTCACCGTCGAGTTCAAGGTCAATCTACTGCGTCCGGCCGTGGGCGACGCTCTCCGGTGCCGGGCCGAGGTCGTCAAGCCGGGCAAAAACCTCACGGTCGTCGAGGCCCGGGTCCACATCGGCGAAAAACTGGTCGCGCTCATGACCGCGACCATGGCGCTCGTGGAGTAATCCCGTCAGCCGCGCGCAGCCGGAATGATGATCACCCCGTGCGCGATCAGCGTCTGCACGACGAGCCCGATCCCCAGAATCGTGATCAGCGCCGCGGAAAACACCGGTAATGCCAGCAACACGCGGCTCTGTGCGCCGATGCGCTTGCGCACTTGTCCGGACGCGCGTACGACCGCGATCCCGATGCCGACCAATACCGCCGCGAGGCCGATGCTGAACGACAGGATCAGGATGAGCCCGAGCGCGAGCCGGCCGAGATTGATCGCCAGCATCAACACGATGAACGCCGCCGGACACGGCACGATGCCGCCGGAAATCCCCAGCCACAGAATGCTCTTGTACGTCGGCGGTTTGCCGTCCTTACTTTCGACTACGTGCGAATGCGAGAACACCCCGTGTGAATGCGCGTGCGTGCCGTCCGGCGCATGCTCCAGGCCGTCGCCCGGCCCGTGTGTATGCGCGACGCCGCCCGTGTGCAGCATGTGATGGTGCCCGTGATCACCCGCATCGAGCCCGCCCGCGGGTTTCGCGAGCACGTAACGCGTGTAGCGTTGCTGCAACAGGAAGAGTCCCAAGCCCACAATGATCACGCCGGAGACTACCCCCGTCCAGAACGTGAACTGCTCCTCGGTCATGCGATCGGTGAAGTAGAGCGACACCACGCCCAGCGCGAGGATGCTCCACACATGCGTGATCGTCACGACGACGCCAAGCGCCAGCGCGTGCAATATCGTGCCGCGTTCGCCGATCAGGTATGCCGCCATCACCGTCTTGCCGTGCCCGGGCGAGAACGCGTGGCCCATTCCCAGCAGCATCGAAATCGTCAGCGCCGCGAACACCAGCGTGGGCGTGAGCGTCTCGGTGCGCAACACGTCCGTCACCCGGTTCAACATCTCGGCCGCGCGCTTGGATTGCGCCGGCGCGGTCGGCCTCCGGCCCTGCGCGACCGTTACCTTCGGTTCCGTCGGAGCAGCGGGCGCCGCGGTTTCCACGACGTCGCTCGGAGAGCCCGTCGCGGCGGCTGGCGCGTCGAGTCCGACGGTGCCGGTGGGATCGTCGCTGGCCGAAGGTGTAGCGGGCTCGTTGGCCCGCGGCAGCATTGCGTCGGTTGCCTCTGCCACGGCGATGGTTTGCGGAATTGACAGCCGCTCCGGCTCGCCGGACATGACGAGGACCATTTCTTCTTCGGGATTGCGCTGCGCCGTCGCAGTCCACGAAAAGTCCGGCTTCTCCGGCAGCGTTTCCAGGGTCTTCGCGCTCTTTGGACTCAGCTCGAAGTGAAAGCGGTTGTAGAAGCTCTGGAAAATTGGGTTTTCCTTCTCGTCCTGGAGAATGAGCGCGAAGTATTTGAGTTCGCCTTCCTGCCACGGCCCGAGTCCCACGCCGAAACGCCCGTCCAGGAGCGCGTAGCCTTCGCGGTATCCCTGCGCGGTTTCGGTGTTGCGCGAGCGGAACTCAATGACGAAATCGCGCTCGGGCCACGTCCAGGTCTGCGGCTCGGCTTCCAGAAAGATATTGAACACCGGCATCGACCCGACGCCTTCGTACAAGTCCATCCTCCGCGACTTCAGCACGAGTGGCACCCGGACGCCGTCGAGGGTCAGTTCGAGATTGTTGAACAGATCCGGCACACGCTTGTCGAGATAGACCCTGATCTCTTCCGGGTTCGCCTTGTTGTCGAAGTTTACGTCCAGCAGGTCCATCTCGCGCATGGACGGGATCTCGGCGATGTCCACCTGGTAATAGATCCGGGGGACCTCGCCGCGCAGCTCGAACAGCGTGTATTGGTTGATCGAATAGTTGCCAAGCGGGTGGGCGTAGGCCGTCACCGGCGCAAGACAGCACAGCAACGCGGCAACGAGATGGCTCCGCCGGCTGGCTCCTCGCAATGACGGGTTGGGGGACATCGATCGGAACCTACTTCAGATGCTTGCCAGTCGAACTCATCGTCAACTTCGCATGCAGCACGCCCTTTTGCTGGCCTAGCATGTCGGACAGCTCGCGCAAAACGCGGGATTTACCTTTGCACATGATCATCTCCGCGCACAGGTCGTGGTCAAGATGAATGTGCGTCGTCGCGAGCACCGCGTGGTGGTGTTCATGTTGCAATGCCGTCAATTTGTCGCTCAGTTGCCGCGTCTCGTGGTTGTAAATGAGCGTGACGGTGCCGACGGCTTCCTCGTCGTGCTCCCACTCGTCCTCGACGAGGCGTGAGCGGATTAGGTCGCGAATGAATTCCGACCGGTTCGTGAACTTGCCGCGTTTCATCAGCTTCTCCATCTTCTGCAGCAGGGGTTTTTCGATGGTGAAGCTCAGGCGTTCCAGATCGTGTGCGTTTGTGGCCATAGTGAGGATCATTATGGCTGCGAAACGGGCCGCGGATAAAGCCGACCGCTCATCCCGACGTCCCCGCGATACGTTTGGACTCGCTTCCGCGAGGGACGCATTCATTGTCATCCCCTCGGCGGCGGGGATCTCTTCAAGTAAAGGGTCGGCTCGCGAAGAGGTTCCCGCCTTCGCGGGAATGACAAGGGGTGGAAGTCGAGCCCAGACCGGACTTGGCTAAAGCTCCCAATTTGTAATACTATTTTCCGGAACTTCATACGGTCGAAACTGCGCGAGAAATTGCCGTGAAACGTCCTTATATCCTGTGCGCGCTTGTTGCACTCCTCTCTAATTCCGGCCCTGCGTCCGCGCACTTCCAGATGTTGATCCCGTCCGAAGCCAACGTGGACGACCCCAACTCCCCCTCGATCAATCTCGACATCCAGTTCACGCACCCCATGGCCGGCGGGCCGTTGATGTCGATGCCCGGCATCGCGCGGTTCGGCGTGTTCGTGCGCGGCGAGTATTCCGATCTCTCCAATCTGCTCGAGCGCGTGGTCGTGGATGGCAAGGCGACGTATCGCTCCATCTATCGATTCGATCGTCCGGGCGATCGGGTGTTCGTCCTCGAGCCCGCGCCGTACTGGGAACCGGCCGAAAACACGTACATCGTCCACTTCACCAAGGTCATCGTGGACGGGTTCGGCGGGGGCGGCGGCTGGGACAAGCCGGCCGGGCTGCCTGTGGAGGTCGTTCCGCTGGTGCAGCCGTATGCGTTGTGGACGGGCAACACGTTCCGCGGCGTCGTCCTGCGCGAGGGACAGCCCGTGTCCAATGCGCGCGTCGAGATTGAGTATCTCAACAACGGCAATCCGCCGGTCAGCGTCCCGAGCGCCTCGTTTGAGACGCAGGTCGTCCGCTCGCGCACCAACGGTGAGTTCGAATACACGATCCCGCGCGCGGGGTGGTGGGGGTTCGCTGCCCTCGTGGACGGGCCGTCCGAAGGCCTCAAGTCGCCCGAAGGCGAGCCGGCGGACATGGAGTGGGGCGGGCTGATCTGGGTGCACGCTGTGGACATGGAGTAGCCCGGCTGGATGCACATTAGCGAAGGCGTACTTTCGGCCCCGGTGCTCATCGGCTGCGGCGCGCTCGCTGCGGGCGGCGTCGCTGTCGGCCTGCGGCGGCTGGACGAAAAAACGATGGTGCAGACGGCCGTGGTGTCGTCCGCGCTCTTCGTGGCGACGCTCATCCGCGTCCCGGTCGGCCCGTCGTCCGTCCATCTCGTGCTGAACGGCCTGGCGGGCATGCTGCTAGGCTGGCGCGCATTTCCCGCGTTCGCCGTCGCCTTCTTCCTGCAGGCGCTTCTGTTCGGCGTTGGCGGCTTCAGCACACTCGGTGTCAACATCGTCATGATGGCCACGCCCGGCGTCGCGCTTGGACTGATGCTGCGCCCGATCGCACAGCGGGCCGGCCCCCGCCGCGCGTTTCTCGCTGGCGTCATCGCCGGCGCGGCGTCCATTCTGTTTGCCGGACTCATCCTCGCGCTGGTCATGATCACGACCGGCGAGGAATTTCGGGCGGCGGCGGGTCTCGTGTTGGCCGCGCACGTTCCGGTCATGGTCATCGAGGGTCTCGTCACCGGCGGCGCGGTCGGGTTTCTTCGACGTGTACGTCCCGAGGCGCTCGGGATCGAGTCGCGTCTGCTCGAACCAGTCCCGACCACTGCGGAGCAAACTTCCCCATGATCCCACGCGCGATTGTTGCACTCGCACTGCTTGCCGCGTCCGACGCGCACGCGCACTCGCTCAATATCTTCGTTCGTGACGAGGGGGGAGTCGCCAAGGGGAATGCGTACTTCACCGGGGGCGATCCCGCGCAAAACGTCACGATCACCGTCGGGAACGAATCCGGCAGCGAATTCGGCCGGACCACGACCGATTCCGAAGGCAATTTCACGTATTCCGGCGCGCGTCCGGCGGGTATCAGCGTCTTCGTGGCGTCTACCCCCGACGGCCATCGCGCCGAGGCCCGGCTCAGCGCCAAGGATGACCCGGAAGCCGCGCCGCGGATCGTACCCTCCGGCGTTACGTCGATGAAGTCCTACGATGCCGAACTGACCGACATCCACGCTGCGATCGACCGGCTGGAGCATCGCCTTTGGCTGCGAGACGTCATCGGCGGCATCGGTTATATCTTCGGCCTTGCCGGTCTCTGGGCGCTCTGGAAATCGCGCACACCCAACTAGGACCCCACAATGTCCGTAGAACCAAACGCTGTTGGTGGCGCAGGCATCTTGCCTGCGGAAGTTCCTGACCCCGGGAGAGGGTCACCGCTCTCTCGCGCGCCGCTGAACACCCGCAGGCTGGAAGCCTGCGCCACCGTAGCGAGTATTGATCCGGGAGACTAGGTTGGTACCGGCTCCGACAACGGTCATCGATCGCCTCGACCCTCGGGTACGCCTGCTGTGCGGCCTCGCGGCGTCGCTCGCGCCGTTGTTCCTCGTCACCTGGCGCGGCTTGGGCACCGCGTTGTTCCTCGCGCTGCTCGCCGCGCTCATCGCCCGGGTCCCGTGGCACACCTGGGCGCCGCGCCTGCTCGCCATGAACGCCTTCGTCCTCATGCTCGCGCTCGTTCTTCCGTGGAGCGTCCCGGGCGACCCCCTGATCATCGCCGGCAGTGCCCAGTTCACGCGCGAGGGACTCGCGTACGCCGGACGCATCGCGCTGCGCGCGAACATCGTCCTCATCGCGCTCACGGCGTTCTTCGCCACCATGGAGCCGATCACCGCGGGGCACGCGATGCAGCGGCTGCGCGTGCCGAAGCGACTTGTCCTGTTGCTCATGTTCACCGTGCGCTACATCGGCGTCTTCGAGCAGGAGTACCTGCGCCTGCGCCAGGCCATGCGGGTCCGCGGCTTCACGCCCCGGCTGGACGTCCACACGCTGCGCAGTTACGGCTACCTCACGGGCATGTTGCTCGTCCATGCGTTTGACCGCTCCGAGCGCGTCCTCGAGGCGATGCGTTGCCGCGGATTCACCGGCCGCTTCCACACGCATCGCCACATGCATGCGCGCCGCGCGGACTGGGCATTCGCCGCGGGCCTTGCCATCGTGATCGCCGGCGTCATTGCGGTGGAGTTCGCGCGATGAACGAGGCAATCCCTAATCTGCTTACAACGGTGTTGCACGTGCGCGGCCTCTCATTCGGCTATCCCGCGTCGGCAAACGGCCGGCTGATCGATGGTTTTTCGCTGGAATTGGGGGCCGGGGAACGCATCGGCCTGGTCGGGCCGAACGGTTGCGGCAAGACGACCCTGTTGCGCCTGCTCATGGGCCTCGAACGCGCCAGCGGCGGCGCGATAGAGGTCCTGGGGCATTCGTGCCGCACCGAGGCCGACTTTGCCGTCGCGCGGCGGCAAATGGGCCTGGTGTTTCAGGACTGCGACGACCAGCTCTTCTGCCCGACCGTTCACGAGGATGTAGCGTTCGGTCCGTTCAACCTCGGACTGAAACACGCCGAAGTCCATAATATAGTGCACGAAACGTTGCACTTATTGGGCCTGGAACACCTGGAACAGTCGGTCACCTACCGGCTCTCCGCCGGCCAGAAACGCATGGTCGCGCTCGCGACCGTTCTCGCCATGAAACCGCGCATCCTGCTGCTGGACGAGCCCACGACGGGCCTCGACGAGAAGTACCGCGCGCGACTCCTCGATGTGCTGCTCAAGCTGCCGCAGGAAATGCTCATCGTCTCTCACGATGACGAGTTTCTCGCGCAAGTCACCACCCGCACGGTCGCACTCTCGTCATAGACTCCCGGCCCGGCTCGTGTAGACTCGGTCGCGATATGTCGGGCCCAGGTTCGATTGCCGGCACTAAGCACGCAGCCAGCACTGCGCTGGTCGTTTTGGCTGCGCTGGCGCTCGTAGTTCCCTTCGCCGGGAAGGCCGTTCACGTCGACGATCCGCTGTTTGTGTGGATGGCGCGCCACATCGTCTCCGATCCGCTTGACCCGTACGGGTTTTCGGTCAACTGGAACGGCAGCACGCAGCCGGCGTACGTCGTCAACCAGAACCCGCCGTTCCTGGCCTACTGGTTTGCCGCGGTGGGCGGTGCGCTTGGCTGGGGCGAGTTCACGCTCCACGCGGCGGCGGCCCTCTTCACCGCGCTGGCCGCCGCCGGGATTTACGCGCTCGCGCGCGCGCTGTCCGCGGCGCCGCGACTGGCCGCGCTGTTGGCGGTCGTGTCGCCGGGTTTCGTCGTTTCTTCGACCACGCTGATGACCGACGTGCCCATGCTGGCGCTGTACGTGTGGAGCCTGGTCGCGTGGATACGAGGGATTCAGTCCGGAAGGCACGCGCTGTTGTTCGCTTCCGCGGTGCTGATTGGCGCGGCCGCGCTGACCAAGTACTTCGGGATCACGGCGGCGCCGCTCGCGCTGGTGTATGCGCTGTGCTCGCGCGTCCGTCCCCGGGGATGGTGGGCGCACCTCGCGATTCCGCTCGCCATGACGGGGTCGTACGTGGCGTGGGGATTCGCCGCGTACGATGTAAACGTGATCGCGCTGGCGGCGGAGTCCGCCACCTCGCCGCAGTGGCGCCACAGCGTCCATCCGCCTGGATATCTGTCGATTGGCCTCGCGTTTACCGGCGCGGTCACGGCCCCGGTCGCGCTGATCGCGCCGTGGTTGTGGCGGCCGCGCGCGGCGGCATGGGGCGCTGTGGCGGCGCTCCTCGCGGCGGGCGCGCTGGCCAGTCCGCCAATCTATTCGCTCCTGTTCGGGAAACAGTTCATCGGGACGCCGTTTTATCGCGTGCAGGTTGCGGTGTGGATGCTCGCGGGCATCCACGCGCTCGCGGTTGCGGTCGTGGAGTGCGCACGACGGCGGGACGCCGCGGCCGCGCTATTGGCCTGCTGGATCGCCGGCACGCTCGTCTTCACGCTGTACGTCAACCACATGATCAACGTGCGCACGCTCCTGCCGATGCTCCCGGCGGTGACGATGCTGGCCGCGGACCGTTTCGCGCGCATGCATCCCGAATGCGGGCCGGCGTGGCGTCTCGCGCCCGTGCCGATGGCAGCCGCCGCGGCACTCGCTCTATGGGTCGCGATCGCCGATGCGCAGTTCGCCAACGCCTCCCGCGAAGCCGCGCGAACCATCGCCCAACATCGTGAATCACTGCCTGAGCACCTCTATTACACCCATCACTGGGGCTTCCAGTACTACATGGATCAGCTTGGCGCGTCGGCCTTCGAGGATGACCCCGACGCCGTCATGGCGTACGCGCTGCGCCCCATCCGCCGCGGAGACGGGCTCGCCATGCCGCATTTGAACTCGATGCCGGAGCAGTTGGACCCGGACATCAATCCCGTGTTGCTCTATCACGAGACGCCGCTCACGGCGTACATGTCTACCATGAGCCACGGCGCGGGCTTCTACTCGCACGTCTGGGGACTGATCCCGTTTCGCATCGGCCGGCCGCCCGTCGAAAACGTCGCCGTCTACCGGTTTGCCGGCGTCTAGTCGGCGGCGCCGCCAAACGCCTCGACGCGGGTCCCGGCCGGAGGCGAAGCGAACTGCGGCGCGGGTCGCCCTGACAACGTCTGCCCGAAAAACTCCACGATGAACTCGCGCGCGTTCTCCATGATCTCCACGCGCGGTGTTGCCATCGTCCCGTCCTTGTCGGGCATCAGGAAGATATCGTCGCTGAAGTTGCCATGGTCGGCCGCGTCGATGGTCACACGGTAGGAGACCGTCGCGTTTCTCCCGTAGGCTTCGGCCTGCCGGCCCTCCATCTTGCGCATGTCTTCCTCGTACTGCGCGCGTGAGATATTCCAGCGCGCGAGGTCCTCGTCGGCCGGCGGTTGCCCCGGCGCCTCGATCATCATGAAGGGCTTGTTGGGCGTGTGTGCTTCGTCGAAGCCCAGGCCGCTCATGTGGCCGTCGATGTTCACGCCCGCCTTGATCGCGCCCACGTCCATCAGCGCGTGCGCGGCGGCCACGCCGCCCAGCGAATGCCCGAACACGCCGATCCGGTCGAGGTCGAGCCTGCCGTTGAACCGGCCCTTCGGCATCGTGTTCAGCATGCGCAGCGTGCCCACGACGGTCCCGGCGTCCGCCGAGCGCACGGCCACGCGCCGCAGGTAGAACGCGCGCGACGCCGCGGCGTACTCCGGCGTCGCAGGGTCGCCCTCGGGCCGGAACGATTCGGTCGTGGCATCGACGCGCCGGCCGTCCCCCAGAATCTGTCCCGCGCCCTCGTAGGTGTGATCCATTCCCACGACGACGAACCCGTGGCTGACGATCCCCTCGATGAGCGCCGTATACGCCGCCGGGCCGCTGCCCGACCCGGCCGAAAACAGCAGCACCGGGAATTTACCGTCCGCCGCCGGCACGTCCGCATACGTGTGAATCGTCAGCGCGCGCCCACGGCCGCGCTCGATCGCGAGCCCGCCGCGCACTTTGTCCGGCGGATACGGCAGATACTCCGCGAGCGGCGTCCCCGCCGGGACCTGCGCGGGGTACCAAATCATCAGCGGCAACTCGCGCTTGTCCTTCGGGTCGTCGGTCCATGTCTCCGCGCGGTCGTCGTCCTTGATGTGCATGAGCGTCCGCCCGACGCCGTGCGGCCCCGTGGGCGCGGGGAGCTCCTTCGCGGCGAACGCGGGCGCCGCCAGGAGAGCGACGACCACGACCAGCGACAGCTCGATTGCGAAATTCCGAAACTGCATGACCCCGTCCTTTGCGGCGCACACCACCGCGCCGGCACCCATCGTCGCACGGACTACGGGCCGCTGTCTTGAACGGTTTGAACCGATGTGTTTTCTACCGGCTGCGGAAATCGAGGCTCCCGTAGCATGTCCGGCTCGGCCATGCGCAGCGGCGACGAGGTGGCACGGGCATCTTGCCCGTGCGCGCGTGTGGCGCTCGGGCTGGAAGCCCGAGCCACCTCGGCTGGATGCATCGGCGAGCCGCCGATGCTACAAGAGCTCTCAACGGGTATCCGCAACCGTTCGCGGATCTCGCGGTGAATCGCTTCAGTCTTGGCGCGTGCCGCCTGTCGGGCTTCCTCGGCCGCACGAGCGGCGCGCGCCGCGTCCTCCGGAGTCAGATGCTCAGCGCCCGTCGTCGTCAGGAACACGGCGTCCGGGTCCGCAGCCGTGTCCATCCGCTGCCGCAGCCGGTGGTCTCGCGCGGAGGCCTCGTCGCAGTTCAACGGCTCGTAACACCGCTCCAGCAGGATGGTCCACCGGCGCAGTTCACGCGAGAGTTTGTCGTACGCGATGAACAGCGCCGCGGGCCGGTCCGTCAGGATGAGCTGCTCGTTCTGGTAACTCTCGTGCTTGTCCACGAACGGCCGCGTGGACAGCGCCCGCGCCGCGCGGCCCACCAGCACCGTCATCAGCGCGACCTGATGCGCGACGTGCAGGCCCCACGCGTTGTCATGGTTACGCTGCGTCCGCCGCAGCGCGTCCGTCACCACGGCCGAGTACTCCGCCTGCTCGAACGGACACGTCGGCCGCTCCACGTCGGGCCGTTTGAGGAGTTCGCGGCCCTGGTCCGCCGACCCGCCGCCCAGCGGACACGACGACCAGTTCGGACAATGCGACCCGCACGGCATCAGCCGCCGCGCATACAGCATGTGAATCGCGGCGTTGCGGTTGCCCTCCGGCGCGCCCGTCAGCGCGAACCCGCCATGATGCGCGCACCGCCCCGACGCGTGGTCCGACTCCCCCGGACACGGCAACTGCCCGATCGTCCGCGCCCCGCAAATCCGCCGGCCCA
>CAYPNI010000049.1:0-30256 GCA_964411925.1 uncultured Nitrospirales bacterium
TCATCGTTATCGTCATCGTAATCGAGATTTATACGCATCCGTCGCGACCAACGATTTCGTTCGGCACCGATTGCGATGACGATGACGAGAACGATAACGGGCACAACGTAGTTTATTGCGGCAGCGCAAACGCGACGTACGCGTCGCCCGACTTGGTGCCCATCTTGCCGCCGCCCGCAGCGATCACGACGAACTGCCGCCCTCCGACGCTGTACGTCGCCGGGGTCGC
Organism: uncultured Nitrospirales bacterium; assembly: GCA_964411925.1. GTDB lineage: Bacteria > Hydrogenedentota > Hydrogenedentia > Hydrogenedentales > VFKU01. The sequence continues at coordinate 230 of CAYPNI010000049.1, forward strand.
ATACCCGCCCGCGGGCAACGCGGTCTCCCACAAGAGCCCGCCCGTCTCCGAATCGAATGCGCGGAATTTCTCGTCCTTCGTCGCGGCAATGAACACCAGCCCGCCCGCGGTTACCACCGGGCCGCCGTAGTTCTCGGCCCCGGTGGGCGGGAGCCCGCGCGCCGTCAGTTCCGGTAACTCACCCAGCACGCGTTGCCATTTGATCTCGCCCGCGTTCAGATCGATAGCCGTTAGCGTCCCCCACGGCGGCTTCACGGCGGGATACCCGTCCGGATCGACGAAGCGGTTGTAGCCGGTATTGCCGAACTGCGGCATTCCGTCACCCGGGGCGGCCGCTCCGGGAGTCGCCGCCGGTGCGACGGGTTCGAGGAGGAACGTGATCAGCTCTTCCAACTGCCCCGCCGGAAGTTGCTGGAACGGAGGCATCTTGCCTCTGCCCTCGCGAATCATCGTGCGCATGTCGTCGCGTGTCATCTTGCGCGCGAGGTCGATCAGAGGCGGATATTCGCCGGCTGAATCGCCCTGCCGATGCACGCCGTGGCAGTACAAGCAATGCCGCGCGTACAACATCCGCGCCCCGCGCGTCGCGCCGCCCGTCTGTTCGCCCATATCGACCATCTGCAGGATCCACGGCATCTCGCTTGCATTCACGTACATCGTCCCCGCGGGATCGACCGCCGCGCCGCCCCATTCTCCGCCCCCGTCGAACCCGGGAAAAATGATCGTGCCTTCGCGGCTCGGCGGAACGAATTGCCCGCCGCTGCGGGCGCGCTTGAAACGATCGAGCACTGCGGCGTGCGACGCCTCGGAAATCTCGGTCACATCGGCCTCGGCGAAGATCTGGCGGCTGAACGCTGGCGGGCGCACGGGGATCGGCTGCGTCGGGTGCGTGTGCTCGCCCGGCAGATCGGAAGTGGGGTAGGGGCGTTCCTCGATCGGATGCAGCGGTTCGCCCGTCTCGCGGTTGAACACGAACACGTGCGCGGACTTCGTGATCTGCGCCACCGCCGGGATTTCCTCGCCGTCCCGGAGGAATGTGAACAGGTTCGGCGGCGCCGGCAGGTCGCGGTCCCACAGGTCGTGGTGCACGGTCTGGAAATGCCATCGCCGCGTCCCGCTGTTCGCATCCAGCGCGAGCAGCGAGTTCGCGTACAGGTTCGCGCCCGGCCGGTCGCCGCCGTAGAAGTCGTACGCGGCCGATCCCGTCGGCACGAACACAAGTCCGCGCGCCGCATCGAGCGCCATGCCCGCCCAGCAGTTCGCGCCGCCGAAGTGTTGCCACGCGTCCGCCGGCCACGTCTCGTGCCCCGGTTCGCCGGGCCGCGGAATCGTGTGGAACGTCCAGACGAGCGCGCCCGTCCGCACATCGAACGCACGCACATCGCCCGGCACGGACGGGTGCGCCTCGGCGACTCGCGCGCCCATGATGATGAGGTCGCGATACACCACGCCGGGCGTCGTCGCCATCACCTGCAACTGTTGCGCGCGCGCCGGCAGGCCCGTCTTCAAATCGATCGAACCGGCCTCGCCAAATCCGGTGATGAGTTCACCTGTCGCCGCGTCGAGCGCGTACAGGCGCGCACCCGCGCCCGCGAAGATACGGCGATCCGCGCCGCCCGCGTCCGCCCAGTACGCAACGCCGCGATTGAGGCCGCCCGAGCCCGTGCCCGGCTCGAACGTCCAGATTCGTTCACCCGTCGCCGCGTTCAGCGCGAAGAATGTCTGTTTCGCCGAACTGCCGTACAACACGCCACCGATGATCAACGGATTGCACTGGATTTGCGATCGTCCCTCGGCCGCGGCGTCCCCCGTGTGATACGTCCACGCGACCTCAAGCCGTGCAACGTTGGACCGGTCGATCTGCTCCAGCGCCGAATAATGGTTCCGGTCGTCCCCGCCGAGGTAGCCGGGCCAGTCGGCGTCCTCCGCCGCGAAGCCAGGTGTTGGCGTGCACGAAAGCACCGCGAGCACTGCGACGCAGAATCTACCCATCTTCCCAGGCAACCTCCGAAGTTGCGAAAGACTATAGCTGGCGGACGCCCCCATAGGACCCATAGGTCCTATGCGACCTATAAGTCCCAAAGACTTAGCCGTTTGCAATCGCGTCACGCGGTCCATTCCCGCCGCGATATGTACGTATGCTACTCTGACCCGATCTGGGCTGGGAGACGCAGGATGAATTTCGACTTTTCGGACGATCAAAAGGAACTGCGCGACCTCGCGCGGCGCTTCCTCAAGGAACAATGCGGGCCGGAGGTGGTCCGCGGCGTGCTCGAGGGTGCCGCGCCGTACGACGGCACGCTGTGGAAGGGTGTCATCGAGCAGGGCTGGACGGCGACCGCGCTGCCGGAGGAATTCGGCGGCATCGGCATGGGGTACCTCGAACTCTGCGTGATCGCCGAGGAACTCGGGCGCGTCACGGCCCCGATCCCGCTCTCGTCGTCCGTATATCTCGCCTCCGAGGCGCTGCTGCTTGCCGGAAGCGAAGCGCAAAAGTCGAAGTATCTGACCGCGATCGGATCCGGCGAGGCCATCGGTACGGTCGCGCTCGCGGAGAGCGCGGGCGATCTCGCGCCGTCGGACATCGCGACGACGTTCAAGGGCGGCGCGCTGAATGGTAAGAAGATCGCCGTGCCCGACGGTGACGTCGCTTCGTTCGCCGCCGTGCTCGCCAAAGGCGCGAAGGGACCCGTGCTCGCGCTCGTCGATCTCACGCAGCCGAGCGTCAAACGCGAAGCCGTCAAAACCGTGGACCCGACGCGTTCACACGCAACGATCACGTTCAAAAACGCGAAGGCGGAAGCGCTCGGCGAGGACGGCGCCGGCTGGGACCTCGCGCAACGCGTGCTCGACCGCGCGGCTGTGCTGTTCGCGTTCGAACAGCTCGGCGGCGCAACAGCCGCGATGGAAATGGGCCGCAACTACGGCATCGAACGCTACGCCTTCGGCCGGCCGATCGGCTCGTTCCAGGCGATCAAACACCGTCTCGCCGATATGTTCGTCAAAAACGAGCTCGCGCGGTCGAATTGTTACTACGCCGCCTGGGCGCTGTCCACCGACGCGCCTGAGTTGCCCGTCGCAGCCGCGAGCGCGCGCGTCGCGGCGAGCGAGGCATATCACTTTGCCTCGAAGGAGAACATCCAGGTCCACGGCGGCATGGGCTTCACCTGGGAAGCGGATTGTCAGTTCCATTATCGCCGCGCCCGGCTGCTGGGCCTCAATCTCGGCGGCGTGCAGGCGTGGAAAGATCGACTGGTGAACGCGCTTGAGGCGGGCGCGGTCGCGTGACGACAATGACGATGAACTCGACGCGGAGGATGGCGTGATGGATTTCAAGGATACCCCCGAGGAAGCGGCGTTCCGTGCGGAGGCCAAGGCCTGGCTGGCGAAAAATTCGCCGAAGTTCCTGCAGAAAGGCGCAAATGTCCGCCGGGAAGACGAGGACGAAGAAGATATCGCGCTCGCAAAAGAATGGCAGGCGCTGAAGGCCGACTCGGGATACGCGTTCATCCAGTGGCCCGAGGCCTACGGCGGCCGCGGCAGCGCGATCCAGTCCGTCATCTACTCGCAGGAAGAAGCGAAGTATCCGCTCCCCCGCAACTACTTCATCATAGGGGCGTTTGCCGGCCCGACGCTGATGGCGTACGCGTCCGAAGAACAGAAGGCGCGGTTCATCCCGAAAATGCTCAGCGGCGAGGAAGTGTGGTGCCAGCTGTTCTCGGAACCGGGCGCGGGCAGCGATCTCGCGGGCATCCGTACGCGCGCTGAGCAGGACGGTGACGACTGGATCGTGAACGGGCAAAAAGTCTGGACCTCGTTCGCGTACATGGCCGACTGGGCCATCCTGGTGACGCGGCATGACCCGACGCTGCCCAAGCACATGGGCCTGACGTATTTCTTCCTCGACATGAAGTCACCCGGTGTCGAGGTGACGCGCATCAAACAGATCTCCGGCGGTTCGGACTTCTGTGAAGTGTTCCTGAACGACGTACGCATCCCGGATTCGCAGCGGCTCGGCGAGATCGGCGACGGCTGGAGCGTGTGCCTGACCACGCTGATGAACGAGCGCTTCAACGCCGGCGACAGCTATCGGCCGGACGCCCGGGAACTGCTCGCACTCGCCAAGCGTCTCAAGATCGCCGGCAAGCCCGCGATCGAGCATTCGTCCATCCGCGAAAAAATCGCGGACTGGTACGTCGAGTCCGCCGGCGCGAGGTTCACGAAGTTCCGCACGCTGACTGCGCTCTCCCGCGGCCAGACGCCCGGCCCCGAGGCGTCCATCCTCAAACTGGTCAACGCGTCCAAGCTGCAGGACGTCGGCGCGTACGGTATGGACCTGCTCGGCATGTCCGGTATCCTCGCCGACGGTGACGACGAGGACGTGCAGTTCCTGCTCGCCTATCTCGCCGCGCCCGGCGCGCGCATCGCCGGCGGCACCGACGAGATCCTGCGCAATATCATCGCCGAGCGCGTACTCGCGATGCCCGGTGAAATCCGCGTGGACAAGGAACTGCCGTTCAACAAGCTCGCGACGGGAGCGAAGTAGCGGTTAACGACGGTCCTGAACCGGGTCGAAGATTTCGATTTTCGGGAATCGGCGGAAGTGAGCGTCACGCGTACTGATCACGTGTACTTCGTGTTCCAACATGATCGCGTACGTATGCACATCGTGCAGGATGTTTGCGGCCAGACGCGGAAACTCGGATACGATTCCGGCTACGAGCGAGGCATGCCTCGAAGTCGCGCCTAGAATCTGCAGATTCGGTGAGTCGATGAGCGTCGTAACGAATCCCCAAGCGGTACGCAGGTCCAGCGGATGTCGGAACCCCTTCGCGTGCGTTGACACGCGCAAGAACTCGTAAATAACCGGCCATGTCGTGCACCAGGGCGCGCCAGATCCACGCTGATCGTGTAACCAGTCCGAACACGCTTCGTGAAACGGCGAGTCGATGTCAACGGTGTGCACGAACACGTTGGTGTCGACGAGAATCACGTGTACTTGTAGCCGTCTTGATCGAGAGCGTCGTTTAGCGCGTCGCGATCATCCACGTCGACCAGCACGCCGCCGCAGTGATAGGAAGGAAGTCGCGGGAGTTCACGCGCAACCGTCGATGGTTCAAGGAATCGCCGGATGGCAGATTCCACCATCTCGGACATAGTCCGCCCCTGCCTGGCCGCTTCGACCTTCAGCCGCCGCATCACAGAGTCATCGATATTGAGTGTCGTCTTCATATGGGAAACCATACCATACTTATGGGAATATGGCAATATGTTCCGAATCGGATCTGTATGCTCTGATACCTGATTGCTCGTTACATCAGCGCGAAGTTGGGAATTCCTGCGATTTGATTGGAAGATGGTTGCCGTCTACGCTCTGATTGTTCGAGCACCGCGATGTCCCGGGGGCACGCGACGATTTTTCCAGCGGGGAGCACGTCAATGTCCGATTACGGTCCCGAATTCCACAACCCCTTCGCCGCCCCGCCGCTGCCGCCTTCGTATCGAAGCACCCGGCCCCCGGTCCCGCCGCGGACGTCGGGCAAGGCGCTCGCATCCTTGCTGCTCGGCATCCTGGGGTTCCTCTTCTGGATCTTCGCGGCCATCCCGGCAATCGTGCTCGGCCTGCTCGCGCGATCGGAGATCAAGGCCGAGCCGCAGCGATACACGGGCCGCGCGCTCGCAAACCTGGGCGTGCTCCTCGGCGTGCTCGGTATCATCGTGCCCGCCGTGGCCGTGCCACTGCTCATCCGCGGCGTGTTCGAGGGCGCGCCGGGCATGTCGTTGCCGCGCACGGCGCGCGTCGTCCACTTCCACCTCTCCGGCCCGGTCGTCGAGCAGCCCTTCGAAGAAGTCCCCAGTTTCTTCGGCCCCGTGGGGTTGTCGTTCAAGGGACTGATCGATCGGCTCGATCGCGCCCGCGAGGACGACTCAGTGAAGGCCGTCGTGCTCACCGTCGAATCGCCCTACTTTGGCTTCGCGCAGGTTGAAGAACTCTGGAAGGCGTTCAAAGCGCTCAAGGACGCCGGCAAACCCGTCTACGCCCATGCCGCCGATCTCGACACGCTGAGCTACGCGCTGTTGTCGTCCGTGTCGAAGATCAACGTCGTTCCCACCGACGAGATCTGGCTGATCGGCCTCCGGATGCAGAACCTCTATCTTGCCGACGCGCTGGAAAAGATCGGCGTCAAGGCCGAGGTCCTGCATGCCGGCGACTACAAGGCGGCGGGGGAGATGCTCTCCAACACCGGCCCGAGCGAGGCGGCCTCGGAGAACATGAACTGGTTGATTGACGGCCTCTACGACAAGACCGTGGAACTCATCGCCGAAGGCCGCGAACTCGAACCGGGCGCCGTGCGCGCGCTGATCGATCAGGGGCCGTTCGAGGCGGACCGCGCGCTCGAAGCGGGCCTGATCGATTCGGTGAGTTATCGCGACGAATTTCTCGACGAAGTACGCGCGGCGCACGACGACATCTACTTCGATAACCACTACCTGAACGACCCCCAAAAGCGGGAGGGCGCATTCGGGTCCATCGCCCGGGCGCGCGCGGGCGACACGATCGCCCTCATCTATGCCGAGGGAACTATCGTTCGCGGATACCAGCAGATTTCTCCGTTCGGCTCGTCCGGCGGAATGGTGTACAGCGCCGACATGCTCCGGACGCTCGAATTGGTCACCGACAACTACGACATCTCCGCCGTCGTACTCCGCATCGATTCGCCGGGGGGATCGGCCGTCGCCAGCGAGGAAATCCTGCGCGGCGTGGAACTCGTCCGCGGCGCCGGCATCCCCGTGGTCGTGTCCATGGGGAGCACGGCCGCGAGCGGCGGCTATTACATCGCGTGCACCGCAGACGCGATCTTCGCCGACGCGTCCACGATCACCGCATCCATCGGCGTCGTAGGTGGAAAAATCGCGACCGAGGAGATGTGGGGCGAGCTGGGGGTCAATTGGCACACCTGGCAGCGCGGTCGCAACGCCGGCCTGCTGGGATTCGTCGAGCCGTTTACGGCCGAGGAGCGCGAGAGCCTCGATCGGTACATGGCCGAGACGTACGACGCGTTCAAGGCGCACGTGAACGAAGGACGCGGTGCGAAACTGACGAAGCCGCTCGAGGACATGGCCGGAGGGCGCGTGTACACCGGCGCCCAGGCGCTGGAGCTGGGACTCGTGGACGAGATCGGCGGACTGCGAGAGGCGATCGAGCGCGCCGCCGAACTGGCTGACCTGGAATCCGGCGAGTACTCGGTCAAGGTCCTGCCCGAATACATGGGATTTTGGGAAGCGTTTCTGGCGGCGATGCGCGGCGAGGAATCGAGCGCGACCGATATCGCTGTGTCTGCAGCGCCAAAGCTGCCCGAACTGAAATTGCCGGGCGCGAACGGCATTGAAGACCCCCGCGTCGAAGCGTTGTCTCAGCTCGCGCCGGCCGAGTCGCGCGCGTTCATGCGGGCGCTGAACATCGCGAGGATGCTGGGCGAAGAACGCGTGCTCGCGGTTATGCCCGAATTAATCGTCGCCCGCTGATTTCCGGGCGGTTAGGCCCCGATCTCCGGTTCGTTCAGTCCGCGGCGTGCGCGGCCACGAATTCGAGGATGCCGTTCTTGAATTCCGGTGCGAACACGCAACCTTGGTGCGTCGCGCCCTCAACATAGAGCACGTCGAGCCCGGGGACGATCGATTTCCACTGCTCGACCCGGCGTTTGAGGTCGTCGTTCGTTCCTACGATTACTCTCGTCGGCGCGGCAATCGCCGTCATCGCCGCTTCCGACGTCGCGAAATCGCCGAACCCGCGCAAACTGGCCTGCAGCCGCTCTGAGGCCGCCGTCGACGTCGCATAATTCTTCGCGGATTCGCTGTCCTCCGGCAGCCAGCCCATGCCGCCCACCAGCAACGAGCGCACGCGCTCAGGATGCACCGTCGCGAACTTGATCGCGATCATGCCTCCCATCGAGTAGCCCACGACGTGCGCCCTCTCCGCCCCGGCGTGATCGAGCAGCCGCGCCATATCCTCCACGACATGGATGCCGTGCTGGCCTTCCGGCGGCGCATCGCTCCGCCCGTGGCCGCGCACATCGGGCATCAGCACGCGGTACTTCTCCGACAGGGCCTGCTGAATGCCGGGACCGCGCCAATTGAGATTGCCGTTGGCCGTGTATCCGTGAATGAGCAGGACCGGCTCGCCCTTGCCTTCGTCCCAGTAGCGGATGGTTACGCCCTCGGACTCGAAAAACTTCTCCTCCGCCGTCGCGGCGAACGGCAGCAGCACGAACAACGTCAGCAGAACATAGAACCGGCGCATGTGCATCACTCCGTTAATGCGGGTTGCTGGCCAGGTGTTCGGCGAGGATGTCGCGGCCGTAGTCGCCGTCGTAGTCGCGCCAGACCGTGTGTACGTGGTTCGGCGTGAGTGCCACCGCGCAGTATTCAATGAGGAATTGCGGACCCGTCACACGGTAGTACTTGCGCTCGCCGCGCGCGGGATCGCCGATCCAGGCGAACGACAGGTTTTCCCAGCCGCCCGCCTCAACCCGCTTGAGCCGTTCAAACCGCAGGTCGTCCGCGCTGTTGTTGCAATATTCGAGCACCAGCGCCTGCAACTGCTTTTGTTGGCCGGCATTCAACTTCGCCCACGCGACGCCCTCCGGCTTCATCGGGTCAACTCTCACTGCGCGCCCGGAGAACATGTCTCCCGGCATCTCTGTTCCGATCGTCGCGGCCGTCTTTTGATCCGCGTCGAGCGCGTTGTACAAGTTCACGCCCAAGTCTTCCTCGTCCGCCAGGATGCGCTGCGGTGCGCGCGGGCCCTCGGTAATGTCGTGCGGCTCCGCGCCAAAGAACGCCGGCGCCGTCGCAAAGAGTCTCCCTTCGACGATTGTGAACGATAGGTAGAGATGATGCCCATGCACGCGCCACGACCACGTCGCATCCGGACCGGGTTCGCCGAAAATCATGATGTTGTAGTTGCGCGTGCCGTGAAATGCCGGCGCGCGCCCGCGGCCCTGTTCAAGTTCCAGCAAATAATCGTCCAGTACGATGATCTGCGCGGCCTTCTCGTACGCGTCCGGGCTCAGTCCCGTCTTGAGCAGGTCATGCAACAGCGCGATCTGCGCGTCCGTCATCCCGTCGTAACGCAAGCCCACCACCGGAAACGGCACGGGTTTGAACGCGGTGCGTTCCGCGTCGTCAAAGGGTTTCAGCGCGATCCCGCGTTGTTCCGCCGAGAGCGACTTGATGAATTCTTGCGCCGCCGCTGTCATCCGCGCGACCGACGCCGGCGCTGCTTGCGCAAACACCGCCGGGGAAACCCCTGGTTGGACGAATAACACCGATACGATGATTGAGATGGCAGGGCGCATGACGTGTCCTCGCGTGAAGGGTACTCGCGGCCAGTGTAACACGCATCTCAATGTAGCTACGGCGAGGACGCCGCTTCTTCCATGAGCGTCCGTCCGCGGTTTTCGTCCCGCCCATCCGCTATGGCTCAATCCAGATCGGCGAACTCCACCCACGTGCGACGCGCCCGTTTACCGTCTCCATCAACTCGACGCGAAGATACACCGCCGTCCGCGCGGCAACACTCAACCTGAACTCCTGCTCCAGCACCCGGCCCGGAGTGTCCCAGCGCGCTAATGCCGTCCACGCCGCGCCCTCCGAATACACCATCACCTCGGCAAATTTAATCGGACTCGGCGCGGCCACTTCGACGTGCCCCGCGACTTCTCCCGAAGCACGCACGGTCTCGCCCATCCGCGATCCCGCCAGGGAGACATCCATCAACATGCGCGCGCCCGTCGTGCCGTAGCACCGTCGCGCCTTGAGCGCCTCGAACACCGCGTCGCGCGTCAGCTCCGGAGCGAACACGGCCGCGAGCCCGTTGTGCGGCAGGCCGGGATGCGCCTGGTGGTCGTCGCTCGACGCGATCACGCCCATTGGCAACCCCGCCGCCCACGCGTCGCGCGCATAGTGCGGGCCGTCGGCGCTGCGCGCGCCCGTGTACCGCACGCTTTCGTACGCGAGCGCATCGCCGCGATCGAAGTATTCAGACTGCCCGTGCGCGGAGTAGATCTCGAGAATCGGACGCAGCGTGGGATTGTGCTCGCGCGTCCAATCCAGCTTCGGCCCGCCCGCACCGCCGCCCGTCAAGATGGGTTGCAATCCCGCGCCATCGATCGGCCGATTGTTGATGCCCCACTGTATGCCGAGGTGGTGGGGGATGGTAATCGCGTCCTCCGAGTCCAGCAGTTCCCAGAGACGTTCGACGGAACGCACGCGGTGTTCGGGCCACGGCATGCCCTCGACGCCACGGTAGAAAACGTTGTGGTGCCCGTTCGGCAGGCTGCACTCGTAGCCGAGCAACGTGACGAACCGGCCCGGTTCGTAAAACCGCTCGACGGACTCGATGTTCCGCTGCCATTCGTCCGGCGAGATGCTGTCGCCCCCGCCATCGTCAATGCCGTGCTCGCTCGAACCGAAGAAATCGAGCCGGGTTACGTCCCGGGCGAATGCATACTCGCCCAGGCCAATGCCGTCCTTACTGTCGTCCGAGTGGCTGTGCAAATCGCCCCAGTAGATCCGCCGGGACGGAGCGGACTCATGCACACGTACCGGCCCGCCCGATGCGCGAAACGCGCCCGTAAGTTCCGGGAACACGTACCCCGGTTTCGCCGGCGTCCAGGGAATTTTCCCAACCGCGCGCCCGGGACCCATTTGCACTGGAACCGGTTCGCCGCCGATACCATTTACAACGAGCTCGCCAGCGAATCCCTCCGCAACGTTGTCCAACGAGTCGAACAACGCGACGTGAAGTGAAACGGCCTCGTCCACCACCGCGTCGCCCGGCGCTACCAGCAACGCCGACACTGCGGGCCCCGGATGCACGTGGTACGGCGCGCCGGCGGCGAGCAGGAATCGGCCGCTGCCATCCGCATCCACCGCGACGCGGACCGTGTCCGGGCCCGAGACAATCGGACTCGTGGTGTTCTTGAACGTCACGCGGACGGTGTCGCCTTCGAACAACGCGTGGTCGCGCACGGTGAGTGTCACGACATGCCGAAACCGCTCACGGCTGCCTTCGAAATTGATCTGGTCGATGGCCCGTTCGAGCGTCGCGCCCTCGCGATACGTTTTGCACTCCATGTAATGCGGCGCGGCGGGATCGTTCAGTTGCACAGGCTTGATCAGCGGTAGCGGATTGGTAAACCACGCCTTCGGAAAATCGACCAGCAGACCGCCGCCCACCGCGACGCCCTCGCTGCCGATCGCGATCAACAGCGAGTAGTCGCCGATCCTTGCAACGTCCATTTCATCCGGATACAGCCGCGACTGGCTCGTGTTCACGCCATCGACGACGCGTGCCGGTCGCGGGGAGAAGACTTCAATGTCCTGGGCAGCGGCGAACTGAGCAGCCAGGATGAAGCAGCAGAAGCGTGCCGCGATGGTCTTGGCCCGCATCGGAATCCGTTAGCCGAAGTGGCGTTCCAGCAGCCCCAAATCGAGCTCCGGATACACCGGGAACTCGTCCAGCAGCGCCTTGACCCGGTTCTGCGCCTCGGCGGCTGCTCCGGGATCGAGTATGTAGTTCGCCTTGCTGGGCTTTCCCGCGTTCGAGCCCGATTCGATGACGCCCGGCGTCGTGCGGCCAAGCACCAGCTTGAATATCGCCGCGATCTCCTTCATTTCGTCCGGGCCCATACCGAGCGTCGTGAGCGCGGGCGTGCCGACGCGCAGCCCGCTGGTTGAGATCGGTCCGTTCGGGTCGAACGGGATCGTATTCTTGTTGAGCGTGATGCGGCATTCGCGCAACGCCGACGCCGCCTGCCGTCCCGTAAGGCCAAAGGTCCGCACGTCGATCAGCAGCAGGTGGTTGTCCGTCCCGCCGGAGACGACCGACATTCCCTCGTGGATGCACGCGTTCGCGAGTGATCGCGCGTTCGCGACGATCTGGTGCGCGTACGCCTTGAACTCGGGCGCGTTCGCCTCGGTGAACGCGACCCCCTTGGCCGCCATCACATGGGCGAGCGGCCCGCCAATCACGAGCGGGCAGCCCTTGTCCACGAACGGCGCGAACTCCTTCGTGCACAGCACCATGCCGCCGCGCGGCCCGCGCAATGTCTTGTGCGTCGTCGTTGTAACGACATGCGCGTACGGGATGGGGTTCTCGTCGCCGTGGAATACGCCACCCGCGACCAGCCCGGCAAAATGGGCCATGTCCACCATGAACACGGCCCCGACCTTGTCGGCGATCTCCCGCATTCGCCGGAAGTTGATCGCGCGCGGATAGGCGCTGTAGCCCGCCAACAGAATCAGCGGCTTCACGTCGCGCGCGCGGGCCTCGATTTCGTCGTAATCGAGCAGCAGCGTGTCTTTGTTGACGCCGTAGTTGTGCGCCTCGAACATCTTGGCAGACACGTTGAACCGGTAGCCGTGTGTCAGATGCCCACCGGACGCCAGGTCCATCCCCAGAAGCCGCTGGTTGCCCAGTTGTTCCCTGATCTTGAACCATTCGGCATCCGACAACTGCGCGATGGAGGTCTTCCCCGTCAAATCGACCGCGGGCGTCTCGATCCGGGCCGATAGTATCGCCCAGAACGCGATCATGTTCGCGTCGGCGCCGCTGTGCGGCTGGACGTACGCGTGTTCCGCGCCGAAAAGCGTGCGGGCCTGTGCGCAGGCGTAATCCTCTATTGTGTCGACGTTGTCGCAGCCTTCGTAGAACCGGTTGCCGACGAATCCCTCGGCGTACTTGTCCGTCAACAGATTGCCCATCGCCAATTGCGTTGCCAAGCTGCAATAGTTCTCACTCGCGATGAGCTTGAGGTAGCGGCGCTGGTCCGCCAGTTCCTGCACGATTCCGCTCGCGACCTTCGGTGCCACCCGCGCAACCTCGGAGAGGCTCGCCAGATACGCGACAAAACCTGGGTCCGGCCGGTCGCCGGCGGTCGTCTCGAGGTATTCCTGCAATGCGGTCGTGGTCAGCGCCATTCGTGCCCCCGTTTGGGTTTTGCGGCCAGCCCGGCAGCGCCGTGAGTATCGCCGACCGCTTCGCGCGAAATAAAGTCCCGCGTGGCGGGTGGCGCGTTCCAGTTTGCCGCGCAGGAGGGGGAATTACTTGTAAAATCGTCCCCAGTATGCGAAAGTAGGGCTCACGAGTCACTGCTGCCGGCGCCCGGGATTTCGAGCCGTTCGCGCCGAGAGGGATCCGCGGGATGCCCGAGGTTAAAAGCGACACGCTGCGCATTTTCTGCATTTGCGGGCAGAAGATGAAAGTGTCGGAGAAGATGTACGGCCTTCCGGGCAAGTGCGTGGCCTGCCGTCAAAAGATCCGGATTCCCCGCAGGGACGAAGTGCCCGAAGGCGCAGTTGAAATTCATCTCAAAGATTATCCGGAGCTGCTGCGTGGCAAACCCAAGGGCCCCGCGCTCACGGACGAGGAGCGCGAAGCGAACCGCGCGTTGGCCTCGGCCCACGCGGCGATCGCCGATGGTGCCGGAGAATCCACTCCGAACACCGAGCTGGATCTGCTCGATAGTCCCCCGCTCAATGAGAGCACGAAGCCGCCGCCGGTCGAGCCCAAGAAACGTTCCGTGGCGTCCGTGCCGCTCGATGTGCTCCCGCCGCTCCAGGTGCTGTGCAGTCTCAACTTCAAGTTATCGCGGCAACTGGACACGCTGCAGCTGAACAATCACGAAGACGAGGTCCGGCTCGCTGAACTCGAGGGACACGTCTCGCGCGTGCGTAAACTGCGCAACCGGCTCGACGACCATCTGCACCAGGTGCTGATGGAAACGGCGATCGAGTTGTCCAATACGCAGGAAAAACTCGCGCAACGCAGGCTGCGGGCCCGGGTAGGCGAGATTTCGTGGGAGGAATTCCGCGACGAAATCTACCGGCTGCGCGTCCGGCGCGACCGGCTGGAACGCCGCCAGCAGAACCTTCGCGGGTGGCTGGCCGTCAAGGACCCGTACCTCGCCGGCGGCCTGCTTGATCTCTCGGTCGACAGCATCCCCAACGAGAATAGCGCCGTCACACTGCCCTCCGAACCGGAGGAGGAAAGCGCTTCGCTCGCGGCACTGACGGCCGGGTTGCGTGACGCGTTCGAGGAACGGGCGCGCGTGCGCCAGCGTCTCTCTGAGGTCCAGCGAATGGGCGAGGGCGGCGGCCGCGAAATGGAGGAGCTGCGCCGCGAAGTGGGGCAGCAGCGCGTGCTCGCGCGCGCCCGGGTCGCGTATTACCAGGATCGCCTCCAGCAAATGAAGAAGGACTACACCTCCGACGTCGAGACGGCCAACGCCGCGCTCGGTGTTGCGAGGGACAAGCTGCGCGTGGACGGTATTTCGCGCGAGGAATACGACGCGGTCGAACGGGAAGCCCTGCGCAGCAAGCGGGACATTGCGCGCGCGCGCGCGGTCATCTCCCGTGCGCTCGGCGCCAATTCCGCGGTGGATGTGCCGTCGCCCAAGGGAACTTTTCTCGAGCGGCTCGGCGTTTCCGGCGGCGACAGCATCGGCACCGACGCGATCGCCGGCTATGCCGCCGTTGTATTGCTTTGCGCGAGTATTTTCGCTCCGACGGTGGGCACAAAGTCGCTCCTGTCCACCGCGATGGATTTCGTGTCCACCGACAGCGCGGTCATCTGGCTGTTCGTCGCTCCGCTCGCGCTCGCGGGCATCGCCGGACTCGCCGTCTCCATTCATCGCAGTACCCTGCGCGGCGCGTTGTATCTCGCCGGCGGGTTCCTCGGCTTTGTCGCCGGCGCCTACCTTGTCAATGAAGGCAGTTACGGTCTCGGCTCGCTCGCGTCTCGGTTCAGAACGGTCTCGCCCTGGTATCTCCAACCCGGCATCGTGCTGTTTTTCCTCGGTTGCACGGCGATGTCCGTCGCCGGCGCACTGGCGCTATGGCCGATGCGCAAACACCGCGTCTGGCCTGTGGCGGTTGCCGTGGCCGCAGTGCTCGCCATGGCCGTCATCTTCACCGACGCGTTTGGCGCACTTCGACCCGAACCCAAGACGGCGGTGACGCTCACTTCCGATACTCCTGGCGCCGGTGTCATTCGCGTGACGAATACCGGCGGACGCGCGGCGCGCCTGCTTTCCCGCGCGGCCGATTCGCGCGATGGATTCCGGTTCCTGGTCGAGCGCCGCGTCGGGCCGACGTCGTTCGCGCCCACCACCGGACGCGGGCCGCTGTTCGAAGCGCGTACGCCCAATGAGCACGGCGAGCTGTTCAAGGTGGAAGCGGGCGGTGTGCAGGAGTTGCCGTTCGTTCTCGACCCTGGCGAGTACCGCGTATCGCTCGAACCGCGCGCGCCGGGACAGCCGATCGAGACTCAGTTCACGATTGAAGGCCCGCCCCCGTCTGCGACACCGTCGCAACCGCAACTGCCTGCCGCACCGGCACCCGTACCGGCGGACGCGACGGCGACCGATCCGGCCGTTGCAGCCGGCGAGACAGGCCAGCCGGACGCCGCCGCGGCAGGCGGTGAATCGGAACCGGGCGCAGAAGACTTCGCGGCGGAGCCGGAAGAAGCCGCGGCGGGCCCCGAAGTCGAGCTGAACGGTATTGCGAGCGTCGGCGAGTCGCCGATTTTCACGCTTGACGTGTACCACACCGACGGTCTCGATCAGCGCCTGTCGATCCCGCTCGGGGGGACCGTTTGGGGCGAGTGGATCATCGA
Organism: uncultured Nitrospirales bacterium; assembly: GCA_964411925.1. Taxonomy (GTDB): domain Bacteria; phylum Hydrogenedentota; class Hydrogenedentia; order Hydrogenedentales; genus VFKU01. The sequence goes on from CAYPNI010000049.1 coordinate 15,909, forward strand.
AGAGTACAATCCCGAAGAGCGCACCGTCACATTGAGTAAAGACGGCCGCTTCCTGATTCTCCGCCGCGGCACCCCGGTGACCCTGACCCCCTGATTTCGCGCCGCTCGCGAACCGTGTGGCGCATACGGTGGCGGGCTCAAGGAACCGGCGGCCAGCTTCGGCCCGTTCGTCGAAAAAGTTCGCAGCGCCCGCGGGCTATTTCGTCTTGATTCGTCCCTGGTATCGGTCGATCTTTTCCTGGACGCCCTCGATCTCGGGATCGAGCCGCAATGCGCGCTGCCACTCGCGCACCGCGCTTGCGTAGTCCTTGTCGAGCAGATAGGCGTCGCCCAGGTGATCCCGCAGGATCGCGTCGTCCGAGTTCATCGCGCGGATCGCCCGCCGGATGTTTTCGATCGCCAGTTTCGCCTTGCCCTGCCGGTAATACACCCAGCCCAGGCTGTCCAGGTAGAAGCCGTTTTCCGGATCCACTTGCAGTGCGTTCAGCACCAGGCGTTCGGCCTCGGCGAGTTTTATGTTCTCGTCCGCAAGCAGATAACCGAGGAAGTTCAGCACGTCAGGATCGGTCGGATCGAACTCGAGGCTCTTGCGCAGCGCCGCCTCGGAGTCCCCGGACCGATCGAGCTCCTGGTACGACGTCGCGAGGTAGTAATAGATCCACTTGTCCCCCGGGTAACGGCTCGCGGTCTGCGTGAGCAGCGCGGCGGCGTCGGCATGGTGCTCGAGCGACATCAGGACGCGTCCAAGCATGATCTCGATCGAGCGCGATCGCAGATCCTCCTGTATCAGCGTCTCGAGCTGCTGTCGAAAAAACTCTCCCGCTTCGTCTCCGAACATCGAGATGATCCGGTTCACGTATTGATTGCATTCGGCGTCCAGGTCGCCCTCGATCGCGTCGATCGACTGCACGAGCGCGGCATGCGGCTCGCCGATCGCCCGCTTCACCAGCGCCTGCAGCACCGTCCCCACGATCGGCGCGTCGCCCGGGGCGGCGATCATGCCCGCGGGAACCGACGTCCCGCGCTGCAGGACGAGAAACGTCCGGAGCACGTGGAAGTCCGGTTCCGCCTCCGGCCCCTCGATGATTTTCGTCAACCGGTCGATCGCTTCGTCGTACTTGCCCTCGCGCGCCAGCGCCGCGGCAACGTTGGCCTCGGTCTGCGCATGGTCCGGGTTCTCACGCAGGAACGCCTCGAATTGCTCGATCGCCGCGTCGTTTCGATCGGCCTCGATGTACAACAGGCCGAGCATGTAACGCGCCGGCGTCAATTGCGGATTGAGTTCGAGCGCGCGTTCGAGCTCGGTCATGGCTTCCGCCGACCGGTTCATCTCTACGAGGTTCATCCCGAGCCGGTAATGCAGGAACGCCGAATCGGGCGTAATCTCGATCATCCGGCGGTACGTATCCACCGCGCCGACGAGGTCGTTCGTCTCCTCGTCTATCTGGGCCAGCGCTTCGTACGCGAGCGCGTTACCCGGGTTGAGCTGTATCGCCCGCTCGAACGCCGCGCTCGCTTCGTCGAACCGGTTGAGCTGGTAGTAAATTCTCCCGACCCAGATGTGCAGCACGACGTTGTCCGGCTCGCTCGCGATCGCGCGCTCGGCCATCGCGGCCGCGTTTTCGTAGTCCTCGTTGACGTAGTACGCGCCCAGCAGTTTCACCACGAGATCCGTCGAGGGGTTGATATCCACCGCCTTGCGCAGTTCTTCGATCGCCTCCGGGATCCGCCCCGACTGTTCGTAGATGATCGACGTCAGATAGTGGGAGATGGCCGCGGCGCGCTCGTCCTTGGAGAGCTCGCCGGCTTTCGGCGTGGCTCCGCGGGTCTGCTGGCCGGTCGATGCGCAACCCACGAGCAACACGAGACAACACGACACCACGCTGCGCATCATGCGGAAAGGTCCCCTTCGAATAAGTTCATCGTTTCCAATCGGCCGGACAGCGGCGCGAACGAGCGCCGGTGCGCGGGGCACGGCCCATGCCGGAGCAACGCATCGAGATGCTCGGCCGTCGCGTAGCCCTTGTGCCGCGCGAACCCGTATTCCGGGTGGTCCTCATGCAGATGGACCAGCAGGCGGTCCCGCGTCACCTTGGCGACGATGCTAGCTGCAGCGATCGAGCACGAACGCTGATCACCCTTCACGATCCGCGTGTGGTTGAAGCGGCATCCGGGTATGGAAAAGCCGTCTACCAGCACAAAGTCCGGCTCCGGGCGCAGCGCGTCCATCGCGTGGCACATCGCCTCGTAGTTCGCCCGCTGAATACCGACCGAGTCGATGCGCTCGACCGGGACGATTGAGATCCCCACCGCGTGCCGTCCCCCGGTTATTTCCCCGAACAATTCCTCGCGCCGCGCCGGCGTCAGGCGTTTGGAATCGTCCACGCCGTCAATCGGCGCGCCCAGTATCACCGCCGCGGCGACGATCGGTCCCGCAAGCGGCCCGCGGCCCGCCTCGTCCACCCCCGCGATGATGCGCGCGCCCGCTTCGGCCGCCCGCCGTTCATACTCCTCGTTTTCCCGCGCGTCCCCCGAGTCAATCCAGGCGTATGGAGAAATAGTCTGCATCGGCCCGAATACGTTCGAGGAAAAAATCAGGCGGCCCCTGCCGTTGACGAAGGATACCACGCGTCAACGCTCGAATGCGCGGCCGGGATGACCTCATGAGGCCGAGGCGCGCTAGCACGTCCAGGTGGGCTTCCGCCTGTGCCCGATCACAGGAAAAACGAACAGGCCCAAGCGACATGAGCTTGGGCCTGTTGAGAATTCGAACGAGTGCGATCGCGCGTCAGCTCTTCGCCGCTTCGGATTCCGCCGACTCCGCGGGCGCCGTATCCAAGGCAACTTCCGCGCCTTCAGCGGCGCCTTCGCCAACGACCTGGTCCGCGCGGCCGGTCGCCTTCACGCGCGCGGACTTGCCGGACCGATCGCGCAAGTAGTTGAGCTTCGCGCGCCGAACGCTGCCCTGCCGGACAACTTCGACCTTCTCGAGCCGCGGCGAATGCAGCGGGAACACGCGCTCGACGCCTTCACTGTACGCCACGCGCCGCACCGTGAACCGCGCCTGCGGCCCGTCACCGCCCGAACGGCCGATGACGACGCCCTCGAACACTTGCGTGCGCTCTTTTTCGCCTTCAACGATTCGGAAGTGCACGCGCACCGTGTCGCCGACGCCGAATTGCGGCACCTGGTCCTTCGACTTCATCTGCGCGTTGGTGATCTGATCGACGATGTTCACGGTAGTTCTCCTGTTCCCTAACTACGGGCGTCGCCGCCCGAGGGTGTCGCCTCTTCCTGTTCAATCTCACGCAGCAGGACCTCGTCCTCCTGCGATACATGCTTCAACAACTCCGGCCGCCGCGCGCGTGTCACGCGCAGCGACTCCTTGCGCCGCCACCGCGCAATCGCGCCGTGGTTGCCCTGCCTCAGCACCTCCGGCACTGCCATCCCGCGGAACTCCGGCGGCCGCGTGTACTGCGGCGGGCCGAGCACGCCCTCGTAAAACGAGTCCGTCGTGACCGACTCCCAGTCGCCCACCACGCCCGGCAGCATCCGGCTCACGGCCTCGATGACCACCAGCGCCGCGAATTCGCCGCCGCTCAGCACGTAGTCGCCGATGCTGATTTCCTCGGCGTCCAGGCCCTCCGCCACGCGCTCGTCGATGCCTTCGTACCGGCCGCACACGAGCACCAGATCGGGCCCCGCCGCCAGATCACGGACAAGCGCCTGATCGAGCCGGCGGCCGCGCGGCGACAGCAACACCACGCGCCGGAGCGAATTCCTTTCTCTTAAACTTTCAACCGCCCCGAAGAGCGGGCCGCACTTCATCACCATGCCCGGACCGCCGCCAAACGGCGAATCGTCCACCGTTCGGTGCGCGTCCGTCGCGAAATCGCGGATGTTCGTCGCTTCGACCGCAAGCACGCCCGCGCTGATCGCCTTGCCGAGTAGCCCGGCCTTCAGCGGTACGTCGAACAACTCCGGGAATATCGTCAGCACGTCGATGCGCATTACGCCATCGTCCCGTCGCCGTCTAGCGCGACCAGGTGCGCCTCGGCGTCCCGCAGCACGATGACGCGCTCCGCAAGCCGAATCTCGGCGACCACCTCCGGCACGAACGGCGCCAACACCGAGGCGCCTCCCGCCTGCGCGATTTCGAGGACGCCGTGCGCGCGGGTGTTAAACCCGCCCGCGACCACGCCAACCTCGTCGCCGACGAGATCCGTTACGCGAAATCCCGCGTACTCTGCCGCCGCGGCCTCGAACGGGCTGTCCGGGAGCGCGCGCGACGCGCCTGCGAACACTTTCGCGCCCTTGAGCGAGGCCACGTCGTCCGCGGACGTTCCGGCCGCAAGCGTGAGCTTTACATACCGATTTTGTTCTTCAACTGTCTCGACCGCGAACGCCGCGCGCCCGCCGCCGCTCAACGCAAACTCCATCTCGCTCCGCCCGGCGAATGCGCCCGCATATCCCGGCCGCGCCGCCACACGCACTTCGCGCCGCGCGGGGTTCACGCTGCGCACACGCCCGATTTCGGCGGGCGGCCCGCTCATGCGTCCCTACTCCTCGACAATCTCGAGCGTCGCGCGGATCTGCTGCTTCGCCGCCGCCGCGGCAAGCAACGTGCGCACGGCCTTGGCCACGCTGCCGTTCTTGCCGATCACGCGGCCCATGTCCTCCGGATTCACGCGCAACTCGTAGACGTGTTCGTCTTCGCGATCGATCTCGCGCACCTGCACGTCGTCCGGGTGTTGCACAAGCTTCTTCGATATCAGTTCAATGAATTCTTTCATCGGTCACCGCCTGCATCAGGATTTCTTCGCCGTGGCTGCGCGGGCCTTGCGCGCCGCGACGTGCTTGGCCATGATGCCGAGCTTCTTGAGTTCGTTGCGCACCGTCTCCGAAGGCACCGCGCCCTTCGCGAGCCACTCGAGCACGCGCTCTTCCTGGATTTCCGTCTTCGGCTTCGGGCGTGCGCACGGCTGATACACGCCGATCTCCTCGATCACGCGGCCCGTGGCGCGGCTGCGCGAATCCGTCACCACGACGCGGTAGTAGGGGTCGTGCGCGCGGCCGCCGCGTTTCATGCGAATCACTGTTGGCATCTGGTGCTGTTCCTTTCCTGTTCCGATCCGTGCCGGATAAACTTCGTTACGAGGGCAGGTTGGGCATGCGCCCCATGCCGCCAAACATTCCGCGGCGCTTTCCGCCCTTCATCATCTGCTTCATCATCTTGCGCGACTTGTCAAAATCCTTCAGCAGCCGGTTCACGTCCGCGAGCTGGGTCCCGCTACCGTCTGCGATCCGCCGCCGACGGTTCGCGCCGACGAGTTTGGGTTTGCGCCGCTCGTCTTTCGTCATCGACTGGATAATCGCCTCGATGTGTTTCAGCTCGCCGTCGTCCATGTCCATCTCGGCGCCGCCGGTCAGTTGCGAAATGCCCGGAATCTTCTTCATCACGTCCGCAATCGGCCCGAGCTTTTTCACTTCCTGCAGTTGCGACAGGAAATCTTCCAGGTCCCACTCGGCCTTGCGCGCTTTCTCCTGGAACTTGATTGCCTTTTCCTGGTCGACGACTTCCTGGGCCTTCTCGACGAACGAGACAATGTCGCCCATGCCGAGGATTTGGTCGGCCATGCGCCGCGGGTGGAACGCGTCCAGGGCGTCCAGCTTCTCGCCCGTGCCCACGAACTTGATTGGGCAGCCGGTCACCTCGATCAGACTGATCGCCGCGCCGCCGCGCGCATCGCCGTCCATCTGCGTCAGGATCACGCCCGTCAGCGGCAGGTTGTCCGAGAACTGCTTGGCCGAGTTCACCGCGTCCTGGCCGACGGTCGCGTTCGCGACGAAGAGAATCTCGTGCGGCTTGACGGCCTGCGCGATCCGTTTCACCTCGCCCATCATCTGGTCGTCGATGTGCAGCCGGCCCGCCGTGTCCAGGATGATCGTGTCGCACCCGCGCATCTGCGCCTCGCCCTGCGACATCACGCAAATGTCCACCGGATTCGCGTCCGTGCCCATGCCGAAGAACTCGACCCCGGCCTGGCCCGCGACGACTTCCAACTGCTTCACCGCCGCCGGGCGATACACGTCCGCCGCGACCAGCAGTGGTTTGCGGTCCTTCTTCTTCAAATGCAACGCGAGCTTGCCCGCGGTCGTCGTCTTGCCTTGACCCTGCAAGCCCACCATCATGATGATCGTCGGCGGCCGGTCCACCTGCTTGAGCGGCGCGTTCGCCCCGCCCATGATCGTGACCAGCTCGTCATGGACGATTTTGACGATCTGCTGCGCCGGGTGGACGCTCTTGATGACTTCCTGGCCCGCCGCCGCCTCTTCGACATCCGCGATGAACTTCTTGACGACCTTATAGTTCACATCCGCCTCGAGCAACGCCCGGCGGATTTCCTGGAGGCCGTCCTTCATGTTCTTCTCGGACAGGCGGCCCTGCCCGCGAAGATTCTTGAAGGCGGAATTCAGTTTTTCGGTTAACGTCTCAAACATAGTGTCATTGCGAGGAGCGGGTTACGCCCTACCTGTCATCGCGAGGAGCGAGTTATGCCCTTCCTGTCATTGCGAGGAGCGCGAAGCGCGACGAAGCAATCTCTTCGACCAGCAACACGCACCTTGTAGTCAGACCTACCCTCACTTGTCATTCCCGCGAAGGCGGGAATCTCATCAACCAGGGATCGAGGCCCGCGAGCGAACATCGAATCATCAGGACAGAGCACCGCCCGCGGCGGTCTGGAGTGGGACAGGAACCCCGGCGCGCCAGCGTTCAGGCATACGTCGCCAGCCCCGGAGAATAGCACATAAACTCAAGCAGGTTCAATCGTTACGCAGTCGGGGCGCCCCTGAAGGACATCCCAAACGATTCACTTCTCCGCAGAGACAAAACCCTCTTTCGACTTACCAATCGTTTCGCGTTTTCCCCCCGAAAGCGCCATCGCCGACAGGTCACCGATCCGGACCGTCGTTTCCATCGTTCCTCGCGCGCCCGAGCCGATGTTCACCAATGTCATCGCCTTGTTGATCGTGACAGTCTCCGAGGTGGATCCCGGCGCGAAATTGATTGTACCTCCAGCCATGACGAATTCGCTTCCTTCCGTCGCGGAGTCGAACGGCGCTGCCTCTGTGCCCATCTCGTCGCCGACAAAATTGAAATCGACCCATGCCGTAGCCGCGGTACCATCGAACGCTAGGCCCTTAAGTCGCACGCGTTCGATCCACTGGTGTGTATCGTTGCAAAGAATCTGGAGATCTGCTTGTTTGAACGAAGTCGAAGTGGGATCGAATGCGACCTCAACTTGACGCGATTCCATCGGAGTTAGTGTGGCGCTACCGCCACCGCTTATGAGTTGAAACTCGCTTTTTCCTGGACCTACGATTGAATCCTGCAGGCTTATGCTAAATATGCGTAGATTCGCTTGACCGGTGTTCGTGATTTCGACGAACTTCGAAGCCGAGGCTCCTGCGTTCACGTGCGTACTGTCGAAATTGACAGCAGCTGTATTGACGTGAATCTGAGGCTCGGGTTGAAATGTCCAACCAAGATCCACGAGCAGTTCCTTCGTGTAATCAATGTTCGTCGCCGGTTGGGGCGAAGACGGCAACATCAACAAACCGTGTCCGTGCGCTACGTGAAATGCATCCCAATGGCTGACAAAACTATCGCTGAATATGGTTGGTGCAAAAAGCTTCGCCTCGCCGTTCGAATTCACAGGTGGGTTATTGGGATCTGGGATGAATTGCGGGTTAGGGATACTCGCAGCGATAACATTCGGGCCCGCGAAGTAGACTTCGCCACTAGTTATCGCGGCGAGTCGCTCATTGTTCGACATTTCATCGAAAAACAAATTCGTGGCTCCTCGACGTACGACGAAGAAGAGATAATAAAGCGGCGCGACTTGAAGGTAACCACCGGTTAGCGGATTGATATTGTCGGCCATTCCAAGGCCGTGCCCGATTTCGTGGATAGCAGTCGTGACGAAGTCCTTATCGCCTGGCGGAACCAGTCCGTCGAGTCCGTAGTACCACTTGCCGGAACCCGAGGCCGGGGCTTCAAAATCCGTGTTGAACTGGACGAAAAAGTGATTCCCGCTAGAATCTGGGAGGTTGTTTCCATTCAACTGGCTGGCGAGAGCAGCGACGAACCCCCAACCTGGTTCGGGAAATCCTGACAAATTCGCCCATGCTTGAGTAATCGTTGTCTCACCATTCGTGTCAGCGGCTAGGTTATTGAACTCCGCACGGATACTAATCGGTACAGTGCCGCCAATCTTTTCTTCCCAAATCGAAACGGCATGCTCGAATGCCGCTCTTCGAGCCGCGCCAACAGTAGAATCCCAAAATCCTTCACCCACCGGCGATTGAGTGTCGCTGTAGTCGATTGAAATTTCTAAGGCCGAAGCGTGGAAACTACAGAGAGAGATCAGCATCGAGCACAGCCAAAGAATTCGATGATCCATCGACAGACTCCGACCTCAAACCGATTTATTCTCATTCGTTCAAAAAGGAAGATTCCCCGAGGAAAACCCACGTTCGCGTAGAATCCGATCCGCCTCGGCCGCGGCTAGCGGGACATACTCGAACGAGCCGTCGCTTTTGGTTCGACGAAGCCTCACCGGGGCGACGTCGCCGTTTCGGACCTCGATCGATAGTCCTCCTTCCTCAAAAATCGTCAGCACGTACGTCGAACCAATTACTTGCGTGTTGAGTTCCGCGCGGCTTCTTCGAGTTACAAATGCTATTTGTCCATTGGGTAACCATACAGGATTGAGATTTTCGCCCGTCCCATCAGTGAGATTCTGAACGCGTTCGGATTCCACCGCCAGTGTGAACACGTCGCTATTGCCGAGCACATCGCCCGCGAATGCGATCGAGGTCCCGTCGGGTGACCACGACGGAGGTGATGCCACCGCGATTCCTGCGATTAGGACTTTGGCATCACCGCCGGACAAATTGAGGATGTATAGGTCTCGCTTGATCCCGTCCACGCCAACGAAAGCGATGCGGTCGCCAATTGGAGACCATGCTGGCTGACCGTAATGAATTTCGCCGAGGGCGCCGGTGGTCAGTTGCTCGACATCCGATCCATCCGCATCAATTGCAAAAATTTCGGCGGTGCCGCTTCGATCCGAACTAAATGCTAGTCGCTTCCCATCCGGTGACCATGAGGGGCTCCCATCAGCCGCCGGGTGATTCGTAACCCTCGTTGGATTTCGTCCATCTGCGTCCATGACAAACACGTCCCTGTTGCCATCGCGGTCACTGGAGAATGCGATTCGTGTTCCATCAGGAGACCAACTCGGACTGGATTCCGACACTCCTTCTGAATCGGTTAGGTTCCAAGAGTTTGCGCCAGTAATGTCGCAAACCCACAGATCAAAGCCGTGTCTAGCGAACGCCGAATAAGCAACACGGGTCCCATCGGGCGAGATTGCAATCGACGAAGCGTCTAGAGGAAACGGGAACAAGACATGCTGTTCGCTACCGTCAGGGTTCATGACGTAGACCGCGTGCACGCTCTCCCCGCGGTTCACTTCTGACATTGCGGCGTCGACGAACATTACGAACAACAACATTGAGATGATGTGTTGGCTTTTCATGTCGCACACCTCCACGAACTAATCTCAGCGTGCAGCCGCGCTACGAATATAGCACACCTTGCGTCAACCGTCGTTCTATACTTTAGAAGCTATCCCAGAACCGTCATTGCGAGGAGCGGGGAATGCGACGACTCAGTTTTTTCTCGTACTTAGCGCAAGTAGTCGCTGGTTGACATCCCAAGAGCGAATTTCCCTACGTTTTTGGGACAGCTTCTAGTGCCCAAGAGCAGCAAATTCATGTTTATCGCCAGTCTGCTAGGTGGGCTCTGACTTCTCTTGGAGCCCCGCCGCATCCTTCATCAACTCATCATACTCCCGGTGTCGGCGAAAAACCCTCGTTCGGCACCGGCGGGGTTCGCGGCGGTCGAGTCGGTCGGACCCAGCGCGCCTTCAGGTCAGCTCGCTGTAGGGGCGTCCACCGTGGCAGCCCGCCTCTCGGATGATACGTTGACCCCGGTACTGGGCGGAGACGGGGCCCCGCCGCTACGGCAAAATGCGAAAAGTGTAAGAGAGGGTTGTTTCGCAAAACGACTTATGGTGCAAGCCGCCGCACGAGATGCCCAACGCCCTGCAACAAGCGCACGCTAAACGTAGGCGACACCGCGCGGCCGGAGGTGCCTCGATCTGCCGGCCCACGTCGTGAATAATCCCGGCTCAGCGCGGTATATCCCGGTGACATGATGACGCTTACGATTGAAGACGATACGGCGTTTATCGAACTCGCCCAGCGGGGCGACCGGGCGGCTTTTGGGGAACTGGTGAAGCGCTACCAGAAGCGGGCCTACGCGGTCGCCTACGGCCTCGTGGGTAACCGCGAGGATGCCCTCGAACTCGCGCAGGAATCCTTCGCCAAGGCCTACAAGGCGATGGGCCGTTTCGACACCGCGATGCCGTTCTATCCCTGGCTCTATCGCATCGTGAAGAACACCTGCCTCAATCATCTCAATCGGCGCAAGCGGCGCGGCGAGACCTCGCTCGACGGAATGATGGACGACGGCCAGGACTTCGCGACCGGCCACGACGGCCCGGAGCACCTCGCGCACCGCAGCGAACTGCGCGAGCGCATCTCGCGGTCCTTGCTGACGTTGAACGACGCGCACCGGGAAATTCTGACGTTGCGCCACATCGAGGAGTTGTCCTATGCGGAGATTGCCGAAGTGTTGGACGTGCCCAAGGGAACGGTAATGTCGCGTTTGCACGCCGCGCGGCGCTGTCTACGAGAGGCGCTCGAACGCGCCGGATGAATGTTGGTGAACATGAGCGAGACAAACCATGAACACGAAGAGATGCGGTCGCTGATTTCGGGGTACCTCGATGGAGAGCTCGACGCGGATGAGCGGGGCCGCGTCGAGCGCTTCGCCGAGGCGCACCCGGAGTACCGCCGCGAAATCGACGAGATGCGCGAGACGGTCGCGCAGGCGGACGAACTCGAGCCCGAGCCGGTGCCGGATGAAGTCTGGGACACGTTCCTGGACGGCGTTTACAACCGCGTCGAGCGGCGGATTGGGTGGATGTTGACCATCACGGGCCTGTCTGCCGCGCTTCTGGTGGCGCTCTATTTTCTCGTCGTGTTACCGTGGGCTCCCGCGGCCGTGAAGCTCGCGGTCGAGTTGCTGCTGGTCGGCCTCGCCGTGCTGTTCGTCTCGGTGCTCCGCCAGCGGCGATTCATGCTGAAAACGGACCGGTACAGCCGGGACGTGAAGCGATAACCGGGCGGGGAGGAGAATACCTGTGATCGTCGTCACCTCGTCCGCAGTGTCCGGACGAAAAACCGCCGAGACGCTCGGCCTCGTGCGCGGCGCGACCGTCCGCGCGCACCACGTCGGCGTTGACCTCATCGCGTTCATGCGCAACATGGTCGGCGGCGAAGTCCTCGAATACACGAAGATGCTCGGCGAAGCACGCGAGCAGGCCCTCGACCGCATGATCGAAGAAGCGCGCAAGATGGGTGCGAACGCGGTCGTGGACATGCGTTTCGCGACGTCGGACATCGCGTCAGGTGCCGCCGAAGTCCTCGCTTACGGCACCGCCGTCCGGCTCGAGTAGACGCCGGAAGCGGCGTCCTCGCCACTTTTATTCATTGGTGGGCGCGAGCAGCCCTTCAGCCGCGATGTAGTCCGCGAGAATTTCCGCGATCGCGCGGTTGCCCTTCCCCGAAGTATGGCCATCGAAGATGTGATAGAAGCGCTCGGGGTTTTCGTCCGCCTGGAAACGCTCGAACACCGGGATGAAATCGATTCCGCGCTCGCGCATGGCCTCCGCGAGCTTCCGGTTTCCTTTTCCGCGATCGTAGAAATCCGACACGTCAGGACGAGCGTGCCGCGCCCATTCCACGTCGGAGAGTTCCAGGTGGCAAGGAACGTTGTAAACGGCGTACCGCGCGCCGCGCTCTTCACATGCCGCCTCTGCCGCGGCGACATCGTCGACGAGCATCGCAAAACCCCGCTCCAGTTTCGGATACCAATCGGCAACATCTACCTCGAGCAGGCTCGGCCGGGGCTCGGAATGCTTTCGGAAGAGCCGCTTCGCTTCCGGCAAAATCCGCAGGCCCGACTGGAGGAACTTGTACACACTCTGCGCCGACACCGCGCGGCGGAACGCCGCATATGCACTCGAATGCTCAAACAGCCAGGCCTCGGCGCGAAATCGGGACAGATTGACCTTCCGCCAGCGGTCGATCACCACTTGCCAGTCCGGATCGTAGGCTTCGAGGTACTGGCCGGTCTGGGTGAGTTCATTCTCGACATCGTTGCCAAGGAACAACTGGTGCAGGACGAGGTCGGGCTCGAAACGAAATCCGACGTCGCGCAGCCGCCCCAGTTGTTGCCACGGACCCGTTCCGCCGACACCGAGATTGATGACACGCACCGCCCGGCCCGGGTAGCGCTCTTCGAGGATGCGTTGCAAGTGCCGGCCGATGGTCTGATCGACGTCGACGGTCGCGCCAAAGGTATACGAATCGCCCAGCAGAGCAATGCGGTATTCGCCCGGCGCCTTGTCGCCTACGACCTCGTCGCGCAGTCCCTGCGACGAGGTCTGATGCGTCACCATCGCGAGTTCTTCGGGCCCGACGCGATAGTAGTAGGGCTCCTTGGCGTTGGGTGACAGCGTAAACAGGTATCGAGTGTCGGGACGATACAACGGAGTGCCACGACTTTCTCTGTAGATGAACAGCCGCGCACCGATTTCAAGCGTCGCGCAAATGAATACGATCGACGCGATGACCCATGCGATGTAGGCGGCGATCTGGCCCGCGCTGCGCCGGGGACGACTCGGCCGAGGAACCAGCATGCGCGCGACGAGCGCGGCGACGGCAACAACTACGCCCCAGGTTATAGGGACGCTCTTGATCGCCAGACTCGCGATTGCGGTTACCGCGATCCAGACGAGCGCTGTGCGAACTGGACCGATCAGCCAGGGGACACGAGCATCTTGGCGGCTATCGGACATGCGTAGGATTCAGCTCTTGGAGTATTCGGGTCGAAGTCAATGGAGCGCTTCGAAAAAATACCGGATGAAACTCCGATCAGTAAAGGCGACGCCCGGTCACGGGGTCTCGTCGTCCGGCAGCTTCACTTCGAGGTGCAGTTCCGCGAGGTGGCCGGGCATCGGGTGGTTCGGCGCGCCCATGAGCAGGTCCTGCGCCTTCTGGTTCATCGGGAACGCGATCACCTCGCGGATGTTCGGCTCGTCCGCGAGCAGCATGACGATGCGGTCCACGCCGGGCGCGATGCCTCCGTGCGGCGGCGCGCCGAAGTGAAACGCCTTCCACAGCGCGGGGAACTTGTTCTCGACGATCTCCCGTGGGTAGCCGGCGATCTCGAACGCTTTGAGCATGATGTCCGGCCGATGGTTACGAATCGCGCCGGACGACAGCTCGACGCCGTTGCAGACAATGTCGTATTGAAACGCGAGCACGTCGAGCGGGTCCTTCGACGTGAGCGCTTCGAGCCCGCCCTGCGGCATGCTGAACGGGTTGTGCGAGAACTCGATCTTCTTTTTGTCCGTATCGTATTCGAACATCGGGAAATCGACGATCCAGCAGAACGCGACGTGGTCCTTATCGATCAGGCCGAGCGCGCGGCCGAGGTAATTGCGCACTTTGCCGAGCAAGCCGTTGACTTCGGCGGCCGGGCCCGCGCCGAAAAACGCCGCGTCGCCCTCGCCGATCTTGGCGTGCGCGCAGAGCTGCTCACGCTCGCCCTCGCTCAGGAATTTCACGATCGGCCCGCGCATCTCGCCGTCCTTGATCGTAATCCACGCGAGGCCCTTCGCGCCCTCGCCCTTCGCGAAGGCTTCCGCGTCGTCGAAGAACTTGCGCGTCTGCGCGCCGCCGTCCTTGACGGGAATGACTTTGACCACCCCGCCGGACGCCGCCGCGTTCTTGAAGATCTTCAGTTCGCAGTTCTCGAAGATCTTGGTGACATCGACCATTTTGAGGTCGAACCGGAGGTCGGGCTTGTCCGAACCGTAGAGGTTCATCGCGTCGCGATACGGAATCCGCGGGAACTTCTCGAAGATGAGCTTTTTCGTAGAGAGTTCACGGAACAGGCGGCACATCAGCGGCTCGAGCTCGGCGAACAGGTCGTCTTGCGTGATGAACGACATCTCCATATCGAGCTGGTAGAACTCGCCCGGGCTGCGGTCCGCGCGCGAGTCCTCGTCGCGGAAGCACGCCGCGATCTGGAAGTACTTGTCGAATCCGCTGATCATGTAGAGCTGCTTGAACTGCTGCGGCGCCTG
>CAYPNI010000050.1:0-3621 GCA_964411925.1 uncultured Nitrospirales bacterium
TGCTGCCGTGCAGGCGGACGATGTCGTGCACGATGGCGAGGCCGATGCCGGTGCCACCGTACTTTCGCGTGGAGGACGCGTCGTACTGGTAGAACCGCGTGAAAATCTTGTCGAGCGCCTCTTTGGGGATGCCGATGCCGGTATCGGTCACGGTCACCTCGACGTCCCGCGCGCCGACGGCCAGCCGCACGCGAATCGTACCGCCCGGCCGGTTGAACTTGATGGCATTGGACAAGAGATTGTTGAACACCTGGCCCATCTTGCCCTTGTCTCCTTCGACCATGATGGGGTCTTCCGGCGCATCCAGGATGATTTCGATCCCGTGCGAGTCGGAAAGCGGCTTCATGACCTGGATGCTGATCCGGGCGCAGTCTGAGAGATCGAAGGCGTCGAAAATGAGCCGCTCGTCGCCGCGGTGCAACCGGGAGAAATCGAGCAGATTCTCAATCAAGGTGACCAATTTCTCGACGTTACGCAGACTGATTTCGAGGAAATCCTGCTGTGTCTTGTTCAAGGGGCCGGCTTTTCCGTTGAGGATCATGTCGGTGTATCCCATGACCGAGACGAGCGGCGTGCGCAACTCGTGGGAGACGTTCGACAACAGGTTGGTCTTCATTTCGTCGAGCGTCTTGAGTTCTTCGTTCACTTCGGAGAGTTTCTCACGCGCGCGGCTGACTTCTTCGAGCGACAACTGCAAGTTTACAAGGAGTTGCGCGTTGCGAATGGCGACGGCTAGGTGCGGGGCCATCTGTTCGAGCGTATCGACGTGGTCGGCCTGGTAGGTTTTGGGCGCATTGGACGCCAGGTTCAGCGTACCGATGATTCGCCCTGTCGCGTAGAGCGGAACGCACAAGCAGCTGCGCACGGAATCCGGGAATTGTCCCGCAAACGAGAACGGCGTCGCGCGAAGATCCTCGATGCGCAGGCATTGCCGCTCGCGCGCGACCCAGGCTGCGTACGAGTCGCGGCCGTCGAGCGAAAAGGTGTAGCCCGGCGCGATGGGCTCCTCGGGCCAGAGCTGCCGCCCCTCGAAGGTGAGACCGGCGTCGGAGAGCAGCGCGACGGACGCATAGTCGAACGGAATCAGCTTGCGCAACTCGATGACCAGACTTTCGTACAGGCGGCCGGCTTCGAGGCTTGAGTTGATGACGTTGGCGATTTGGTTGATCGCACTGATGCGCTCCGAGCGTTCGCGCGCATCTTGTTCGAGGCGGACGCCGCGCGTCACATCGCGCATGTTCCCCTCGATGCCCACGGGGCGCCCTGACTCGTCCAGCATGTGCGCACGAGAGATTTCGACGCAGACGGTGCGGCCGTCCCGGCGGCGCATCCATACGCGCGATCGCTCGTCGTGTTCCACGTGCAAGTTCCCGTCGCTGGACGGGTCGAGTTCGAACGGTTCAAGCAGCATCTCGCGCAAACTGGAACCGATGGCCTCCTGGTAGCTGGTGAACCCCAGAATTCCGACGCCTGCCGGATTGAGGAACGTGAACTCGCCTTCGAGGTTGGTCTGATAGATGCCGTCGCGCATCGACGTGACGAGGGAGCGATACTTCTCCTCGGAATTTTCGAGTTGGTGGATGTTGCGGTTCAGTTCCAGCGCCATTTTGTTGAACGACTGTGCGAGTTCCTCGATTTCGTCGCCGGTGTCGATTTTGAGTTTGAGGTCGAAATCGCCCTGGCGGATGATCTGCGCCCCTTCGTTCAGCAAGGAAACCGGCCGGACGATGTTGTTGTGGACGTCGCGATACGCCTTCACGCACACCGCCGCGATGAGGAAGATGCAGAGGCCGAGCGAGAGCAGTGCGAGCCGGTTGATCGTCGAGAACACGTCCGACGTGGGACGGTACGCGAGGAACCAAAGTCTGAAGTCGTCGAAATCGATGCCATCCAGCCGATGATAGGCCAGCAATACGCTCTCGCCCTTGGCCATCCCATCGATCTTGAAACCATCCATCCGCATCGCGCCGATCGGTTGGTCCCGATCGAGTTCGGCGACGAGCGGACCTTGAATCACGGACGGACGAAGCATGAGCCGCCCCGAACCGGCATCTCGTGTGCCGGTGGTGGCGATTAGGCCACCTACGGGCGCGCGCAATACCATGACGTATGACTCGGCCGACGTACCGTTCACGTCATCCGTCGGGGTTTGGCCAAGCGCGTACCGAATGAGCGAATCTATCCCGATGCGGATGGTCATGTAGCCGAGCGTCGCCTCGGATCCGGGTTGCATCACGGGGGCGAGAATTGTCCCGATGAAGTGGCCGTTCGGCGCCTGGTTGAAGGTTGAGAAGCGAGTGCCAGGGCGAGGCGGCACCAAGTCCGCAGCGATTGTCTTGGGTGCTGCATCAACGTCGGAGGAGACGACCAGGCTTCCGGCCGAATCGTAGAGGCTGACAAGCGCGGGCTCTCCTTCGCTCTCGATGGCCCGGTAAATCCACGAGGAGAAGGGATTGGGCTGCGATTGTCTCGAGTCCTCGCCCTCGAATCCGGCCGTGCCCTCGAATGCGGCGAGCAATTCGACGACGAGCGGGTCTTCAGCGAGGACCTCGGCGAAATGGAGGCGCGACGTGACGAGCCGTTCGAGTCCGTCCGCGGTTTTGGACGTCGCCGTCGCCAGGGATTGTTCTACCGCGGCTTTCTGGCTGGAATAGGCGGCGAAGTAACCGATCACGAGCGCGACGGCCATCGGCAATGCGCCCACCCAGAGGATGGACGTGAGGATCTTGCGCTCGATGCCGACGCGCGATTGCGATCGCTTCATGGACTCCCCGGGCAGGGGTTAGTCGACGGTACGCCCCTTGCCGATCAGATCATCCACTTTTTCGAGAAGCTGATCCACTTTGAAGGGCTTGGGGAGGTATTCGTCGGCGCCGCACTCGAAGATGCGCTCGATGTCCTCTTCCTTGCTCAGACAGGTGACCGCCATGATGGGGATGCTGCGTGTCAGTTCGTTGGATCGGAGCGCCCTGCAGACCTCGAACCCGTTGATCTCGGGCATCAGGAAATCGAGCAAAATCAGGTCGGGCATGAGCTGCGCGGCCTTCAGGCCGACTTCGGTCGCGTTGCTGACCGGGATTAGCTCGTATCCTTGATCGACCAGCATGGTCTGCATCATTTCGAGCGATTCTTTCTCGTCGTCCACGATCATGACCCGCTTTTGCGAGGGTTTCTTCTCGCGGGGGAACATGTCGTACTGTTCTCGGAACGAATCGAGATCCGCCTCGAGAATGCGGTAGTGCCCGCCCGGCGTGCGCGATGCGCGGATCAACCCCTGCTTTATCCAATTCTTGATGCTGTGATGGGTGACGTGGCAGATACGGGCCGCTTCGAACGTCGTATAGGCTCGTTGTTCTCTTTCACTCACGGTCATTTGACCTCCTATGGCGTGGGGCTATAGAGCCCCGGCGGGATCTTTATTCACGGCCGGAAGCTACTATTTTCAGTTTGCTTAGTTCCATTCCGAGTATAGATCGGGTATGTAGCGCTGTCAATTTTGCGACGTTATAGCAGTTTCAGACATGAGTGGACTGTTCCGGCCTGTTCCGAAACCTCGATTCCGAGTGCGAAATTCCCGATAAACTGGGCTTCTGGAAGAACTAGGCGGACTGTCCCCCGCCG
>CAYPNI010000050.1:3721-30053 GCA_964411925.1 uncultured Nitrospirales bacterium
GCAGCAGCTCCGTCGCGTGTCTGCATTCTGCGCAGGTGCGGCAGTGGAGTTCGACCGCGCTGCGCACGTCCGCGTCAAGCCGCCCCTGCACATACTCCTGCAGTGCGAAATCCGTGAAGCAAGCATCCGGTTGATCAGTGGGCGTCATCTGGAATCGTCCTGGAGCATGTCTCGAAGACGCTGTTTGGCGCGCATCATCCGCGAGGCGACCGTGTTGATGTTCATATTCAGCGAGTCGGCAATGTCGGTGTACCGCAAATTGTAGACGTAGAACAGTTGGAGCACGAGGCGATCTTTGTCGTCCAGTTTCGCCAAACAGGCGGCGAGCCGCTGCGCCTGTTCGTTCTGGATGGCACGGCGGTCGGGTGACTGTTCGTATGGCGCGGGCGTCTCGGCCACAGATTCATCCTGCTGCAGTCCCGTGTCGCCGATTTTGCGCAGGTACGCCACGGTCTGGTTCTGCGAGACGGTGACCAACCACGCGCCAAGACGCTCTGCGTTTCGGACGGTATTGAGCGCGCGGCAGCCGTCGGCGAAGAGCCTCACGTAGACTTCGTGTGCGATGTCGTCGATGTGCGCGGCATTCGCACGCGCGGCGGCGGTTCGCTGGACGCGGCGAGCGACGGCGCTATGGATGAGCCCGTCGTACGTCGAGATGAATTGCGCGCGGGCGGCGTCATCTCCTGCGATGCACCTGCGGACCAACTCGGCGGGGTCCGCGTGATGCGTCGCGTTGACGGTCATTGGCCGGTCCTAGCCGCCGCCGAGCAGCGCCATCGCCTGTCGCACGACGTCGGTTTCGCGAGAAATCATACCCGATGCAAGCAGGTTTACCTGCCAGGGATACAGGCCGATCGCGACGCGGTACAACAGCAGCCAGGCGCAGGTCATGCAGAGAAAGTTACCGATGAGGATGCCGAAGTAGCGGACGACGAATGCGACGTAAACTCGCCGGTAGGCGCGGCGGGCGTATCGCATGACGTCGGGCATGTCTTCGAGGCGGCCGGATTTGCCGCTGACCTCTTCCGGCGACGCGACGCGCAGCGCGGGATAGATGAAACCGAATCCGACGATCACGGTGACGACGCCCCACCAGGCGGAGCGTACGGCGCCCAGATACCACTCCTGGCCGCCGGGGATGCTTTGCAGTATCGTGACGGCGGTCAAGAGCGCGAAGAACGCGAGCGCGCCGAACGCGAGCATGATTTTGCCGAGCGCGCTGTGCGGAACGGTCCATGCCGATTTTCGGTAGCGCAGCGCCGCGTGCACGGCGCGGGCGAACAGATATACCCCGGACATCGCGAGCAGTGTGATGAACACGAGCCAGAGCGGCGCCTTGTACTCGTCCACGATCGCGGCGATCTCCTGGTCCCGGTTGGCCTCGAACTCGTTGAGTACATCGAGCGCCTGTCGAAGTTCGAGCTGGCGTTCGGCAATTCGCGAGGCCTCAGCGGAATCGCCCTCGCCTTCTCGATCGAGAAGCGCGCGCAGGGCCGTCAGCGCCTGTAACTGGATCGACACGCCGGCGATCGCCTGGAGCGACCCCTTCGGATCGCTGTCGTTCACGAGGCGCCGCCCCATCGATTCGATCTGGCGCATCCAGGTTTTCTCGTCCTGGCCCTGGGCCGTCTGGTCCTGCCGCTCGCCGGCGAGCACGACCTGCTGCGTGAGCGCATGCAGCGGAGAGCAGGCTTCGGCATAAATCTCGCGGCTGAGCTGCGCGTACTGCATTCCTGATTGGGGATATCCGGAAAACCACAGCGGCTTGGGGTAGATCAGTGGCTCGTGGGTGTTGTTCGCGCGGGACACGATGACCATGGCCTCGCCCAGCGTCGCGGGATCGCGCGCGGACTTGGCCAGGGCGGCGGCCTCGAGGTAGCGCGGGAGCGAATTGGCGGGAGGCAAAGCGCGCGCCGCGCGGAACGCGTCCACCGCTTGCGAGGTGTGGTTCAAGAGGAATAGCCGGCAACCGTGGCGGACGGCGAAGAGCGAATTCTTCGGGTCAAGCTCGCGCGCGCGGGCGTAGGTCTCGAGCGCGACATCGTCCTCCTGGCGCACGGCGAGCGCCTGGGTGTATTTCGCGGTTGGAGTGTCGGACATTTCGGCGTCCTGCTTGATTGCGGAGAGCAGGAATACGCGGGCGGAATCACGCGGCAGCGTGATCGCGCTCAGGAAATGGCGCTCGGGCAGCGAGTAGCGCAGGCGGTCTTCCGCGAACCACGCGAACAGCGTCAGCAACACGACGGAGAGCACGACGAACCGGAACGATTTGCGGCCACGGCGCGCGCCGGCCATGTCGCCGTCGTCGCCGTAGTCGGTGAATCGCGGTTCGGACTCGGTCACTTGCCCTTCCTCATGTATTCGCGTGTATAGACTTTTATCGCCTCCACCGCCGGCTGGTCGAACGCGTCCACATCGAACAGGCGGCCGGCCATCGCGGTCTCGACTTCAAGCATATACAGGAGCTGGCCCATGGTGTGGGCGTTCACTTCGGGCAGCGTCACGCGGATGACGGGACGGCCCGCCGAGCGCAGCGCATCCGCCGTGGCACGGCACTCGGAGGCCATGAGCAGGTTCATGGTCTTGCCCGCGAGGTAGTCGGCGCCGGGCAGGCCCTTGGGGCCCGGCGGAATCTTGAGCGTTGAATTGAAGTGCTGTTCCTCGAGAATCGTGATGAGCTTGTCGTTGGGTCCTTCGAGGTAGAGTTGGAGTTGCGAATGTTGGTCTGTGACGCCAAGCGACTTGATGGGCGTTTGGCCGGCGAAGTGCGCGGTGTTCGATCCGTCCAGGTTCGATTTCTTGCCCAGACTCTCGGCCCAGAGCTGGCGATACCAGTCGGCGACGTCGCGCAACTTGTCGCTGTACGGCATCATCACCGCCATCGACTGGTGCTTGGTCGCCCACGCGAGGTAGTGATACGCCGCGCGGAGATACGCGGGATTATCGCGCATGGTTGCCGCGGACGTGCGGCGATCCATTGCGCGGCAGCCCGCGAGCAGGCGCTCGATGTCGATGCCGAGCATGGCCGCGGGGAACAGTCCGACCGCGGAGAAGACCGAGAACCTCCCCCCCACGTTCGGCGGCACGTCGAGGCTGTGCAGCCGGTACTCCTGTCTGAGCACGTGTTGGGAGTTCGGCGCCTTGCCTCGTTCGGCGGGGCCCGTGATGACGAGTGCGTGCTTGCGCACGCGGTTTTTGCCGACGGCCTTCTCGAGCGCCTCGAGCACGATGAGCGCTTGCGCGAGCGTCTCCGCCGTGCCCCCCGACTTCGAGATGATGACGAACAGCGTTTGTTCCGGCGGGCAGATCTGCATCATCTGCGAGAAAGTGTCCGGGTCGACGTTGTCCATGACGAAGACGCGCGGGCGGCCGGCGCGCTGTTCGTGGGTGAGCAGGTTGTAATACGGCGGCTTGAGCGCGGTCACGAGCGTGGTCAGGCCGAGCGCAGAACCGCCGATTCCGAGAACGACGAGGTTTTTGAGGCCGAGCGCGGTGAATTCATTGGCGCGCGCGGTCACGTCGCGCAGCATGGCGCGATCCTTGTACAGATCGAAGAAACCGTATTTCTTTGCGCGCCGGTCGGCCTGAAGCGCGGCATGGCCCGCCGCGATTTTCGGCGCGATCTCGCGCAGTTGCGCCGGATGGACGCCGTGGTCTGCGCCGACCGCGCCCGAACGCGCCCGCGAAACGTCGATTTTGATGTCCGGATTCACGAAACGGTCCCCTTGATTGCGAAGAAATCTGACAGCGACTCGAGCACTTCTCCCGACGGCCCGGTCACTTGCCTCACGGGCGGCAGCGAGTTCAGGAATTGGCGGCCATAGCGCTGCGTCAGAATGCGCGGATCGAGCACGACCACGGCCCCCCGGTCCGTCCGCCGCCGAATCAGGCGTCCAAACCCCTGCCGGAACTTGATGACAGCGAGCGGTACGGTGTAATCCAGAAACGGGTTGCCGCCCTGTTCGGCGATGGCTTCGCAGCGCGCTTCGAAGATGGGCTCGGTCGGCACGCGAAACGGCAACCGCGTCAATATTACACACTGCAGCGATTCACCGGCAACGTCCACGCCCTCCCAGAAACTGTCGGTGCCGAAGAGGACACTGCCCGGCACGTTGCGGAATCGCTCAAGCAACTGGTGTCTCGGCGCTTCGCCCTGTTTGAGCGGATTGAGGCCGGCATCGCGCAGGGTCGCGTCGAGGCGCGATGCCGCGTCGTTGAGCGCGCCGAACGAGGTGAACAACACGAACGCGTTGCCGCGTGTGATGCGCAGGATTTCGCCGGTGATCTCGGCGGTCGCTATCGCGAACGAGGGATCGTTGGGCGGCGGCATGTCTTCGGGTACGCAGAGCAGCGCCTGTTGCTCGAACTCGAAGGGGCTGTCGAGCGCCTGCGTCTCGACCGGCGGGTGCTTGATGCGGTCGAGGCCGGTACGGTGCAGCATGTAGTCGAAGCGCCGGTTGACCGTGAGCGTTGCGGAGGTCATGGCGACGGATTTCAGGTTCGGGTAGACCCATTCGGCGAGGGCCTGGCCCGCGTCGAGCGGGCAGCGGACGACCCGTACGATGTGGGATCGATTGGCGTCAATCTCGATCCAACGTACCGTGTTGGGCGCGAGCGCGGCGCTGGTCGCCTCGGCAAGCACGTCGGCCAGGCGCTTGAGCCGTGCGGAATAGGCGAGGAGTTGCACGGCGTCCACCGCAAACGGCGGTTCGTCCTCCTCGGATTTCGGGCGGATTTCGCGGAGTGTCTCGGACAATGCGCGGGCGGACTTGGCCATTTCGACGAGCTCTTCGCTGAGCGGCACGACCATTTCGGCGTGTGCCTCGCGGAGTTCGGCGTCTTCAAGGGAGTCGCGCGTGAGACGCCACTTGATGTCGCGGCCGATCTGTCCGCAGCGGGCGGCGGCGATTTCGCGGAGCGTGCCAAAGGTCGCGCGCAGGCTCTCGCGCGCGGCGACGACGGCGGGCAGCAGGCGGTCGTCGATGAGCGCGAGGGCGGCCTCGGCATCTGACACCTGCTTCGCCGGGACCTCGCGCGTGAGTTTTACTTTGAGAAAGGGAAGCAGCCCGCGATCCTGGCCGCGTTCGGCGCGAACGAACCGGCCGAGCAATGCAAGCGAACCGACAAGTGTTGCCTCCACGCCGAAATATTCGGTGGCCGAATCCTCGACGTGGTGCGCTTCGTCGATGATGAGGCGCTCGAACGCGGGCAGCACGGCCGCGGAAGTGAAACTGCCCACTTCCTTCTTGATGGCCAGGTCGGAAAACAGCATATGGTGATTGACGACGATGAGGTCGGCCTTGGCGATTTCGCGGCGCGCCTTGGTGAGGAAGCAGTTCCGAGCCTGCATGCACTGCAGCGGCGTGCAGGTGTCGGACTCGGAACACACCTTCTCCCAGATGTCGTCCGGCGGGTGGAACGGCAGGTCTGAACGGCTGCCGTCCTGCGTGCCGCCGGCCCATTCGGCGAGCGCGCGCAGCGCAGCCTCCTCCGAAGCGTCGCCGAAGAGTGTCGCCTCGGACAGGGCGCGTTCGAGCCGCCGCGGGCACAGATAATTCGCGCGGCCCTTGACGAGCACCGCGCTGAATTTCGTGTCCATCGAGCGCTGTAGCAGCGGAATGTCTTTTTGGATGATTTGTTCCTGCAGATTGATCGTACGCGTGGACACGACCACGCGTTCGCGGTTGTGCACAGCCCAGTGGATCGCGGGAATGAGGTAGGCGACGGTCTTGCCGACACCGGTCGGCGCTTCGACGACGGCGATCTGATCTTCGTTGAACGCCCCCGCGACGGACGCGAGCATGCGGGCCTGCTGCGGGCGTGGTTCGTAGTCCGCGAGCGCGCGGGACAGCGGGCCCTCGGGCCCCATCACGGCCGCGAGCGCGGCCGCGTCGAGTCTTTTGCGGTCCTTGTCGCGAAACGGCTCGATGACGACATAAACGCGGCGGGCGTCGTTGTCCACGATGTAGACACCGTGGCCGTTGTGGCTGTAAACGATCGCGAGTTCGAGATCGGCGTCCGACGGGTGCACGTCGCCGCCGGGATGGTTGTGAATGACCACGTCGCGCGGTTCAAGGCCGTCGAAAATCGCGGGCACGGCGCCTTCCGTGCCTCGGGCGAGCACGCGGACGGAGGCGACCACGCCCTGCGCATCGAGTCTTCCCGCGAAGAAGACCTCGCGGCCGCCTGTCTCGGCGACGGCATCGCGGATGGCCTGGGCGGCCGCCGGTTGGATGCGGCGGGCGGCGTCGACGACAGACTCGGCGGGCATCGGCCCATGGTACGCGAGCGGGCGGACGCCGGGCGAATCCGGACGGGACCGCCGAGCGACTCGGGCGGCTAGTCCTCGCGCGCGATCAGGCTGAGGAACTCGGCGCGTGTCGATGGGTCGTCGCGAAAACTGCCGAGGACGGTCGACGTCGTCATGATCGAGTTTTGTTTTTGGACGCCGCGCATCATGGAACATAGATGACGGCACTCGACAACCACGCCGACACCCTCTGCCTTCGTGATATCCATGATCTCGTTGGCGATTTGCGCGGTGAGCCGCTCCTGAATCTGCAGGCGGCGCGCGTAGGCATCCACGATGCGCGCGAGCTTGCTCAGGCCCAGCACTTTCTTGTCCGCGATGTAGCCGATATGGCATTTGCCGAAGAACGGCAGCATGTGGTGCTCGCAGAGGCTGTAAATCTCGATGTCGCGCGAGATGATCATGTTGTTGATTTCGGACTCGAAGATCGCGCCGTTGACGACTTCACGCACGTCGGTGCCGTAACCGGAGGTGAGGAATTCGAACGATTCCGCCACACGCGCGGGCGTGCGCTGGAGCCCTTCGCGGGCCGGGTCCTCGCCGATTTCGGCGAGCAGTTCGCGCACGAGCGCCTCGACGCGGTTCTTATTCATGCTTGAGCATCTCCTTCAGCGTATCGGACAACGGCCGGTCCACCAGAAGTCCCGTTCGGCCGAGTTTGGTTGCGATTTCGCCAAGCGTGCGGCCGTCGCCGGGCAGTTCGAGTGCGGGCGCGAGTTCGGCCAGCGGCACGGCAAGAAAATTTCGCGCGGTAATGTCGGGATCGGGGACCACGAGGTCGCCCTCCCGAAACGCGACATCTTCGTAAAGCACAAGGTCAAGATCGATGGGCCGCGCGGCGTGTTTGTCGTCGCTTCGCTCGCGGCCCATCCACTCCTCGATTTCGCGCAACAGGTTCCGGTGCAGCGCCACCGGGTCCAACTGCGTTTCGATTTGCACAACGCCGTTACGGAAGTCCGGTTGCTCGGGTCGGTCCAGCGGGCGGACACGGTAAAACGTCGAGACCGCGACGAGTTCGGCGACTTCGGCGAGCCGGCCGAGCGCGGCGGGGATGTTTGCGTCCGGCGCGATGTTCGAGCCGACCGCCACAAACGCCGCTGCCTTCATGCCGCGCACCTCCGCCATGGCCCAGCTTACTACGATCGCGTCCGCGTGATCTCGACGGCGACGCTGCGCGCGAACCGCAGCGCGCCGGGTTTGTCCACCGTGACGTCCACGCGCGAAACGCCGTGGCCCAGCACGATTTCGGCGACGCGCTCCGCCAGGCGCTCGACCAGCTGAAATTCAGACGATTCGACCGCGTGCAGAACGTCCTTCTTCACTGCCTTGTAATCGATGGTGTCGCGCAAGTCATCCGAGCGGCCGGCGCGGGAGAGATCGGTGTGCATCGTGATGTTCAGAACGATGTCCTGCTTTTCGGTGCGTTCGTGATCGAACACGCCGATGATGCAACGCACGAGCAGGTCGCGGATGTGGATGCGGTCGGGCGCGGGCTCAGCCATAGACGCCTCCGAACATGTGGCGGCCACCGTCCACGTGGATCACCTGTCCCGTAACGAACGGGCTCGCGAACAGAAACACGACGGCACGGGCGACGTCGTCCGTGCCGCCGTGGGTCTTGAGCGGGTTCGTGTGGGCGAGAGACTCGAGGTACGCCTCATCCTTTCCGGGCGGCGGCAGCACGAGCCCGGGCGCGACGGCGTTCACCCGTACGCCGGGCGCGAATTCGAGCGCCATCATGCGGGTCAGGCTGAACAGCATGCGTTTGCTGAGGTGGTAGGACACGTGCTTGGCGTCATAGTCGAGCATGCGCGTATCCAGAAAATTCACGATCGACGCGGCGATCCCCTGGGCGGCGACCGCCTTGGCGAGCAGGAACGGCGCCCAGGCGTTCACGCGAATATTGTGCTGCAAACTCTCTTCGGTCATTTCGAGCAACGTGTCCGCTGGATAGATCGATGCGCTGTTGACGAGGCCGGTCAGCGGTCCTGATGTTTTGACGGCACGTTCAACGAGGCCCGACGCTTCGTCGGGGCTCGCCAGATCCGCCTGAATGGTCCAGGCGCGTCCACCGGATTCGCGAATCTCGTTCATGAGCGACTCGGCGTCCTCGCGCGACTCCCGGTAGTGAATGACGACGCCCGCGCCGGCCCGAGCGAGCGCCGAAGCCGCCGCGCGGCCAAGGCGTTTGCCTGCGCCGGTCACCAGGACGGTCTGCCCTTCCAGAACGAAGGCTGACACGAGTGGGCCCTCCTCTGAATGGGCTGGCGCCCGCCCGACGGGGCTGAACGGGGCGGACCGGCGGATTATTCCACGAACCCGGGGGCCTGGGACGCGCCCTCGGCGATGTCCGAGGCGGGCACGATAACAGCCACCATGTTGTCCCGGCCGCCGCCGAGCATGCTGCCGCCGGACGAGCCCGACACCACGCGCAGCAGGCTCACACCGACGAACTTGCCGTCCAGGGTGAAAATCGGCGAACCGAGCCCGGTCAGGGTCGGGTCGTCGCCCGGAATGTAGAGCGTGCGCGGCCGTTTCACGATTGTTTCAATGCGTTCCACCGCGGCGGAATGCTCGCGGCCGGCGACCTGGCCGAGGCGATTTAGCGCGATGACCTGATCGAGGACATCGGGCGTCCCCGCATTCGCAACATCGACGAACTTGAACGGTGACGTGGGTTTCGTGACCGGCCGTACGAAGGCCATGTCGAGGTCCTTGTCCCGCAGGATGACTTCCGCGGGGACCTCGGTACCGTCCAGGAGCAGGATCTTGATGTCGCGGACTTCGGTTTCCATCTGGATGTTCTGGCCGCTGCCGGCCATCATTGATTCGACGATGGAGGACGGGTCCGTCTCGGAGAGTGAAATCAGCGTCAGGCCATCGGCGGAGATGACCGTGCCGGTCGATTCGGTCTTGGACTCGCGGTTTTGCGAGGCCGCGCCGGGAAATGAGATCTTTTGGTTGATGACGATTTGGAGCGTCACGACGGCGTCGCGATTTGCCGCCAGGATCTCGCGACCGCGCTCGGCCGCGTCATCCGCGGCGGCCAGCGCACTCGCCAACACCGACACACCCAGGATGGCGACGGTTCTGCTTCGTTCGATCAGCGTCATGCGGGCGGTTCCCTTCAGCTTTTGTCCCATTTGGGTTCGAGTTCGACGTAAATCGTGTAGATGCCGCGCAGGACGCGCACGGTGACGAATTCGGCACGGCGCGACTCGATGTCGTCCATGGCGGTCTTCAAGTCGTCCACGCCGGCGATCGGCTTGTCGCCGATGTGCTTGATCAAGTCACCGACGCGCAACATGCCCAGTTCCGCCCAGCTTCCGGGCTGGATCTCGGTGACCAGCGCGCCACTCTCGTCCAGCGTCCACTGTTCATCCGCCTTGTCGAACAGCGTGACGTCGCGCGCGGTAAATTCGAAGTTCTCATCCCGATACTTGAGCATCTCGCGGTCGAGCTTGGGCGCGCGGGCGAGCTCGACGGGGACTTTGATCGCGTTTCCGCCGCGCCGGACATCGAGTTCGGCGGTCGTTCCGACTGAGTAGTTCCGGATGAGTGTCGGCAGTTCCTCGTAATGTTCGGGCGCAGAAGCGTGCAGTTTTTCGCCGTCCACGGCGAGAATCAGGTCGCCAACTTCGAGTCCGGCCTTCTCGGCGGTACTTCCAGGGAACACCTGCGTGACGCGGAACCCGGTCATCTCCGCATTACCGAGCAGGCCGGCCATCTCACGCGTGATGACTTGCGTGTTGACCGGCAACCAAGCCTTTTTTACTTCGAGGCCGGGATCGTTCAGTTCGCGAATGCCCACGTTGACGACCGTGACGAATGTGGTCGCCTTGCGCTCGAACGTCGCGAGGACGGGGACCAGTGTCGTTTTGCCCTCGACCAGTTTCGCGGTGGTTTGGATCAATTCGTCCAGATTCCGGATCGGCGTGTCGCCGACCCTGGTGAGGATGTCGCCGCGGCGCACGCCGGGCTTGGTATCGCCGACCGGTCCGCCCTGGGCCACGCTCGTGATTTCGACGCCGTCCGTGGTGTCGCGCTTGAGTTCCTTAGAGGCAACGTAGGACAAGTTGCGGCCGGTGATCCCCCACTCCTTGAACTCGCGCTCCTCGGGCAACCGCTTTTCGCGCTCGGTCGTTTTCAGCATAAGTTCAAGTTCCTTGCCGTCGCGCAGGACCACGGCGCCAACATTCGAATCGAGCGGAAGGCCGGCGACGAGCCGATTAAACTCGGGCAACTCTTCGTCGTAGCGGACGGTGGTCTCGGTCCCGTTGAGGCGAACGAGGACATCGCCCGCGCGCAGTCCGGCCTTGTCGGCGGGCGAACCCTCGACCGAACCGGTCACCAGGACGCCCCGCTCGCCGGAGTCCTGCTTCAACAAGGGCTGGATGGTGACGCCGAGCCAGCTTCTCGGGACGGAGCCGCTCTTGATGATCGCCTGGGACACGTCCTTGGCGAGATTTCCCGGAATGGCCCCGCCCAATCCGAAACTGATTTCGTTGATGCCGACGATTTCGCCCTCAAGATTGACGAGCGGCCCGCCGGAGTTCCCGGGGAAAATTACCGCGTCATGCGCGATCCATTTGACCAGATTGCCCACGTCTTCGCCGTCCAGTTCGAAATTGCCGAAGCCCATGCGGCGGGGCATGACCATTTCGGTATTGCTGACGATGCCGGCCGTGACGGACTGGGAAATCGACAGCGGACTGCCCATCGCGAGTATGTCGTCGCCAACATCGATAGCGCTGGAATCGCCGAATTGAACGTATGGATAGTCGCCTTGCGCGCGCGGCACCAGCTTGATGACGGCGATGTCGGTGAGCGGATCGGTGCCGATGAGTTCGGCTTCCACCTCGCTGCGATCGCTCAAGGTGCACAGCAGCCGTTTGGCGTGCCCGGCGACGTGGTGGTTCGTAACGATATAGCCATCGGGGGAGATGATGGCGCCGCTGCCGGAGGACTGGTATTTCAGCTCGCGGCCGTCGCGGTAGGAGGCCGAGACGACGTGTATACGCACGAGGGCCGGTTTGACGCGGCCGACGGCCTGCTCGATCGCCTGGTGCAGTGGCATGGCCGCCGTTTGGGCATGGCCCGACGGTGCGGGAATTAGCGCGAGCAGCCATGCGAGTGTTGATAGTTGACAAAGTGCGCGTTTAGTCATGGGAATCCTTCTGAACCCCCCACCCGAGTCGACAGGAGTTTTTCGCGTGCTGGAAGCGTAACAGGTACGCGAATCGTTCGCAAAAACGGCAGGAGTGAACGGCCGCGATTGGGAATTGTCACGAGTTAACACACCGCTCGCGCCGACGGCACGAGCGGGGTTTTTGGGGCGGACGGACACCCCTTGCGAGGCGGCACTTGCGGTGTTACACTGACATTGCTGGGTTGGGCCGACTACTCGGGGGTGGCAAACCCCCAAGCAGTGCATTCTGGCTCAACTTGTCTAACGGGCACCAAAGCACCCCGACGCTTTGGTGCCTCTTTCTATTTGTGACGCAACGGCTCGCTGGCTAGTCGTTCGGGCCGCTCAAGAGGTAGGCCTATGAAACGCGCCTTGACTGCAGTTACCCTTGGGGAAGGAGTGACTTGAGACAGACATCAAGCGTTTCTACGCCTCACAAGCCTACCTCCTGAACCGCCCTACTCCGAACCTGGTTAGTTCCCTCCTTTCCCAAAGGTGCCGGAGATCGAAATGAACGTTACCTGTCGAGCTGCGGGATCCATCACGGGCACCAGTTTTACGAACACGGCATCGAGCGACGGTTTCGCCGCGCCGGTATTCGGAATCTCGAACTTATTGATCCGGGGATCCTGGAATTTCGAACCCTCGACATGCGCACGGAAGTAAGGCTCGCCGCTCGACGTGGAGACGAACACCTCGTAGTCGCAATAGTTCACGAAGGGCGAAGTATCTTCCCATGAGAGCACAACGGACATCAGTGGGCCTTCGCCCTTGATGAGATAGACACTCTCGGCCTGGACTTCTTTCACGTCGTTTGCGGGCTGGACATGCGTCGCGAAATACTCCCGCATCGGGTCTGGCGCGGCAACCGAATCCGCCCAGGCGAGATCCGACCGCGCGTCGGCGTATTGCATCGGGACGGCGTCGAGCCCCGCCTCGACGTAGGCGCGCTGATTGGGCTTGACCGAGCGGAACAACTGGGCGTTGTCACGGTGAGTCAACTGGACTTCACCCTGTTGCACGGTGACGGTGGTGCGGCCCGAATCGGCAAGCACTTCGAAGCGCGTACCGAATACCGTGACCTCGCCCACAGGCGTAAATACCTTGAACCAGCGCGAACTCTTGGCGACATCGAGCACGATGCGGCCGGATTCGAGCGTAATCTGGCGGTCGTTCTCCACGCGCAACCGCGTGTCGGAATCCATCCGGATTTCCGACGGACCCACGAGGAGAAGGCTGGCGTGCCCATCGGCGCCGGTAATAAAACGGTCAGTGGACATGGCGGCTGATTTGGCGGACGCTGAGCGCGTCGAACTCGAACCCGCCTCGGCGCGATAGAAATCACCGTCGGTGTAGGCAACCATGCCCATGGCGCCGACGGGTATGTTCTCGTCCGGCCACCGCGTATTAATGACGGCCGCCAACACAACGAGCAATACCGCGGCGGCCAACGGCACGAGCCGGAACACTCGCTCGCGCACGCGCGTCCCATCCTTCGCGCGGCGATTGAGTCCGACGACGTCCAACTGCGGCCGATCCATCTCGGGTAGGTGTGACAGCACGTAGTCCGTTAAATCGTGCTCGAGCCGGGCAGGCGTAAGACTCTCGAACAAGAAGGCGTTCGCCCGCTGATGCCGGCGGAGCAACGTCGCGCAGGCGGCGCATTCACCGACGTGCTGCTCGAGAATCACGCGCTCGGCGTGGGGCAGCTCATGATCCAGATAAGACTGAATCAGCTGATCTATGTGCGCGCACGATGCCAACCCGACTCGCCTCCCGAATCTTCGTCCTCTTTCGCCAGAATCTCCCGCAACTGCCTGCTGGCCCGCTGGAGTATTCCGCGAATCTCGTCCTTGCTCTCTCCCGTGTACTCGCTGATTTCCTGGTAGCTCAGTTCCTGCAAATATCTCAACACCACCGGTAACCGATGACGCTCGGGCAGAGTATCGATCGCTCGTTGCACTTGCTCCAGACGCTCAGTGCGTTCGGTCCTTCCGCGGGGGCCTTCACGCGCGTCTTCGATCGAAACTGTCCGTTTGTACGGCAATGGCGTCTCTATCGAGAGCCGATCGCCATTCTTCCTTAACCAGTTCGCGGCCGTCCGGCAGGTGATTTGTTTAAGCCACGAGCCGAACTTGGACGGGTCCTTTAGCCGCGGCAGGCTCCGGTAGGCCGCGAGCAGCGCATCTTGTGAGATGTCCTCCGCCGCTCCGTGCCGCCCGACGTAATAAAACGCCGTGGCATACACCGGACCCTGGTATTTCCGAACGAGTTCGCCGTAGGCGTCCGTATCGCCGTCCAAGCAAAGCCGAACGAGCTCTACATCATCCGCGCGCATCGGCCGCCTTCCCCGTCCGCCGAACTCGCCCTCTGCAACGTGCGTACCCGCAGGCCGCAGCGACGAAAAGTGGTCATGTTAAGAACGTACTGCACAGAGTGTTCCAAATTGGTTAGGAGGCGGGCTGTGGCTCGAACCGAAGTATGCCGCCGTCCAAATAACCCGCCACCTCCCCCATTTGTTCGAGCAGTTCGAGGTGGCCGACGGCGATCGACAGGCCGAGGTGGAGTTGTGGTGTCGGCAGTCGGGGAAAGAGCTTGCGAGAGACCTCGTAGGGTGTGCGGGCGCCCTTGGCGACCAGCTCCCGAATCTGTTGAGTACGGACGTCTTGCTTGCTCAGGATTTCGTCGATGGCCGCGTGGCCGTCCGCGATGGGCGGGCCGTGGCCGGGCAGGCAGAGCCCGAGCGGCGTGCGACGGGCCCGCTGGAGCGACTCGCGGTATTCGACGAGTGCCTTGTCGCGGGGCACACCGGGCCCGGGGCGCCGCAAGAGTGGGTTGGGGTTCGTCGTGGTGAGGATGTGATCGCCGGTGAAGGTATAACCGCGCGACTCATTGACGAGCAGCGTGTCCGACGGACTGTGTCCGGGGACATACAAGACGCGGTGTCCGAGCACGTCGCCGTTATCCGGAATCGCGTGGTTCAACTCGAAGGGTTCGGAGAATGCGCGGAAGCGGTCGTAGAGGGAGTTGGCCTCGGCCTTGACTTCCTCGGGCACGCCAAACTCGTCAAGGATGCCGATGAAGAACGCGCGGCGTTCCTCTGGATCCGCGTCGATGTTTCGTCCAAGGTCCTGGACGAGCGGGTGGCCGTACGACTCGATATCGAATTCGCGCAGGAGGCGGCCGAGTAACCCGATGTGGTCCCGGTGCCCGTGCGTGACGACGATCGCGCCGAGGTCGCCGAAGGAAAACCCGCGGTCGGCGAGGCCCTTTGCGAGCAGGTCGTAGGTTTCGTCGCCGTTGAGGCCCGTGTCGATGAGCACGGGCGGGTCAGACTTGATGAGAAACACGTTGACGGGCCCGACGGGAAACGGCGTCGGCAGGGAAATGCACGCGATGTCGAACTCGCGCTCGAGATCGAACCCGGGCGGGACGTCGTGCGGACTTCTGGGGCTCACATCGGTCCCTGGACGCGGATGTAATCGAGGTAGCGCGCGACGATTTCCGGGCCGTAGAACAGGTACGTGAGCGCCCCGAGAACCAGATAGGGCCCGAACGGCAGATAATGGCCTCCGGGCGTCATTGCGTCGTCTTCGTCGTCCGGATTGGACGGCGGGGGTGGCGCTGTCGGCTTGCCGCGGGTGATGAGGATCATTGTCAGTCCGATGGCGCTACCGAAGAACGAGGCAATGATGATGATGACCAGTACGCCGAGCGGCCCGAAAAACGCGCCGAACATCGCCATGAGTTTGACGTCGCCGAAGCCCATGCCGCGCTTCTTGAGCACGAGCAGGCTGATGAGGTCCATGAGGTAGAGCGAGCCGCCGCCGACCAGGAGGCCGACGAACGACATGAGCGGATCGTTGTAGATGAGTCCGCTCTCGGGATACATCATCGCGACGACGGCGCAGACGACGCCCGCCGGAATTCCGGGGAACGTGATCTCGTTCGGAATGGTCCAGTCCGTGAGGTCGACAAACGTGACGAGCACCATTGCGCCGACGAAGGCCATGTAGACGGGCGTGGCCAGCGTCATCCCGAACTTCCAGTACACGGCGAGAAACAGCGAGGCGGTGACCAGCTCGACGAGCGGATACATCCAGTGAATCGGCGCGCGGCAATCACGGCACTTGGCGCCAAGGAACACCCAGCTGATGACGGGGACATTGTCGTACCAGCGAATGGCGTTGCCGCATTTCGGGCAGCGTGAGCGCGGTTTGACCACGGACTCGCCGCGCGGGAGCCGATGCACGCAGACGTTCAGGAAGCTCCCCACCATCGCGCCGACGATAAAACTGGTCACGAGGAAAATCGTGTCCAGCAATTCCAATTGATCTTCAGTCATCCAATCATTCCGGGCGGTCTAAGGCTCAAAGAGCGCGGATTCTAGCAGAAAGCCCGCGACTCGCGGCTCACGCGGGCATCCGACGCAGTGAGGCGTGCGGAATTCAAGCCGCCTCGACTACAACTCGACCTGGAGGCCGAGTTCGACGACCTGGTTGGGCGGAATCTGGAAGAAGTCGGTCGGGTTCTGCGCATTGCGCGACATGGCGCTGAACAGGATTTGCCTCCAGCGCGCCATGTGTTTTCGGTGAGAGATCGCAATGTTTTCCCGGCCGATGAAGAAACTGGTGCCGAAGAGGGGGATGGAGAGTCCTTTGGGCGCGCAGTGTTCGAGGATTTCGGGAACGGACGGGGACTCCATGAAACCGAAATGTGCGCGGACGCGGTAGAAACCTTTGCCGAGATCGTCCACTTCAACGCGTCGCTCCGCCGGCACGTAGGGTTTGTCACTGAACAACACGGTGAGCGCGACGACCCGCTCGTGAATCACTCTGTTGTGGCGGATGTTGTGTCCGAGGGCGCGGGGGGTTCCGTTGGGGTTGCCGGTCATGAAGACGGCGGCGCCGGGCACTCGGGCCGGCTGGTGGTCGCCTTGCGTGATGTTGTCGATGAATGTCTCCATCGGCATTTCCTCGCCGAAACGCCGCGCGAGGATCATCCGGCCCTGGCGCCAGGTGATCATGGCGATGACGATGACAAGCGCGACCAGGATCGGGAACCAGCCGCCGTGCACGAGCTTGAGCATGGTCGCGGCAAAAAAGCCGAAATCGAAGACGAGAAAGAATAATGTGACCGCAAGCGTGAACGGCAGGCTCCACTTCCAGACCTCGCGCGCGACGACGAACAGCAACAGCGTCGTGAAGAGCATGGTGGTCGTGACGGCGACGCCGTAGGCCGCGGCGAGGCTGCTCGAGTCGCCGAAGCCGATGACGAGCCCGACGGTGGCGACCATCAACAGGCGATTGGTCAAGGGGACGAATATCTGTCCCATCTGGCGCGATGAAGTATGCAGGACGCGTGTGCGTGGCAGGAGTCCGAGCTGGATGGCCTGGCGCGTGAGTGAGAATGCGCCGGAGATCACGGCTTGCGACGCGATGATGGCCGCGGCGGTCGCGAGCAGGATGAGCGGGATGACGGCCCAGCCCGGGGCCATGGCGTAGAACGGGTTCGACAGCGTCTCCGGGTTCTCGAGGATGAGGGCGCCCTGGCCGAGATAATTCAGCGCGAGCGCGGGAAAAACGAGCACGAACCAATCGACACGAATCGGCCGCCGGCCGAAGTGGCCCATGTCGGCGTAGAGGGCTTCGCCGCCCGTGACGACGAGGAACACCGAACCGAGCACGGCAAAGCCGTCGCCGGGATGGCGAACGAGGAATTCGATCAGGTGGCGGGGATCGATCGCGGCGAAGACGTGCGGCTGGTGGAGGATGGAGCGCACGCCGAGGACAGCGAGGGTCGTGAACCAGACGATGAGGATGGGCCCAAAGGCACCGCCGAGGCGCGCGGTGCCGTGACGCTGCGCGAGAAACAGTCCCAGCAGGATGGCGATGGAAATCGGCACGACGATCGATTCGAGTTCAGGTCTGACGACGGCGACGCCCTCGATGGCGCCGAGTACGGAGATGGCGGGCGTGATCATTCCGTCCGCGTAGAGCAGCGCGGCGCCGAGCAAGCCGAGCGCGAGAATGCCGTTGAAGCCGATTCCGGTGCGCCGGGCGCGCTTGGAGAGCGCGAGCGCCATCAGGGCGAGAATGCCGCCTTCGCCCTCGTTGTCGGCGCGCAGGACAACCGCCATGTACTTAATGCAAATGATGACGATGAGCGACCACAGGACCAGTGAGAGGATGCCCAGCACGTTTTCTTCGGTGGCCTGGATGCGAGAAAGTCCGGTGAAACATTCGCGGATAGCGTAGAGCGGGCTGGTGCCGATGTCGCCGTAAACGACGCCGAGCGCGCCAAGGAGCAGGATTCGGAGTTCGGTTTTGTGGGGAGATTCGGAAACGGGGCGTCCGCCGGATGGATCTGTGGCGTCGGGTGGTTTGAGTACGTCCGGCATGGTTGGGAACGGGGCATCGCGGCGCGCTGGCGGGTCTATGCGCTGTCGATGTGAGTGTGCTTTAGGCGGTCCTGAATTCGAAGCCGGACATCGAAATTCCAGACTGATCGTAACATAAACGGTATCAACGCGTGCAAGCGCCGTTGAGCGGTCGGTAGTACAGCGGTATATGATGGGCGGCCGGTCGTGCGGTGACCGGAGCGGAGGTCGGAATGAGGGTGATGCTGGGAGTGCTACTCGGGGCGATTGCGTTTGCCGGTTCGGCGGCGGCGGACGATGCCGCGGACGAATTGTTGGGCCAGTGGTACACCGCGGACAACGAATCGAAGGTTGAGGTGATCAAGAAGGACGGGAAATACTTCGGCACGATCATTTGGCTGTCGGAACCCAACTATGGCGCGGACGAACCGGACGGCGACGCGGGCAAGCCCAAGCGCGACAAGAACAACCCGGACAAGGTGGCGCAGAAGAAACCGGTGATTGGCATCGAGGTGCTGAAGAACTTTTCGCACGTGCCGGCGGAAAAAACGTGGGAAGGCGGGACGATTTA
Source organism: uncultured Nitrospirales bacterium (assembly GCA_964411925.1). Classification (GTDB taxonomy): domain Bacteria; phylum Hydrogenedentota; class Hydrogenedentia; order Hydrogenedentales; genus VFKU01. The sequence continues at coordinate 22,170 of CAYPNI010000050.1, forward strand.
CGATCCGAATAACGGGCGGACCTATAAATGCGTAATCCGTTTCCAGTCAGATCCGAAGGGCATTGACGGTAAATCGCTGCACGTGCGCGGATACATCGGCATTCCGACGCTGGGGCGCACGACAGTCTGGTATCGCGTTCCGAAAGACGAGATGGAGAAAACTGCAGCGAATCCCTGAAGGCTGCCCGGGCACGCCGCCCGGCGCTATCGCCGATCCGAGTAATCAAGTAACCCGGTGTGCAGGATCAACCGCCAGCCGTTGGCGGTCCGCGTGTAGCCTTTGCACGCGCGGCCCTTCCAGTGAAAATCCGCTCCGGTTTCGCGGTGCCGCCACAGCGTATCTACATCCACGACGGCGATCGCGCCGTCACCTTCCTCGGACACGACAATCTTGACGGTGTTTCGCCGATTGTGAACGAGGTCGTGGTCATCGAAGAGCGTCTGCCAATTGGCGCGCCAGCGGTCGCGGTTGTAACGCCCAAAGGGGAATTCCCAATCGACGGGGTCGTGGGCGTTCGGATTGCGGGGCCACGGCCACACCATGTCCGGATGGAACGTGTCGACGAGTAAGTCGGCGTCGCGCGTGTCCCACGCACGAGTCTCCCGATCGACCATCGCCTGAATTTCGGCTGCGATGACGTTCGCCGCCGGGGCCCCGTCTGGAGGGTGCGTAGACATCGAGAAGCGCCGAACGGCCGCACGCCCCGGATGCGCCCGCGGCGTGCGACCGTTCGAAAGGCGTGCAGTTACTTGTTCTTCAGTTCTTCTTCGATCTTCGCGATGACCTTCGGATCGTCCGGCTTGGTCTTCGAGTCGTACCGCGCGACGACTTCGCCCTGACGGTTGACGAGGAACTTGGTGAAGTTCCAGCCGATGTCGCCGCCGAACTCGCCGTTCGCTTCCTTCGACGTCAGTTTCTTGTAGAGCTCAGGGCTTTCCTCGCCCTTGACGGTGATCTTCGAGAACATCGGGAAATCGACGCTGAACTTGCTCGTGCAGAATTCCTTGATCTCGGCGTCGGTGCCGGGCTCCTGCTTGAGGAAGTCGTTCGCCGGGAAGCCGAGGACAACGAAGCCCTGGTCCTTGTACTTCGAATACACCGCCTGCAGCTGTTCGTATTGCGGCGTGAAGCCGCACTTGGATGCGACGTTGACGATCATGACCACGTCGCCCTTGTAATCGCCCAGGTTCTTGTCGTTGCCGTCGATGTCTTTTACGCTGCCGTCGAGCACGGCCGCTCCTCCGAATGCCGGGCCGCAGACTGCCGCCGCAACCATGACCATCACACTCACCCCGATTGCCTTTGCCTTATACACGGTACGTTCTCCCTTTGGGTTCCGATTGCCGTTCGGACCGATCCAGCCTGAACCATGGCCGCGGGCGGAGTCAATCCGCGCGGCGCGAGCCACAGTCCCCGATTACGCTGTTAAACCCCAATCCCGACGAAATTATTCGGCGATTTGTTCACCCACGCCCAGAACGCCGTCCAGTACGGCCCAGAGTTCCTTCCGGCCCCGGTGTGTCACGGTGGAATACGGGATCAAGAGCGCGTCTGGCGCGAGCCCCAGGCCCGCGCGCAGCGCCTTGAGCTGTCGGGCGCGCTGGCTGGATTTGAGCTTGTCGGCCTTGGTCGCCACGAGGACCGCAGGGCGTTGAGCACGGTCGAGGAGTTCGAGGAGTTCGACGTCGAGCGGTGATGGCGCGTGGCGGCTGTCCACGAGGACCACGACGAGGCGGAGCGTCTCGCGGGTCGCGAGGTATTCGGTGACGACGCGCCCCCAGTGTTCCTTAACGCTGAGCGGAACTTTGGCGAAGCCATAGCCCGGCAGATCGACGAAGTAGTACTTGTTGTTGATGGAAAAATAATTGAGCAGCTGGGTCTTGCCGGGGGTGGCGCTGGTCTTCGCGAGGCCCTTGCGGCCCAGCAGGTGATTCAGAAGGCTCGATTTGCCAACGTTCGACCGGCCGGCGAACGCGATTTCCGGACGGCGGTCTTTTGGGAATGCCTTCTCGTCGATCGCGCTCTTTACGAACTCGGCCCCGGTGATCCTCATTTCTTCTTTGCGGACCGTTTCTTCGATCTGGCGGGAAGGAGGAATCGTACGACTTCATCCAGTTTGTCTACCAGCACGACCTCGAGGTCCTTTTTGACTTCGGGCGGAATGTCCACGAGGTCCTTCTCGTTGACGCGCGGCAACAGCACGGTGCGCAGCTTCGCGCGGTGGGCCGCGAGGAGTTTTTCCTTGACGCCGCCGACCGGCAACACGCGCCCTCGCAGCGTGATCTCGCCGGTGACCGCGACGCCCTCGCGCGGGGGCCGATCGAGCAGCGCGGAGAGAATGGATACCGTGATCGCCGAGCCCGCGCTGGGCCCGTCCTTGTGGATGGCGCCTTCGGGGACGTGGACGTGCACGTCGGTCGCCTTCCAGAAATCGCCGCGGACGCCGAACTTCTTCGCGTTCGCCCGCAGGTAGGTGAACGAGGCCTGCGCCGACTCCTGCATGATTTCGCCGAGATGGCCGGTCAGCTTGAGTTCGCCCTTGCCCCGGCTGAGTGTCGTCTCGATGGTGAGCGTATCTCCCCCGTCCGGCGTCCACGCAAGGCCGATCCCGACGCCGACCTCGGCCTGTGTAAGCGGGTCGATATCGAGATACGGCGGCGGCCCGAGCAGCGCGCCAACGCGCGCCGGATCGATGATGGTGCCTTTGGCCTTCCTGGATTTCTGGTTCACGGTCTCGCGCGCGATTTTCCGGCAGACGTTCGCGATCTGGCGTTCGAGTTCGCGCACGCCGGCCTCGCGCGTGTAGCGGCCGATGAGCATGTCGACGGCCTCGGCCGTAAACCGGATCTTCTTTTCGTCGAGGCCGGATTCCTTGACCTGTTTCGGGACGAGGAACAGTTCCGCGATACGTTTTTTCTCGAAGGGCGTGTAACCCGGGATGCGAACGACCTCCATGCGGTCGATGAGGGCATCGGGGATCTCGAATTCGTTGTTGGCGGTCGTAACGAAAAAGACCTCGTGCAGGTCGTAATCGATTTCGAGGTAGTGATCGCTGAAGGCGCGGTTCTGCTCGGGATCGAGTACCTCGAGCAGCGCCGACGCGGGATCGCCGCGAAAATCGGAGTTGAGCTTGTCGATTTCGTCCAGCATGAACACGGGATTGACGACACCGGCGCGTTTCATGCTCTGCACGATGCGGCCCGGCAACGCGCCGATGTACGTGCGGCGGTGGCCCCGGATTTCGGCTTCGTCGCGGATGCCGCCGAGCGAGACGCGGACGAACTTGCGGTCCATCGCGCGGGCGATCGACTTGCCGAGCGAGGTCTTGCCGACGCCCGGCGGGCCCACGAGGCACAAGACGGGGCCTTTGGAGTGCCGGCTCAGTTTGCGTACCGCGAGAAACTCGAGGATGCGGTCCTTCACCTTCGTGAGGCCGTAGTGATCCTCGTCGAGTACTTTTTGGGCGTGCGCGAGGTCGAGCCGGTCCTTGGATCGCTTGCTCCAGGGCACATCGGTCAGCCATTCGATGTACGCCTGCGTCATCGCACTCTCGGGGCTGAGCGGCGGCGTGCGCTCGTAGCGGACGACCTCGCGCAGGGCGCGTTCACGCGCTTCCTGCGGCATCGCCGCCGCCTCGATCTTTTGCCGCAGCTCGGCGACTTCGTCTGTCCCTTCGCGGTTGCCGAGTTCCTGCTGGATGATGCGGAGTTGTTCCTGCAGGTATCGCTCGCGCTGGCCCTGCTCGCTCTGCTGGCGGAACCGCTCGTTCGTGCGTTGTTCGAGTTGCATGAGATCGAGTTCGCGCATCAGCAGCCCGCAAAGGCGTTCCAGTCGCTCGACGATCGCGGGCGTCTCCAGCAGCGACTGCCGTTCGGCCGGCTTGAACGCGACATGCGCCGCGATGGCGTCGGCCAGCTCGGAGGGGTTCTCCATGCGCTGTAACGTCATCAGGACTTCCGGCGCGACGCGCTGGCTGAGGCGTGCATACGTCTCGAAATGCGTGCGCGCGGCGCGAATGAGCGCGGCAAACTCGTCGCCCCCGGCAGCGGCGGCGTCCGGCATGACATCGACTCGGACCTCGTCAAACTGGGCACCCGGGACCAGGCGGCGGATGCGCGCGCGGGCGTTCGCCTCGACGACGATTTTCATGCCTCCGTCGGGCCCGCGGAGCGTCTGCAACACTTCCGCGCGGACGCCCACATCGTGCAACTGCTCGCGGGTCGGCTCTTCCGCCTCGGGGTCGCGCTGGGCGCACAGGAACAGCGGCCGGCCCGTCGCAAGGGCCTCCTCGACCGCGATGATGGACTTGGGCCGGCCGATCATCAGCGGGACGACCATGCCCGGGAACAGGACCATGTCTTTGAGCGGCAGGAGCGGCAGCCGATCGTGTGCGACTGCGGGAACGGTGTGCGTGCGGGTGGTCATTGTGTGTAAGTAGGCCCTGAAACAACTTTGAAACACGTAGTTTCGCAGACGGACGCGAAGAGGGACAACTTTACATCCACTTCGTCGTCAATGCGCGGATTCTTCCTCAGCAGGCGAGTCATTAGTATCTGCAAGCGAGGCGATCTCGTGCGAGAAGACTTCCGCTTCGCGGGAATGACAGGACCCGAGCGCAAGTAGCGACTAGGCGGAAGCGGACTTGTTTCCAGGGGCGCGGCTGGTGGATTCCGTGTCGTAGACGAGCAGTGGTTCCTCGTGATTGCGCACGACACCGGCGGTGATGACGCATTCGGCCACGCCCGTCTTGGATGGGATGTCGAACATGACGTTCATCATCGATTCTTCGAGGATGGCGCGCAGGCCGCGTGCGCCGGTCTCTTTCTTGAGCGCGATGTCAGCGATCGCCTCGATGGTCTCATCGGGGAACACGAGTTTGACCTTTTCGAGCTCGAAGAGTTTTTGGTACTGCTTGATGATGGCGTTGCGCGGCTCGACAAGCACGCGAACCAGGTCGTCGCGCGAGAGCTCGGAGAGGCCGGCATTGATCGGCAGGCGGCCAATGAACTCGGGGATCAGTCCGAACTGGATGAGGTCTTCGGGTTGGACGAGCGAGAGCAACTGGCCGACGGTCCGATCCTTCTTCGAGCGCAGATCGGCGTTGAAGCCGATGACATTCTTGCCCACGCGGCGTTCAATGATTGTTTCAAGGCCGTTGAACGCGCCGCCGCAAACGAACAGGATGTTCGTGGTGTCCACCTGGACGCATTCCTGCTGCGGGTGCTTGCGGCCGCCCTGCGGCGGGACGCTGGCGGTCGTGCCCTCGAGGAGCTTGAGCAGGGCCTGTTGCACGCCTTCGCCGGAGACGTCCCGTGTAATCGACGGGCTGTCGCCCTTGCGCGCGATCTTGTCCACCTCGTCGATATAGACGATGCCCGTTTCGGCGCGGGCCGTGTCGAAATCCGCATTTTGCAGGAGCTTGAGAATGACGTTCTCGACGTCGTCGCCGACGTAGCCCGCTTCGGTGAGCGTGGTCGCGTCCACGACGGCGAAGGGCACGTCCAGCCGCTTGGCCAGCGTCTGCGCGAGCAGGGTCTTGCCGCACCCGGACGGGCCGATCAACAGGATGTTCGACTTCTGAATTTCGACGCCGTCAATCTCGCCACCGGCGGCGATGCGCTTGTAGTGGTTGTGAACGGAGACGGAAAGTACCTTTTTGGCGTAGTCCTGGCCGACGACGTACTGGTCGAGGTATTCCTTAATCTCGGCGGGGTTGGGAATCTGCTGAGAACGTTGGACGCTCTTGCGCTGGCGGTCTTCACTGACGATTTCGCCGCACAGGTGGACGCATTCGTCGCAGATGTTCACATCGGGACCGGCAATGAGTTTGTTGACCTCATCGTGCCGCTTCCCGCAGAAGGAGCAGGTGGTCACATCGTTTCGCGAGCGGTGCGGAGCCATTCATCCCTCCGAGCACGACCAGAACGTTAGGAATATAACATTATCCGCAGCCGGTGTCAACAATTTAGCTGCGCCAACGTCTAGCCAGCGTGGATTGTGCCATTCGCATGAGCCAATGGTCAACAGCCCTTCCCACCGCAACATTCCAATCCCTTCCGTGCCTTTCGAGTTTCCCATGCACATCCATGGATACCTTGATTAACACGAAGCGCCCCGCAGACAGTCCTGCGGGGCGCCCGGATAGAAATTCTTGTCGAATCCAGCGGTTACTTGACCGGCATGTGCTGGCGGTAGAGGACTTCGTCGATGAGGCCGTAGGCCTTGGCTTCCTCGGCGGTCATGAAGAAGTCGCGGTCGCTGTCCTGCTTGATGCGGTCCTTGGTCTGGCCGGTGTGGTTGGCCATGATTTCGTCGAGCGTCTCGCCGATACGGACGATTTCGTTGGCCTGGATTTCGATGTCGGTGGCCTGGCCTTGCGCGCCGCCCATCACCTGATGGATCAGGAAGCGCGAGTATTTGAGCCCGAAGCGCTTGCCCTTGGTGCCGGCGGTCATGAGCAGCGCGCCCATGCTGGCGGCCATCCCCAGACAAATCGTGCTGATATCCGGGTTGATGTACTGCATGGTGTCATAAATCGCGAGGCCGGCGGTCACGCTGCCGCCGGGTGAATTGATGTAGAGGCTGATGTCCTTGTCGGGGTCTTCCGCTTCGAGAAAGAGCAACTGGGCGATGATGTAGTTGGCGACGTAGTCGTCGATGGGCATGCCCAGGAAAATGATGCGATCCGCGAGCAGCTTGCTGTAGATGTCGTATGGGCGTTCGCCGCGGGACGTCTGTTCGTAGATCGTGACCAGGCGCGGATCAATCGGCATCGGCATCTTCGGTTTCCCCCTCCACCTCGGCGGCCTCCTTCTCGAGGGCCTCGCGGGTGAGTTCTTTGTCGGTGATTTTGGCGTTGTCCATTATAACGGCCACGGCCTTCTGGCGGTACAGCCGGTCGATGAACGAGCTGCGGTTCTCGCCCTGGCGAAGGTACTGCGCGACCATCTCCACGTCGGCGCCCATCGAAGACGAGATCACCGCCGCTTCCTTATCAAGGTCTTCATCGGTCACTTCTATTCCCTCGGCCTCGCCGATCTCGCCGAGGACGACCATCCGCTTGATGGCGCGCAGGGCGCTCTCCCGGGTTTCGGGCTCGAGGTCCGCCATGCGCTTCTGGAACTCTTCCCGGGGCAGGCCCTGCTGGATGAGGCGCTGGAGCGCGGACTGCATGTGCTCTTGCGCGACACCCTCGATGAGCCGCGGCGGGATTTCGAATTTGCTGGCGTCGACCACGGCGTCCAGGCCGCGGGCCTCGGCAATCGCGCGCGACCGATCGATGCTGTTCTTCCCGAGGTTCTCCTTGAGCTTCGCGCGCATGTCATCGACGCTTTCGAAGCCGGCTTCCTTCGCGAGGTCATCGTTCACTTCGGGCTTTTTCTTGCGCTTGACTTCGTTGATCTTGATCTTGAACTCGGCCTTTTTGCCGCGCAGGTCCTCGGCAAAATAGTCGTCGGGGAAGGTCACCGTGCAATCGGTCTCGGATTCGGGCGATTGGCCCTTGATGGCGTCCTCGAACTCGGGGAAAAATCGCTTGGAACCGAGGATGTACGGGTAGTTCTCCGCAGAGCCGCCCTGGAATTCCTCACCGTTGACCGTGCCCTTGAAATCGATGATCACCTGGTCGCCGGCCTTGGCTTTGGCGCTCTTCTTCGCCGGCTCGTAGGTAGACTGCCGGTCGCGCACCTCTTCAACGGCTTCGTCGATGTCTTTGTCATCCACCGTAACGACGGGCCGCTCGATCGCGACGCCGCGGTATTTGCCGAGTTCGACGCGCGGGGCGACCTCGAACTTGAGCGTGAATTCGATCGGCTGATCGGCCGGCCGGTCCTTGTTGTTCTCCATGCCGTCGATATCGGGATAGCCGTAGGGCTTGAGTTTCT
>CAYPNI010000051.1:0-28608 GCA_964411925.1 uncultured Nitrospirales bacterium
GCTCATACGTCGGACGCGATTGCTCGGCGCGAGGCTGGGTCTGGACTTGCGGCCGAGCCGTCTCCGGGCGCGTCTGCACCGACATCCGCGGGTTTTCGGGCCGCGTCGGCCGGATCACTTCCGGCCGCGCCTCGCCCGACGGACGGTCCGTCTGCGGGCGCTGCGTGGTCACGTTGTCCGGCCGGACCACTTCTGGCCGCGACCGCGCGGCGTTCAACGTCCGGTCGGTGCGATCGACGGTGGACGGCCGGGTCGGACGCGTCGCGTCGTCCGGCGGGCGAACGGTCTCGGGCCGGGTCGGCCGGGTCACGGCCGGTTGTTGCGGCGAATCCGGCCGCGGATTGCTCCGGTCGAGCGTACGCGACGGGCGCGCGACGGGGTCATTGGAGACGTCAGGATTTTCGACACGTCCGTTGGGCGCAACGTTGAGCGATCGGCGATCCGCCGGATCGGCAGGCCGTTCGGGCCGCGTGCCGCGGCTCAGCGGGTCCGCACCGCGCGCCTGTTCGTTCCCGAAGGACCGGCTGCGCTCGGCCGGCGTACCGCGCTCGCTCGGATCCGCGGCACGCGCCACACGCGTAACCGACGGATTGTCGACGCGCGCCTGGCGCACTTGCGCGGTCCGCTCAGCGCGATCAACCGGCGTACTGCGGCCGGTGCGCACCGCGGGCTGCGTGCCGAATCCCGCGCCTTCCGGACGGCGCGCCTCGAGTTGGCGCGCGCGTTCCGCCGCGGGCCGGTTGCCGCCGTCGGACGCAAGCGTCACGCCGCGATAGACCTGGTCCGGCTGGTACGAGCGCTGCGATCCACCGGGCCAGTGCGGCCGGCCTGCGCCTTCGTAGGGGCGCGAATCCGCCTCGATCCGCCAATAGTGAGAGTCGTGATGATGATGGCGGCGATGCGAGTCGTAGATGTGATGGCTGTGCACCGCGTAGACGCGCGGCCGGCAATGGAACACGTCGTAGTGATACGCGAACGACGAGAAGCCGTAACTGAAACTGATGTTGCCGATGGTAAAGCCAGCGTAGGTCGTCGAGTACACGGGGTAACCGTTGTAGCCCAGCGGCGCCCACACAAAATAGTCGCCATAGCTGACGGTGTAGGCGTACGCCGGCCGGTAGTAACCCGCATAGCTCCAGCACCAGCCATACCGCGGGACGTGGCGCCAGTGGCCATAGTGCGTCGTCACGTACGCGAAGGGGTAGTTATCGCACCACACGTACCCCTGGGCCGGCACGTAGCTCCAATAGCCGTAACGGTACGGGACGTAATTGACGACGACCGTCGGACGCCAGTAGGGCGTGTTGTCCACGTACACCCATTCGCCGGAATTACCAAGTTCCGAGACGCCAAGGGGAGCGCTCGAACCGTACTCCACCGGGGCCGGCTTGCTGCCTTCGGCGAGGTATCTCGCGCGCTCGCGGTTCCACGTGTCGAAACTGTCCTCTTGCGCGCGGTCGAAGGCGACCGCCTCGGAGGGCAGATAACCAGGATCGATGAACGAGCGCATCCCGGCGTTCACCGGTACCGCGGCGGCTTCGCCGGTCGGCTGAATCGTCGCGCGGCCCCAACGAACCGAGACCGTCGTCGCGCCGCTCTCAAGAATGTCGATGCGGACCTGCGAATCGGGTTCGATGTTCAACGTGCCCAGCGGTGTTTCGAAGAGAACATCCCCGTTGCTGCGGCTGATACGCTGAACGTAAAACGAACCGAGCACGCCGCGGAACAGTCCGCTGGGCGGCACATCAAGAACATCTAACCGGCTTCCGTCCGCCAAGCGCACGAACGTTCCGCCGGTGAACTCCATCTCGAGCGCGCTGCTGTCGTCTGCCCAGATCATGTCCCCGGGCATCACGAGGCTGTTGAGCGCGGCATAGCTCCAGTCGGTGTCTTCCTGGCCCTTGATAAGGCCGCTCTCGTCCGCGAAACTCACGCGGCCGTGCGCCTCCGATGTTTCGGCCGACGCGGTCATCGCGCTGGCCAATACGAGCCCCGCAACACCGAGAATCGTTAGTAACCGTGACGTGATGTTCATGACGTCCTTCTCCTCGTCCGGCCTTCACCGGCAGGGTATTGTCACGCGAACTGGACGAGTTGGCCACTCAAGAATTCAAAGTCTGACACTACTCAACCTCAAAGAACACACGAAATCAGCCTGCAAAACCGTCAGCAACGCACCAATATGGTAAACTTTTGACAAATTAGCACCATTATAGGCGATTTTTACACGGTTGGCCATGAATATCGTTCCGATTTCTTCCAGTACTCCGGAAGTCCTTCACGCGGGCCTACTTCTGGCCGATCGCTTCCGCCTTGTCCGGCCATTGGGCGAAGGAGGCATCGGCATCGTCTGGCTGGCGGAGGACACCCTCCTCGACGACGAACTGCTGGCCTGCAAGGTCTTGCGCGAGTCGCTTCGCGGCCGCCGCGAGATGGTGGCGGACCTGAAACGAGAGGTCCTGCTTGCGCGCAAACTTCGGCATCCCAACGTGCTCGCGCTGCAGACGTTTTGGGAGACCGAGGACGCGACGTTTCTCACGATGGAGTATGTGGACGGCGGCAGCCTGATGGCCGCGCTCGAACACCGTCGCGCGCCGTTTCGGCTTGCGGAGGTTCTGCCGTGGTTGTACGACATCGCCGACGCGCTCGACTTTGCGCACCGGCTCGGGATTCTTCATCGCGACGTCAAGCCGGCAAACATGCTGCTGGGGTCTGACGGTGCCGTGAAGCTCGCGGACTTCGGCATCGCGCGTGTCGAAGCGGACCCGTCGGAAGACGAGCCCGCCGTGACGACACAAGGCACGATCTATTTCATGAGCCCGGAACAGATCGCAAATGGGCCGGGCAATCCGCGCAGCGACCTCTATAGCCTCGCCGCATCGGCGTATCAGTTGTTGTCCGGCGCGCCGCCGTTCCATGAGGGCGAGATACTCGCGCAGATCCAGGTCCGGCTGCCCGCGCCGATACCGTTATTGTCCGAAGCCGTCAACCGCGAACTCCTGCGCGCGCTCAGCAAGTCGCCTCAGAAGCGGCATGCCACGTGCCGCGAGTTCGTCGAGGCGCTCGACTGGGCCGCGGACTCGAGCGTGGTCGCGACGCGCCGGCCGCCCGAGTCGATGCGGGTGCCCGCGAACGCACCCACGATAGTTCTCGGCGACTACTCGGTCGAGACGCGGCGCACGCGCCTCGGCCGCCTGCTCGTAGAACAAGGTTTGATCTCGCAGGAACAGCTGGCGGAGTCGCTGATGGAACAGCGGCAATCCGGCATGAAACTCGGCGCGATCCTCGTCCAGAGTGGACGCCTCGCCGAGCGCGATCTCGCGAACATCCTGAGCCGGCAACTCTGCACACCGCTCACGCCGCTCACGGACGCTGAGATCGATCGGACCGTCGCGCAACTGATCGACCGGAAGACCGCCGAGCGCTTTCTCGCGATCCCGGTCAGACGGACGCCGTACGCGATCGCGGTGGCCATGGCCGACCCGCTGGACATGGAAGCCTTGAACGCGCTCGAGGAGTCGCTGCGCACGAGCATCGAGCCGATGGTTGCGACCGCCTCGGATATCCGCGCGGCGATCGCGCGGAGCTTCGCCCGCTAATCGCCGACGTACCCGAGCGTACGCAGGCGTTCTTCCTCCGCCGGGCTGAGTGGCGCCTCGCCGGCCGATTCAGCGCCGAGAAGACGCGGCCACGGTTCAATCCACGTGAATTTCATCCGCCGCAACGCCGGCTTATTCACGTTGGCCTTCGTCCCCGGCGCAAGCACGATTTCCAGCGTCGCGGTGTCGGACGTCGGAATCACGGTCACTCCGAGCGTACGCAACGCCGATGTCGGCTTGAGGCAGTTGTATTGCCACGACCCGCGGACACGCGATCGGCTCGGGAGCAGATATTCAACCGGCGCGAACGACAGGTGCAGCGCGCCGGTCTCGAGCTCGTACGGCACCTGCAGATACAGCGGCTCGTACGGCGTGAGACCGTCTACCCGATAGCGGATCGCCGCGGAGGAGATCTCCGCGCGCCACAAACCGTCGGACGATTTGGTTGCTGGCTCAGATTCGTGAAGTTCGGGAGCCACGCCTTCCAGCAGATTCGGGCCAAACGCGACCCGGTCGTCGTCACCGGCAAGCCGCTCGGGAGTGAATTCCGCCCACCGGGGATACCGCTCGCGAAGTCGCGCGTTCAGCGCGCGCGCCGTCTCCGGTTGTTCGCGCAACCGGTTCGTCTCGACGCCGGGATCCGCGCGGTAGTCGAAGAGATACTCCTCGTAAGGCCACGCATGCCACGGTGCGATCGTCGTTCGGTTGCCGCTCATCCAATACCAGTGGTCGTTGTCGACGAGTGCCGCGCTAAGCCCGTGGCGGGGCTGCGTCTCGGCGTAGGCTTCCCCCGCCGGGTCGCGCTCCTCGCGCAGCGCCGGCACCAGCGACTTGCCATCCAGCGGCGTATTGGCCGCGAGTCCGAACAGGTCCAGGATCGTCGGGTACAGATCGATCAGACCGACCGGTTGCTGGACGCGGCGCGCCTTGAATCCGTCGTAATTCAAAATCAATGGCACGCGAATTTCCATCGGCGTGAGCGTCGCGAAATGAGTCCACCAACCCATTTCGAAGAAATGCTCCCCGTGGTCCGCGGTGACGATGAGCACATCACGTTTCGGATCCCACTCGAGCGCCGCGAGGAGCTCGGGCAATCGGCTGTCGGTGTAGCGGATCGCGCCGTCGTACAGTCCGATCAGAAATTCGACGTCTCGAGGCTGGATATCGTGCGACTCGCTCCAGTATTCGTGCGTGCTCCGCGCGAGCGTGACGCCGTCGCTCTCGACCAGCGACCCCTCGCGCGTGTGTTTTCCATCGTAGGGGCCAACGAACATACCGCCGAACGGGACCGGCGGCCGGTACGGGTGATGGACATCCATCGTGTGGAGGTACAGAAACTCACGCCCGCCCGTCGGCCGGTACGACGCGCGCAGGTCCTCGATCATCTCGTCGATGCTCGACTTGACCACGCCGGGCGACGTGAGAATCCGGTAGTCGTCAAATCCCTGGGCGTACCCGATCCGCGGCAGGATCTTCGGGTTCGCCGTCAGGGCCCGTGTGTGAAATCCCTCCTCGCGCAGCCGTTCGGCGAGGGTCTGCACCGTCTCAGGCAGTTGGACCGGTCCGCCGTCGGGTTGCATGGTGGATACTGGCTGGCCGCCGAAATACGCGGCGACGGAGACGAGTGTCTCGTTCGACGGGGACAACGCCCAGTCGAAGTTCACCGAACGCTCCGCGAGGGCGTCGAGCCACGGCGAGGTGTCCCGGTCGTAGCCGTGCATGCCGAGGTGGTCGGCGCGGAGCGAATCCACAACAATCCAGATCACGCGCCGCGGCGTGCTTTCCGTCCGGGAATTCGGCGAGCAGCCCTGCACCGCGAGCACCAGTGCCACGGCGAGCACACCGGCCCCGGCGAACGTCTGGATACCACGCGCTCGACGGCGGCTCAACCCTGACATGCCTGACCGGTACTCCTTGAACTGGCACCACGGTCGCTCTAGGATGTGCGCTTCGCAGTATCGGCCTGCCGCGCAGGCGGAAGCAAATGCGGGAGAGGCCACAGCGCGTGGGGCGCGGCCTGTGCCGGTACCTCCCGGCGAAATTGGTTTTCGTTTCGCGCTTCAACCACGACTGGATCACGGATCATGGACTCGTCCAACCGCCTGAAGCTCTTCGTGATGATGGTGCTGCAATTCTTCATCTGGGGCGCGTGGCTGCCATTAATCTTCGGCTACCTGCCGAGCCTGGGCTTTGATCCGAGCCAGCAGTCGCTCATTCTCAACGCGTTCCCCATCGCCGCGATCGTCGGCATGTTCTTCAGCAACCAGTTCGCGGATCGGAATTTCGCCGCGGAGAAGTTCCTCGCGTTCAGCCATCTCGTCGGCGGGCTGGCAATGGTCGGCCTCGCGTTTACGCGCGATTTCTGGCCGTTCTTCGCGCTCATGCTCGTTCATTGCCTGCTCTACGTGCCCACGATTTCGATCTCGAACTCGATCGCCTTCGCCAACATGAAGGACCCGAAGGAATTCGGCGTTGTCCGGATGGGCGGCACGATCGGCTGGGTCCTGGCGGCATGGCCCTTCACGTTCATCCTCGTCGATTGGGAGAAGGTGAACGCCGCAAACGCCGAGGGGATCATCGAGTGGTTCGAGACGGTCCTCGGTTCAGGCCTCACAGGCCAGGCGCTGCAGGACGGCACGCGCTGGACGTACATCGTCGCGGGGATTGCGTCGCTGTTGCTCGCGGCGTACAGCTTGATTCTCCCGCACACGCCGCCGAAACGGGTCGAACAGGGCGCAAAGGAATCGCTCGCGTGGCTGGAGGCGCTGAAACTCCTCAAGCACCCGTTCGTGCTCGTGTTGTGGCTCGTCACGTTCGTGGACGCGTTCGTTCACAACAGCTATTTCAACTGGACCGGGGTGTTCCTCGGCACGGCGAGAGAAGCAGGCGGCGTCGGCGTCCCGGGGAATTGGATCATGCCGATCATGAGTGTCGGCCAGATCGCGGAAATCGTGACCATGGCGATCCTCGGCGTCACGCTGAAGAAACTGGGATGGCGGATGACGATGCTGCTGGGAATCCTGGGCCACGCCGTGCGCTTCGGTGTCTACGCATTTTTCCCGCAGAGCACGGAACTGATCATCCTCGTGCAGGTGTTGCACGGCATTTGTTACGCGTTCTTCTTTGCCACCGTCTACATCTTCGTGGACGAGTACTTTCCGAAAGACGCGCGCGCCAGCGCCCAGGGCCTGTTCAATTTCATGATTCTCGGAATCGGCGCGCTGGTGGCCAACACCATCTGCCCGAAATTGATTCAGGACGTCTTCACGACGACGCTGGAGGACGGAAGCAGAATTACCGACTTCCGGGGACTATTCCTCGTACCGCTGATCTGCGCCGTCGCCGCTGCGGCGGCACTGATGCTGTTCTTCCATCCGCCGGACAAGGAAACCGCGCCAGCGAAGAGCTGACCACATACCGTCCCGCCGCCTCTGGCCGGCGGGCCTGTGAGCGGTTGAGCGTGGCGTTGATTCCGCCGACGAGTGCCACGCCTGCGCGCTTGTTACACTGGACGAATGAGCACGACGCCTCCCCCATCCCCCGCGCCCGGCGAACAGCTGATGCTCATCGCCACGCCGTCCGCCGGGCGCAGTCCCGAGGAGTTCGTCGCGTCGTTCGAGGTGTCGTCGGTGCCGGCGTCGCCCGGCTGCTACCTGATGTACGACGAACGCGAGCGCATTGTCTACGTCGGCAAGGCAAAAAACCTGCGCAGCCGGCTGCGGACCTACCTCAACGATCAGGACAGCCGGTACACGGTGAAGTTCCTCATGAAACGCGTCGCGCATATCGGATTCCTGATCACGTCCAATGAAAAAGAAGCGCTATTCCTCGAAAACAGCCTGATTAAGCAACACAAGCCGCGTTACAACGTTCAACTCAAGGACGACAAAAGTTACGTCAGTCTCCGGATCGACGCGAACGAGGACTTTCCCCGGCTGACCGTGACCCGGCGCCTGCGCAAGGACGGCGCGCACTATTTCGGCCCGTACGCGAGCGCCCATTCGGTACGCGACACGGTCCGCCAGATCAACCGGATTTTCCCGCTCCGGACCTGCACGGACCACGTCATGCGCAACCGCACGCGGCCGTGCATCTACTACCAGATGAAACAATGCGTTGCGCCGTGCGTGGACTACGTATCGCGCGAGGAGTACCACGCGATCGTCGATCAGGTCGTGATGGCGCTTGCGGGCCGAAGCCAGGAACTCGAGGCCTTGCTGCTCGAGCAGATTCACGAACGCGCGGGAGAACTGAAATTCGAAGAAGCCGCGACGCTGCGCGATCGGCTGCGCGGGCTGCACGACATGCTCGAACGCCAGCGGACGGTGAGCGTGCGCGGCGCGGAAGACCGCGACGTCGTCGGGTATTACGCACACGGGCGCTTCATCGAACTGCAGATCATGTTCTACCGCGGCGGCAAGTTGCTCGGCGGACGGTCGTTCTCGTTCAAGCACCGCGAACTCCCGATCGGCGAGGTGTTGAGCTCGTTCCTGTTGCAGTACTACTCCGAGGCGCCGTCGATTCCGAACGAGGTGCTCGTGCCCGATGCGATGGAGGACGCCGATACGCTGGGCGAGATCCTCTCGGAACAGCGCGGCACAAAAGTGGCCGTGCAACACGCGCAGCGCGGCGAGAAACGCGCGCTGGTCGAGCTGGCGGCGCGAAACGCCCGAAGCAATTTCGAGGAAAAGCAGCTCGCCGAGCGCGCGCAGGACGATTTGCTGGCCGAGGTCGCGGCGCAACTCAAACTCACCAAGCCGCCGAAGCGAATCGAATGTTTCGACATCTCGACTCACCAGGGCGATCGCACCGTGGGGTCCATGGTGGTGTTCGAGAACGGCGAGGCCAACAAGCAGCGCTACCGCCGATACGCCATCAAGCGGATCGACGGCCAGGACGACTTCGGCGCGATGCGTGAAGTGTTGATGCGCCGGTTCACGCGCGCGATCGCCGAGGCCGACCTGCCCGACCTCGTGCTGATCGACGGCGGCAAGGGCCAACTGGGCGTCGCGTCCGCCGTCATGAAAGACCTCGCCATCGAGGATCTTGACCTCGCATCGATCGCGAAGTCGCGCGTACAGGAGAGCGGCGGGCACTCGCCCGAGCGGTTCTTTCGTCCGGGCCGGGCAAATCCGATCATCCTGCCGCAGAATTCTCCCGTCGTGCTGTTGCTGGCGCGCGTGCGCGATGAGGCCCACCGTTTCGCGATTACGTACCACCGCGAGAAGCGCCGGCGCGGCACGATTCGCACGTCTTTGACGGACGTTCCCGGCGTCGGCCCGACCATCGCCCGGCGGCTCTTGAACAAGTTCGGGTCGATTGCCAGAATACGCGGACTGTCGGCTGCGGAACTCGCGGAGGTACCGGGGATCAGCGCGGGGCTGGCTGAACGCATCCTCGGGCACGTCGCGCAGCCGCCGGCGCCCGCCGACTCCGGAGATACGCCATGACGCTACTTACCTTCCTTGTCGCCGTCGGCGCGGTCGCGCTGCTCATCGCCGGCTATTTCTTCAGCATGCGGCGGCTGTTCGAATTGCCGCTGACGGGCATCGAACTGCATCCGTTCTACACCGCGGACGGATGGCGCATCGTGCTCTACCGCCATCGCCGCGGGGATTCGAACGGCGAACCCGTGCTGCTCGTGCACGGCTACTCGTCGAACCACTGGAACCTGACCGCGCCGCGCGGCGTTTCGGTCGCGGACTATCTGGCGGACGCGGGTTACGACTGTTGGGCAATCGACCTGCGCGGATCGCGCTCGAGCATGCCGCCCCCGGGGACGCCGCGCCACCGCGCGACTTTTGACGGCTACGTGATGCACGACCTGCCGGGCGCGCTCGACTATATCCGCAGCGTCACGGGGCACGATCAAGCGCACTGGGTCGGCCACTCGCTCGGGGGTCTGCTGCTCTACGCGTACGACCTCGTGCACGGCGGCGCGCGCATCGCCTCGGGCACGACGATTGCCTCGCCGACCGCGCTCCACTCCGTCTGGCCCGCGTGGCAGTCGAACCTCGTGCGCCTGCTCGAATTCGCGCCGGCCGCCGTCGCCGTCGTGCAACGCGGAATGGCGCCGATCCATGCCTTCGTCCGACCGCGCACGCGCCTGGTGCCGATCGACTGGAACAACGTGAACGCAAGGTTCGGCGTCGCGGAATTCTTCAGCGCGGTTGAGACACCGCCCGCCCCGGTGACGCGGACCCTCGAAGAGTGCGCGAAGCACCGCTATCTCGCGGTCGATTCCGATCGCGTCAACGTGCTCGCCGGTCTGAACCGGCTCGATGTCCCACTGCTCGTGTTCGGTTGTCCACTCGATCCGATCGTCCCCGTGAGTGCTTTGCGCGAGTTCGTGGATCGGCTGCCGTCGGGCGACAAGCGCTACGTCGAGCTCTCGCGCGAGTCGGGCTGCGAACGCGACCACGACCACATCGACCCGCCCTTCGCAAAACATGGAAATACCGAGGTTTTCGCGCACATAGCCGAGTGGCTGAAGGCGCATCCCGTGCGCAAGGTTGACCTGCCCGAACCGGTCGTTGTCGCTGCCCGCGCGGCGGAGACACGCATGGTGGATTCGGCCGTTGAGGTGGAACCGGCCGCCGCCGGCGCGCTGCAAATCCGCCCGGACGTGCGCGAGTCGCCCGAGCCGGCGTTGGATTCGCGCGACGCTGAGTCGCCGCCGCTGTGGGGCCGCGCGCTTAAAAACGCCGCGAACATGCTTGATGGATTGGGCACTGAATCCACAGAGCCGGCCGCGGTGCCCGGTCCGGTCAGGGGGCGCACCAAGCGGCGCGGGGCGACGGTGGCCGCGAAACGGAAGACAACCAAGCAGCGCGCGGCGACCGCGGTGAGCGCAAAGCGGAAATCGAAGGCGCGCGCAACCGACTCCATCGAGAAACCGGAACCTGACGGCGCGAGTCGAATCAAGACGAAGGCAAAGTCTTCGACCAAGTCGAAGCAAAAGGCGGCGGCGAAATCCAAGTCGAAGTCGAAGTCGAAGAAGGCCGCCGCGGACCAGAAAAAAGGCAAGAAGAAACGGGACAAATCCAAGGACAAAGCCGCCAGGAAGAAGTCCAAAGACAAGAAGTCCTCCCGAAAGTAGGCGCATGCAAGATGTGTTGATGACCGTGCTGGTGGTCCTGGGGTGGATCGCGTTTGGCGGCGCCGTGCTGATCGGCATCGCGCTCAATCTTCTCGGCCTGTTCGGCAACTGGATCATCCTCGGCGCGGTGGGCATCGCGGCGGCGTTGAGCGGTTTCGACCATTTCGGCGGGTACACGATCCCTCTCCTGCTCGGCATGGCCGTCGTCGGCGAGGTGCTCGAGGCAGGCGCGGCGGGCGTCGGCGCGGCGCGCTACGGCGGCGGCAGGGGCGCGATCGTCGCGGCGCTGGCCGGCACCATCGTCGGGGGGATCGTCGGAACTCCGATCTTTCCGCTCGTGGGAACGATCATCGGCGCGTGCGTGGGGGCGTTCGGCTTCGCCACGCTGTATGAACTCCTCGTGACGAATCGCGGAATCGACGACGCGACACGCGCGGGAGTCGGGGCCGCGCTCGGCAAGATTGCAGGGCTGTTCGCGAAGACGTTCGTCGGGTTTGTGATGCTGCTGATCGCGTTCCTCAACTACTGACATCGAGCCCGGCCCTCCCGCTCCTGTCGCCGTACCGGGTTGCATCCCGATCGCGTCCTCGTGCAGTCTAGAAGCACTCAGAGGACGCCCCTCTGAAATCCATCAGTTGAAACCGCGAGGCGCTGGCCGTGTCGGACGAGGGACGCAAGGACGCGATCCTTCTTCAGCCCGATCCGCGGCGCAAGCGGTTGCAACTCGTCGTCGAAGCACCCGGCGCGGCGCGGATCGTGGCCGAGATCGTCGACACAGACATTCGCTACGACGGCGCGCCCGGGGTCGTCTCGCTCTCCTTTCCGGATTTCGTCCCCTGGGCACCGGGCAATCCTCATCTCTATACGCTCTCCTGTCGCATCCCTGCGGAAAGCAATGACGGCACCATCGACATCCCTTTTGGAATGCGCGAGGTCTCCATCACCGAGCGCCGCGTTTGCATTAATCAAAAGCCGTTTGTGCTCAAGGGCGCGCGCGTCGTTGCTGCGGACCCGAAAGCGTTGGTCGCCGCGGGGTTTACGTGGTTGCGGTGCGATTCGGCAAGCGCGTCCGAATCGTTGCTGCACGCCGCCGGCGCAAGCGGACTTCCGATCACCATCGAACTGGCGCAGTCGGCCCGCGCCGACGCGATCCGAATCGTCCGGCGTTTCTACAATTTTGCCGCGGTCATCGCGTGGGAATGTCCGGAGGGCGAGATCGTCGATGCGATCCGCGCGCTTGATCCGACGCGCCCCGTGTTTTCCGCGGGCCGGGTCTTCCGGCCGTACCAGAATTCGCCCGAACCGGTGACGCGTCTTTCCGCCGCGGTACTCACGCCCATTTCGCGGGAAACCGAGACGCTGCTCGCGCGCGCGGGGGACGCGCAGTCGCTCAACATCGTGCACGTGCGTGGGTTCAGCCCGCCGCCCGCCGGCGCGGACACGCCTGCGCTCGGCGACCGCGCGGCGTTGGAACTGCACGTGGCGGGATCGGTGCGCGCCAGCATTGACGGGCTGCGATCGAACCCGCGCCTGGCCGCATTCTGTTTCGACGACGCGCTTGGGGAAGGGGCCGCACCGGATCGTCTGGCCGCATTCGCCGAGGCTCAGGCGTCCGTGAGGCCCGTCATAGCGATGACGCGGTCGAACCTGGTTCCGCGCGAAGAAGCGGACGTGACCGTGACGCTCCTGAACGACGCGCGGCTCGAGGGCCGCGCCGAATTGTCGCTGCAGGTCGTCGGCCCGACGAATCAGGTGCTGTGGAAAAAGAAGCGCGGCGTCAAGCTGCCCAAGCACGGCAAAGAACTCTGGAACGGCACCGTCGCGGCATCGGGATCGGTCGGGACGCATCGCTTCGTCGTGCGCGTGCTCGACGAACGCGGCACTGCGCTTGCAGAGAACAGCGTTTCGTTCCATGTCAGCCCGCCGCTGGAGAGATGGAACTCGCCGATCGACGTGATCGACCCCGCCGGCCGGTGGGTGGACGCCATCAAGCGGATTGCGCCGCAGCTCGAAGCCATGGCGCCTGTCGTCATCGTTCCCCCGCTCGCATCGTCGATTCGGATGTTCCCGGACAATCCGCTCGGCCAGGCGCTGGGCCGGGTGCGCGAGGGCGCGGTCGGCATCGTATTTGAACCGCCGGACGATTGGGGCGACCTCGGCGCGACGCTGTCGAGCCCGGTCGGAGCGCGTGCGGTAGCGCTGCTCGACGAACCTCCGGCAGGTTCCGTGCCGCTTGCGCGGTTGCATCCGCTGTTCGAGGGCTTGCCCGCCGGTGGGCCGCTTGCGCGGCCGTATCGCGGACTGTTGAGCGATGTCGTGTTCTCGGGCGAATCGGAGGAGGACATTGCGCCTGTAACTGCGTGGCGATCGGATTTCAGTTGCGCGCACCGCGTGATGGTGCGCCGGTTCGGTGGCGGCCGGCTCATCTTCGTCAACCTGCGCATTCTCGAACGCCTGGGCACCGACCCGGTCGTCGATCGCCTCTTCATGAATCTGCTGCGGCACGCCGAGCGGCGCGCCGTGGCGTCCAAGGAAATCGCCAAGGTCGAGCCGCGCGCGATCGAATGGTTGCGCCAGGAGCGATCGAGGCTGCGCGTCTGGCGCGTGATCGGGCCATTCGCCAACTGGGACGGTGACGGTCACGACACGGCGTATCCGCCGGAGTCCGGTTACGACCTCGACGCGACGTATGCCGGCTGGTACCGCGCCGCGGCATGGTCAACCTGGCACCAGCGCGTGGACGGCCCGGATGACGTTCCGCTTTCGCATTTGCTGCGGCCCGACATGATCCGGGTCGATCCCTATCCGGGCACGTTTTACGCCTACACCGACCTCACGTCCGAAGATCGCGTCGAGACCCGGTTCCTGCTGGGGCATACCGGCAACGCCAAATGCTGGCTCAACGCCCGCCCGCTCGAACTCGAACTGGCCCCCGGCGCGAAAACCCCGGGCGCGAACGTCGTCCTCAAGCAAGGCCGCAACGCCGTGCTCGTCAAACTCTCCGTCTCGGAATCGCCGGCGATATTTTCCCTCCGGGTCCGCGAAGACGCCGGGTTGCGGTGGCTGTGACGCGGCCGTCCGTGAAACCGCTCTAATACTTTTCGGACGGTTGTTGCACTCGGTGTTGGAGTCAGCATGCTCCGTTCCGACGTCGCCTTTTAGCCGCTGGGACGGCGGCGCTACGATGGATGGTGGTTTGCGAGACAAGCCTATTACGCATTGCTAGCAGAATCAGTCATGAAATACATCGGCTTGAGTTCCGCAGCGCCACCGGGTAGACTTTTAGCAGTCTCGGACTGAGAGTGCTAAGTTCTGGAGTGCTTGCAATGCCGACCTATAGCTACGAATGCCGCAAGTGCGGGCATGTTCAGGATTTGTTTCATGCGATGTCGGCGAATCCGCGGGTGAAGTGCGAGGAGTGCGGCGGCAGTTGCAAGCGGATGCTGGGGACGGGCGCGGGCATCATCTTCAAGGGCAGCGGATTCTACGAGACGGACTACAAGCGCAACGGGGGCAAGACTGGCGGCGAGAAGAGCGAGTCGAAGGGCGAATCCAAGGGTGACTCGAAGTCCGAATCGAAGCCCGAGGCGAAGAGCGAGACCAAATCCGAGACCAAGCCGGAATCGAAGCCGAAATCCGAGAGCGCAAAGAAACCGGCCCCAACGAAGAAATAGCCCAGCCTGATTCAGCCGCTACGGTTCGATTTGTGGCCCCGCGCGAAATTCGTATGGAGCGACTGTTACCCGGGTGTCTCCGTGGTTTTCGAACTCGGGGTCTTCCGGATATCGTGGCGAACGCGTTCCGTCGTCTCCGTCACGGGCGACGCTATAGACGATCACATCGCCATTATCGCGAACGACGTATCCAACGGGGCTTCGCGTCTCAGAAAAACGATCCGCCGGGACCTCGGCCAGAAACCTCGGAACGACCTCGGTCAACGTGTCGGGCAGGCGTCCGTTCGCCAATCGGAACCGTTCGACCGCAGCCGCCGTGCGAAGCAGATCGAGGCGCGTCATGGCGTGGATTCCCGAGTGCCACACGCCCGTGTACGAGGGCGTCAGGTACTGCACGACTGGCGCGATGAACTGCCTCGCTTCCACCTCCCTTTGATCGAAGTTCTCGTTTTGCCATCGATCGAATTCGGGCCAGGATTCGGGTCGTTCCACGCGCACGATCCGGTCCATGTCGAGCGAGAGCACGGCGCGTTGCGCGTCGGCGGGAAACGCCAGGCGGCTGGCGAGTTCGAACAGGTCGTTCGTTCGATCGGTGTAGGATTCCGCGACGAGCGCGTAAAGATTGCTGATGTCCATCAGAGCGACGGTCTCGAACACCAAACCGCGGCGCATGGCCTCGTGCGCCACATTGAAGTCGATTGCGTCGGTCAAAGCTTGCAGCCGAAGCAATTGCGTGTCGTCGAGCAACGCCCTATTGAGCACCGTCTCCGCCGTATCAAGCGCGTTCCCGATGATCGCGAAGCGGACGAGCTGCGAGATCAGCATAGGCTCGTTCAACAGTGCGTCGGAAAGTCGCAGCGTCGCGTACACATCGTCCAGCGCGCGATCCGGGTCGCCGCGGATTGACCAATGCAGCGCGTCCAGATGCAGTTCGCGCGAGAGTGTTCGCAGGGGTGCCAGATGTTCAACTTCGACCTGGAATCCCTTGGAGAAATCGATCGGGAAGCGGGTCACGCTCAGATCGAGATCGCTGATTTCGCGCAACTGCGGCGCGATGGTCGAAGTAACGTGGTCCCAGTAAGCCTCCGTGACGTCCCAAGATCCCTTCGCCAACGGCGCTGACGGTATGGGGTTGCGGTGCCCGGTGAGATACGTGTAATGAAAGTAACGCTCAGGCGACGCGTCCCGGGACGGAGTCCAGCCCAGAACTTCGGGACCATGGACTCTGAACCATGCATCGAACGCGCGCTCGTACCGCGCACGTTCAGCGATCAATTCGGAGATGCGGTCGGCCGGGTTCTGCCGCGGATCTCGCTTGACATACTTTGGTTCAATTTCCGCCAGCGACGCGGGATTCCCCTGTGCGTGTAGAAACTCGACGTAGCGTGGCGTGGCGGGCCAACCGAGCCAAAGCGCCGCCACCGCCAACCCCGCGGATGCCACTACGACTGTCGTTCGTTGGGTTGGGCCGGAGAAGTTGAGTAGTGACACGGACGGATCCATGCGCGGTGACGTCGAGTGACGTCTGCGGTGCACGTCGCGAAGTATCCCGGCGTACAACAACGGAACGAACGAGGCCATCGCGAAGGGTGAGAGAAAGCTCTTGATGAAATCTCCCATCGATATCGACTCGAGTACCCATTGCGTGGCAATCGGGTAGCGCAGCAGCCATGCCAATGCCGCCCAGACCGCGATCCAGGCGCCGAGACTCGCGTGGGTCATCCACCCCAGGAGCGCCGCGCTTCCCAACAACACCGCCGTCGTGACGATCAGCGCGACGGCGATCGCGTCCATGACCAAGTCCCGCCGTGTATCGAGGAAATCGGTGTCGATGTAGCCGTCTACAAAGGCGACGAGAATCAGTGCGAGGAGCGAGGCGCCTGCAATCGACTGGAGCAGGCGCGTGCCGATGCCCAGTAGCGCAATCATGATTATCGCAGCGAGCAGGAGGCGCGCCAGAAACATCCACGCAATCTCGCGCGGTGGGCTGACGCCGAGGTTATTGATTTTCGGCAGGAGGTCGGAGACGAAGGGCCAGCCCGCGACGAGGTAATGAATCGTTGCGGCCAGTAGAAGTGTCGGCACGAGCAGCAGCAACGCGGCAACGACTCTCGCCAGGGCGAACTGGGCGTCGGTCAGCGGCTGCAAATACTCGTAGCCCGGCTTGCCGCTCGCCCCGCGAAAACCGATGACGCGGGTCTGAATTCCGTGGGCAATTGCGCCGAAGAACAGACCCACCGCGGCGCCCACAGTCGTTGCCAGATTGATTTGCTCAGAGCGGTCCCATGACTCTGGAAAAGACAGGTCCACCCACCACGCGGCGATGCATGAAACCCCGAAGAACGAGAATGCAATGATCGGCAACAGAAACCGGGAACGCCGCACTTCGAACCACACCTGCGCGGCCAGCGCCGAGTTGAATGGACCCCGCACCTTCGCGCCGGGCCGGGCGAAACTCCGCGGCCACTCCCAGATTTCCGGAATGCCGTAGCGCAGGCCGGCGCGATCGACGCGGACGACCACGACGGACGCGGCGTATACCGCCACGCCCCCGATCAGCAATGCAGCCGGATACTCGAACGGCGCGCTCCCGGATAATTCGATCGCCGCCGCCACGGGCGCGAAGTCGGACGCGCCGGGCCAAAGCCATCGCACCGCGAGCGCCGTGAGCCCCAACGCCACCAGGCTGGTCAGTCCCGAAACCGGGCCGCGGAGCCAGTCAATGAACTGCGCGGCGAAGTAGAGCGAGAGCACGAACAGGACGAGTCCGAAACCCGGGCTGCTGTGGAAGAGCGCCCGCGCGGCAAGATTGATCGCCGATGACGCGATCAGGAGGATGAGGGTGCGCGATACGAGTGTGACCGCGACGGCGAGCGGGGTTGCGACAGGGAATCGCAGGATGCGTTTTGAGAACCCCCCGGCGAGGTGGCCGGAGAAGTCCGGATTCAACACGAGCAACACCGCGAGGATGAGCGGCACCCATAGCCCGGCGAACACGGTCAGGTAGTCTCCGCGCTCCCACGCAGTGGCGCCGAGGAGTATCCGGCTGTAGATCAGCAGGGCGGCGGCGACGCCCGCACAGGCGCCTGCGATCGCGCCGCCGACTCGCGCCTCCTCCCACGCCAATGCGCGGGCCTGTTCGCGAGTGGCCGATTTCGAGGGGCCCGGAGTCATGCGTCCGCCATCCGGCGCCCGCCCGTGACGCGTGCGAGGAAGATCGTATCGAGGGGTGGCGTGGACTCTTCGACGATCCGCGCGCCCGCCCCTTGGAGTTCCGCGCGGGTCGAAGCGGGCGCGCCGTGGCAAATCACGGCCCAGTCGCGGCCCTCGCCTTCGACATCGAGCACGCACGAGAGCCTCGGAAACGCGGCCAGCTTCTGGTCGAACGCGACTACGACGCGCTGGTGCGTCGCTTTGAGTTCGTCCAGGGAGCCGTGGAACGCGACACGGCCCGCGTGGATCATGGCAACGTCATCGGACACGCGCTCGACTTCATCGAGCAGATGCGACGAGAAGACGACCGTGCGGCCTTCCTCCGCGACGGAACGGATGATGACGGCGAGAATGTCGCGGCGAGCGGCCGCGTCGAGGCCGGACGACGGCTCGTCGAGCAGCAGCAGTTCGGGCCGGTGCGCCAGCGCGACCAGCATGCCCGCGCGGGCCAGTTCGCCGCGAGAGAGCGATCGAATCTTCGCGTCGGGCGCCAGTTGAAACTGGTTCCGCAATCGCTCTGCGTAAGCCGGGTCCCAGTCCGGATAAAACGCCTGCGTGTAGCGGATGAGTTCACCGACGCGCATCCACCGCGGCAGATCGCGATCTTCCGAGAGATATCCGATGCGCGCGAGCACCGCCGTCGGGTTGCGCGTCGGATCGTGGCCGAGCACTCGGACCTCCCCGCTGTCCGGAGTGAGCGAACCCAACAGGTGCTTCATCAGCGTAGTCTTGCCCGCGCCGTTCTCGCCGACGAGTCCGAACACGCGGCCGCGTTTCGCTTCCAGAGAGACGCCGTCGAGCGCGGCCTTCTTGCCGAAGCGGTGCGAGACGTTTCTCACTTCGATCACGGCGTCCGTTTCAGGGTGATCCACGGGTTGGCTCCTTATCCTGGGCTGCGCGCTCTTCGAGCAGGCGATTGCGTTCGCGGAGCAATTCGATCACGCGGCGCTCGTCGTAACCGAGCGTGCGCGCCTCGATCAGCAACGCGTCGGCGCGTTGCGCGAGGATCCGGCGGCATTCGTCGTCGGTGTAGGGTGTCGCGTCGCCGGAGACGTAGGTCCCCGCGCCGCGCCGCTTGTATACGAGCCCCGACGTCTCGAGTTCGCGGTACGCGCGCACCACGGTGTTCGGATTCACCACGAGTTGCTGTGCCAGCACGCGGACCGGCGGCAGTTCGTCGTCCGGTCGCAGCCGCTTGGTCGCGATGAGGCTCTTAATCTGGTGGACGATTTGGAGGTAAGCCGGGATGCCGTCGGCGTGATTGATTGTGATTAGGAGCATAAATTTGGCAATTTTTTGAGTTATCGTATCGGTACTGTAATACAATTTATCCGATGTGTCAAGCGGCTTTTGCGCTCCGAGTTTTCGGGGGTTGGTAAGGGGTGAGAGCGGCAGTGATGCCGCTTCTACTTCCGGGCGAAGGGCCGATGAACGATAACGATGACGATTAGGATAACGATGAGGATTCGCTGTGTTCGGGGGTGCGCATGGGGCGTGCCAATTGATATAACGGTGGCCCCCACCGGCTGTCGGCGGGGGATTCTTTTTCAGGAAGGAGCGGCGCGCCATGCCGAACGATTCGCCGACGTTGCCGAATTGCCTCGATACGGCAACCATCAAGCATCTCGCCCAGGAGCACATCCTCAACACCTATGGGGAGCGAACCCTGGCGATGGTGCGCGGCGAAGGCGCGACGCTCTGGGACGCGGACGGGAATGAGTACCTCGACTTTTTCGGGGGCATCGCCGTCGCGGGGCTCGGCCACTGTCATCCGGCGGTCACGCGCGCGATCGCGGACCAGGCCGCCACGCTGGTTCACGTATCCAACCTGTACTACATCGAACCGCAGGTGTTGCTGGCGAAGCTTCTGTGCGAGCACACGTTCGCGGAAAAGTGGTTCTTCTGCAACAGCGGCGCCGAAGCGAACGAAGCTGCGATCAAACTCGCACGGAGGTTCTGGGCGCAGCAGGGCACGCCGCGGCCGACGATCGTAACGGCGGAGCACTCGTTCCACGGGCGGACGCTCGGCGCGCTCAAGGCGACCGGCCAGCCGAAGTACCAGGCGGGCTTCGAGCCGATGATCGAAGGCTTCAAGTACGTACCGTACGACGATGTGAACGCATTGAAACAGGCCCTCACACCCGATGTGGGGGCCGTTCTTTTGGAACCCGTGCAAGGCGAAGGCGGCGTGCGGATGCCCAGGCCGAACTACCTGCGCGAGGCACGGCGGCTGTGCGATGAACACAACGCGCTGCTCATTCTCGACGAGGTGCAGACCGGCATGGGCCGCACGGGCCGGCTCTTCGCGCACGAGCACTCGGGCATCACGCCGGACATCATGACGGCGGCGAAAGCGCTCGGGAACGGCGTGCCGATCGGCGCGATGGGGTGCACGAACCGCGTCGCGAGCGGATTCAGCGTCGGCTCGCACGCCTCGACATTCGGCGGTAATCCGCTGTCGAGCGCGGCGGCGTTGGCGACGCTGACGGTGCTGCTCGAAGGCGGCCACATCGAGCAGTGCGCGGACACCGGCGCGTATTTCCTCGGCAAGCTCAAGCATCTCGCCGCGAAGCACAATACGATCCGCGACGTGCGCGGGCTGGGGCTGATGATCGGCGTCGAATTGACCTCGCCCGTCGTGCCGGTGCTCGACCGCATGATCGCGGCCGGGATCATCTGCGGGCCGGCGGGGCCGAACGTGCTTCGGTTCGTGCCGCCGCTCATCGTTACGCGCGAACAGGTGGACCGGGTCGTCGCCGCGTTGGACGCCGCGCTCCGGGGCGCGTAGATGTACGAAGATTTCATCTCGCTGGCGGACCTCTCGCGCAGCGAAATCGAGGAACTGCTGTCGCTGGCGATCGATCTCAAGCGGCGGCAGAAATCCGGCGAGAAGTACCGGCCGCTGGACGGCAAGACGCTCGGCATGCTGTTTGAAAAGCCGAGCCTGCGCACGCGCGTGACGTTTGAGACGGGCATCTACCAGCTCGGCGGGCTCGGCGTGTTCATGGAGATGCGCCTGGGCCAGCGCGAGACGGTGCCGGACATCGCGCGCAACCTCGAACGCTGGGTGGACGCGATCGTCGCCCGGACGCATTCGCACGAGGCCGTGCTCGAACTCGCGTCGTATGCGTCCATCCCGGTCATCAACGCGCTGACGGACCAGTTGCACCCGTGCCAGGTGCTGGCGGACGCGATGACGCTCATCGAGCGGCGCGGATCGCTCGAGGGCCTGCACGTCGCGTTCGTGGGCGATGGCAACAATGTATTCGCATCGTGGGCTAACCTGGCGCGGCGTATCCCCATCCGGCTGACGCTGGTATGCCCCGCGGGCTACGAACTGACGGGCACGATCCACGAACTCGCGAAGAAGGAGTGCGGCGATCGCTATCGCGTGACGAATGACCCGGCTGCAGGTGTGCGCGGGGCAAACGCAGTGTATACGGACGTCTGGGCGAGCATGGGCCAGGAAGCCGAGGGCACCAAGCGGCGCAAGGCGTTTCGCGAGTATCAGGTAAACGCGAAAATGATGGCGGCGGCGGAGAAGGATGCGGTGTTCATGCATTGCCTGCCGGCGCACCGCGGCGAGGAAGTGACCGAGGACGTCATCGAAAGCGCGCAGTCGATCGTGTTCGACCAGGCGGAGAACCGGCTGCACGCGCAAAAGGCGATCATGGTCAAGTTAATGGCGTAACACGGGAGGGTCGCGCTCCTGCGCGACCGTGACGGGCAGGGTGTGTTCCAACGGATGATTAGGAAGACGATTACGAGCGAAAGTTTAGGGTTTCCGCTCGGAATTCGAAAGGGAGTTTATGGCGGGTGAAGTAAATAAAATCGTTCTGGCGTATTCGGGCGGTCTGGACACGTCAATCATCCTGAAATGGTTGCAGGAGAAGTACAAGGCCGACGTCGTCGCGTTCGTCGCGGACCTCGGCCAGGGCGAGGAAACCGAGCCCGCGCGCGTGAAGGCTGTCAAGACCGGCGCGAGCGCGGTGTACGTCGAGGACCTCAAGGAGGAGTTTGTCCGCGACTTTGTGTTTCCCGCGATGCGCGCAAACGCAATTTATGAGGGCTGTTACCTCCTCGGTACGAGCATCGCCCGGCCGTTGATCGCCAAAAAGCAGATCGAAATCTTGCGCAAGGAGAAGGCGGACGCCGTCTCGCACGGTGCGACGGGCAAGGGCAACGATCAGGTCCGGTTCGAGCTGACGTATTTCGCGCTGGAGCCGAACGTGCGGATCATCGCCCCGTGGCGCGAATGGGACCTGAACAGCCGCACCGCGATGATGGAATATGCGAAGAGGCACGGCATCGAAGTGCCGACGACCGCGAAGAAGCCGTACTCGATGGACCGCAACCTGCTCCATCTCTCGTTCGAAGGCGGCATCCTCGAAGACCCGTGGGCGGAACCGCCGGACGACATGTTCATCCTGACGCAGGACCCGCGCAAGGCGCCGGACCAGCCCGAGTACGTCGAGATTGCGTTCGAACACGGCACGCCGGTCTCGTTGAACGGCAAGCGGCTCTCCCCCGCCGCGTTGCTCGCTGAACTGAACACGATCGCCGGGCGGCACGGCGTGGGAAGGGTCGACCTCGTCGAGAACCGCTTCGTCGGCATGAAGTCCCGCGGCGTCTACGAGACACCGGGCGGCACGGTGCTCTACTGCGCGCACCGCGGCGTCGAATCGATCACGATGGACCGCGAAGTCATGTTACAACGCGACCAGTTATCGCCGAAGATCGCGCAGCTCATGTACAACGGATTCTGGTACTCGCCGGAAATGCGCGCGTTAATGTCGTACGTGGACGCGTCGCAGGACAACGTCACCGGCGCGGCGCGCGTGAAACTGTACAAGGGGTCATGCACGCTGGTCGGCCGCAAGGCGGAGAAGTCGCTGTTCGATCCGAAGATTGCGACGTTCGAGGAGGACGAGGGCGCATACCGCCAGTCGGACGCGGGCGCATTCATCCGCCTGAACGCACTGCGCCTGCGCGTGCGGAAGAACGCGGGGCTGGAGTAGGTTACGCGAGGGTGGCAGGCCCAAGTGTAGTTTGCCTAGACCTGACACACCGTGGGAAAAGTTTTGGGATGAGCAAGAAACTCTGGGGCGGGCGATTCGAAAGCGAGACCGACGCGCTGGTCGAACGGCTGGGCGAGTCGGTCTCGTTCGATGCACGTCTCGCGCCGTGGGACATCCGCGGGAGTATCGCCCACGCGCGCATGCTCGGCGACTGCGGCATCATTCCAAAGGCCGACTCGAAGAAAATCGTATCCGGCTTGCAGGCGATCGGCAAGGAAATCGAGGCTGGCAAACTCAACTGGGACGTCAAGCTCGAAGACGTCCACATGAACATCGAGTCCACGCTGACGAAACGCATCGGTGAGGCCGGCAAACGCCTGCACACCGCGCGCAGCCGCAACGACCAAATCGCGACGGATGTGCGGCTGTGGGCACGGGACCAGATTGACGCGACCGTCGCGTTATTGCGCGCGCTGCAACTCGCGCTCATCGATTTCGCCGAAGCCCACCTCGACGTCGTGATGCCTGGCTATACCCACATGCAGCACGCGCAACCGGTATTGCTCGCACATCATCTGCACGCCTATGTCGAGATGCTGCGGCGGGACGAGGAGCGGTTCGTGCAACTCCGCGCGCGTGTCAACATTCTGCCGCTCGGTTCGGCCGCGCTGGCAGGCACGCCCTATTCGATCGATCGCGGGCAAGTCGCGAAGGAACTCGGCTTCGACGCGATTTCCGAAAACAGCATGGACGCGGTGTCGGATCGCGACTACCTGGTCGAATTTTGCGCGAATGCCGCGCTCGTCATGGCCCACCTGTCGCGGTTCTGCGAGGAACTTATCCTGTGGTCGGCGCCGGAGTTCGGGTTTATTGTGATCGGCGACGCGTTCACGACCGGCTCCAGCATCATGCCGCAGAAAAAGAACCCCGACGTAGCGGAACTGGTGCGCGGCAAGACCGGACGCGTCTACGGCGACCTGACCGCGCTGCTCACGCTCATCAAGGGCCTCCCGATGACTTACAACCGCGACTTGCAGGAAGACAAGGAGCCCGCCTTTGACGCGTCGGACACGGTGCAACTCTGCCTCGCGGTCACAGCCAGGATGATTCCCTCGATTCGCGTCAATCGCGATGCGATGCTCGCCGCGACGCGCGAAGGGTTCCTCGAAGCGACCGACCTCGCGGATTATCTCGTGGGCAAGGGCCTGCCGTTCCGCGAGGCGCACGAGGTCATCGGCAAGCTAGTGCTGGCGTGCACGAAATCCGGCCGGCGCCTGCCCGATCTTTCTCTGGACGAATTAAAGAAGGCCTCTCCCCTGTTCGATCGCGGCGTTACGACGCTGTTCGATCCGATGGTGCTGGTGCAGCGCCGCGACGTCCCCGGTGGCACGGCGCCGCGGCGGGTGAAGGCCGCCCTGAAACGCGCGCGGAAACGGCTTGCGTAAATCCGGCTGGGAGGGCGAGCGTACGCGCGAGCCGAGGCGCCGGGGCGTTCGGAGGCTCGCGAGTACGCTCGCCCTCCCAGAATCTCCGCATGCTAGACTTCCGCGATGTTCACACGCAGCGATTTGAAACAATTCCGCGTCGTTCCGGGAAGCGAGGTCGATCTCGCGAAGTTTCCCACGGATTGGTCCGGCCCGAAGGGCGCAAAAAAACTCCGCAAGTCCGAACTCAAGAGTCGCGCGAAGGCGATCCTGGACAAAAACCGCGAGGACCTGGCGCAGATCCAGGAACTCGTATACGCCAGCGATTCGTATTCGGTTCTGATCATCCTGCAGGCGATGGACGCCGCGGGCAAGGACGGCACGATTCGCCACGTGATGTCCGGCGTGAACCCGCAGGGCTGCCAGGTGTTCAGCTTCAAGCATCCGTCTGCGGAGGATCTCGATCACAATTTCCTGTGGCGCTACGCGAAAAACCTGCCCGAGCGCGGCCGCATCGGCATTTTCAACCGCTCGTACTACGAAGAAGTGCTCGTGCTCAAGGTCCATCCCGCCTGGGTGAACAAACAACTCCCCGACGGCGACCGCGGCGACAAATTCTGGGCGGCGCGCTACGAGGACATCAACGCGTTCGAGCGGCACTTGACGCGCAACGGCACACATATCCTGAAGTTCTTTCTGCATTTATCGAGGGAAGAACAACGCCAGCGCTTCCTCGACCGCCTGACCGACCCGGACAAGCAATGGAAGTATTCGGCGGGCGACCTCAGCGAGCGAAACTATTGGGATGACTACCAACGCGCGTATGCGGACGCATTGACGGCGACCAGCACGAAGTGCGCTCCGTGGAACGTAATCCCGGCTGACCGAAAGTACATGGCACGCGCCATCGTCTCCGAGATCATTGTCGAATCGGTGCGTGCGCTCGGCCTCGAATACCCAACCGTGCCCGAGGATGAACGCCAGGCGCTCGCCGAAGCCCGAAAGCAGCTCGAGGCGGAGCGGCCCGCCAAACGCGCGATCTCCAAACCGCGGTCCGGCAGGCGTCACTGACCACGCAACGCCGCGGGAGGTGCAGCCCCTTCCTGCGGCTTTTGCTGGACTTGCGGACTCACTGTGGTATTATCCGCGTGGGGGGAAGCCTGCTACATGCAAGCCGAAGGGCGCAGCATCCTCGTCGTTGACGACGAGGCCATCATCCGCGACCTGATGACCGAAATCCTGACGGACGAGGGCTTCAACGTCGTCGCTGCGCCCGGCGGCAGCGAAGCGCTCGACAGTCTGCGCGACCGCCGCGATTTCCAGTTGCTGTTCACGGACATCATGATGCCCGAGATGGACGGCATCCAGCTGATCCGCGAAGCGCGCCGGATCGCGCCGAGCATGATTCCCATCGTGATGACGGGTTACGCGACGCTCGAGTCCGCCCGGGCGGCGGTGCGCGAGGGCGCGTATGACTACGTGCTCAAGCCGTTCAGTCTGAGCGAAATCAAGCTGGCGATCCACAACGCGCTCGAACGCCACCGCCTCGTCAGCGACAACGCGCGGCTGCGCGACCTCACCGAACTGTTCCAGATTAGCGAACAGATTGCGAGCATTCACGAGGAACAACGCCTGCTCCAGTTCGTGCTCAAGGCCGCGTTGGAACGCGTCGATGCGCTCCGCGGCTCGATCATGCTGAGCACGGCGGACGGCCGCGCGCTGACGATGGCCGCGAGCATCGGCCTGCCCGAAGGCGTCGATACCGAAGTGGACTACGGCAAATCGATCGCGGGCTGGGTCGCCCAGAACAACCTGCCGCTGTGCGTGCAGGACATCGCGAAGAACCCCGATCTGCGCCGCATGAGCCGCAGGCTCGAAGACGTGTCGTTCATTTCCGTGCCGATCCAGCGCAGTTCGCACGGCAGTTCGCTGCTGCGCCCGGCCAACCGGCACGACGATTCGCCCGTGGTGGCCGTGTTGAACGTGAACCGCAAGAAGGACGGCCAGGCCTTCACCGACAGCGATCTCAAGGCGCTCAGCATCATCGGCAAGCACGCCTCTGTGGCGCTGGAAAACGTTCACCTGCTGCGGAACCTCGAGAGCGCGCACCTCGAAACGCTGCAATCGATGGCGCTCATCCTTGAAGCGAAAGATCCGTACACGCACGGCCACAGCGAGAGGGTGCGGAACTATTCCGTGCTCGCCGCGAGGAAACTGGGCATGTCGGACCGCGACGTGCAGACGATGCGGCTTGGCGCGATGCTGCACGACGTGGGCAAGATCGGCGTGAGCGATTCCGTGCTCAATAAGGTCGAAAAACTGAGCAACGAGGAGTGGGAAGCGATCAAGCGGCACCCGATCATCGGCTACAACGTCCTCGAACCGGTCGGGTTCATCACGAAACAGCACCTCGCGCTGGTGCGGTCGCACCACGAACGGCTGGACGGCTCGGGGTATCCCGACGGGCTCGACGCCTCGGGCATCGACGACATGGTACGCATCATCGCGGTCGCGGACACCTACGACGCCATGTCAGGCGATCGCGCGTATCGCAAGGAGCTGCCCGTCGAGAAAATTATCGAAGAACTCAAGTTCTGCTCCGAGGCCAAACACCGGCTCGATCCGAAGGTGTCGAAACTGTTCATCGAAATGATCGAATCCGGCGAGATCTACAAGTACCAGAACCAACTCCCCGGCGAAGAAGTGTAGTTCGTCCGGCGGCCACGCGTTCCTCCTAATCCTGATCGTCATGATCATCTTCATCCTCATCGTCATCGTCATCAATCACACGATAGACGTCCCCCATTTGACCGAACCTCCGCGATGGCGCTGAGGACGACGGTAACGACGGAAGAGTGACAGCCCGTAACTCATGGATGAAGAAGGCCGCCCGCGCGCCCTTTTCC
This sequence comes from uncultured Nitrospirales bacterium, assembly GCA_964411925.1. Lineage (GTDB taxonomy): Bacteria > Hydrogenedentota > Hydrogenedentia > Hydrogenedentales > VFKU01. The sequence goes on from CAYPNI010000051.1 coordinate 26,934, forward strand.
CCGGCGCGCTCGTTGCGCCATAATGCGCGGCCAATGACGCGGATTCCCCGGCGCCAATGAACCTTCGCAGCGCACGAAAACTGTTCGCGCGCGCACCCGCGACGCACCGGCCCATGGCGCGCTGGCTCTGGAACGACCACCTCGACCCGGACCGCCTCGTCGCGCAACTCGACCGGCTGCTGGATATGGGCCTCGGCGGCGCGCTGATCCGCCCCGGCAACGGCCTGCCGCCGGGGACGTACCTCTCCGACGCATGGTTCGAAGCGATGTCCGCGGTCGTCCGCCGGGCGCGCAAACGCCACGCCAGCCTCTGGATCGCCGAGGACTTCGACGACCCGTGGACGCAGGAGATCGTCCGGGGCATCACCGCCGAGACGCCGAAGTTCGCCGCGCAGATGTTGAGGATGAGGCGAGTGAGTGGTCGAGACCTCCGAATAGGCAAGCGCGTCGATTGGACGGATTCCACAAAGGAGACCGAGAAGGATTGCCACGAACCGAACAACGTCGAAATCGTCAGAGCATTTCGAGTCGTCCGTGAACGCAGTTATCAATTCAATCGATACATGCATGACGAACCATCACGGATCGAACCCATTTCGCTGGATGATTTGATTAATGCGACGAATAGCGAAGAGTTTCTGCTATTCAGACAAGAATCATGGCCGTGGCGTATTTCAGGGTATCGCACCGATGCTACCCTTCGGCTCCTCGAAAACACCCATCAGCTCTATGCGAAATACTTGAATCGATTTTTCGGCAATACGTTGGGAATGTGCAGCGTGCTGAATGTAGGTATGCCTTCAGCAGATTCGGCTGTTCCATGGGACGACGAGTTAGCTCATCTGTTTAAGGAAACAAACGGTTACGACATTTGGGATGTGTTGCCGGCGCTCTTCTTTGATCTTACAGGCTGGGAGCATGTTCGATACGACTTCTGGTCTATGACGGGCGCAATGCTAGACGAAGGTTTTGCAACTCCCTTCGAGCGTTGGTGCGACGAGCAAAAAGTACCCGGCGCTCTCGGATTCGAAGCGAGTAACAGCCTATTCGCCAGTGTGGCAAGAGGCGGACCGCGAATGTGGCTGTCGGCAGGATTTGCCTTCAATGTGGTGACGCCGCCAGACTTCCTGGAGGATGATTTAGATCATCAGGAGCGATACTGTCAGCTACTCATCGAAACTCGAGAAGCCCGATCGCTCCGACGGCAATTAGATCGTGCGGGTCCAATTCAGACGGAACACCCGACGCTCGTTCAGAGTGGACTGACAGATACGGTACTGCAGCCGTCCGATATCTACGGCATGGGCGTCGAGTTCTTCGAAGGCCCGTCGGCTGTATCGAGTCTGAGAGGCATGCGAAGAGTGTCGATTGCGGAGCCGATTCCGACTGATCATGCTCCTAATACAGCCGATAAATCGGTCATGGATCTAACAGCTCGATTGATGTGGATCCTAGGCCAATCCGCAGCAATTGTCGAAGTGCTCTTGTTGCAACCGACAGCGAGTCAACAGCTTGGGTTCCGTCCTTTTGCACGATTTGGCTCATTCGGAGATTTTGGCATTGACGCCATCGTCCGCCATTTCGCCGCCATCTCCCAGACTCTCGCCGACTCGCACATCGATTTCGATTTTGGCGATGAACAGATACTCGCGCGGCATGGGTCGGTTGAGGGGCG
>CAYPNI010000051.1:28708-29879 GCA_964411925.1 uncultured Nitrospirales bacterium
CGGCTCGTGCAACTCGGCGCGCGCACGGCCGCCGCGCTGGGCGAGGGCGGCGAGACGCGCCCGGCGGTCTACGTCCGCCACGGGCGCTGGGAAACCGTCGAAGTCATCTCGGCCATCAACGGCGGTTGGGACGATGAGCGCGTGACGATGGAATGGGTGCCGGAGGTGACCGGCATCGTGGAGCTCTGGGACCCGGTCACAGGCCGGACAGAACCGGTAGCCACGTGCGAACAGGGCGCGACCGCGCGCGTGCCGCTGGAACTCGCGGGCGGCGCGGCGAAACTGCTCGTCGTCGTGCCCGGCGAGCCGGACCCGTCGCAAGTCGACGCGCGGCCCTGGGTCGAGCGGGGCCGGCTGACGCCGGAGTGGTCGGGCCGGCGGATGCGGCCAAACGCGTGCGTGCTGACGGAGTGCCGTGACGCGCAGTCCGGCGGTGACTGGACCACGATCGACGCAGTCCGCGAATCGCTCGCCGCGCAGATCGAACGAACGAACGGCCCCGTGCCGTTGCACGCCGCGTGGCGATTCCGCATCGACTCCGGCCCCGTCTCGCGCGACGGCTGGAGCGTCGCCATCGAACTGGGCGAGGGCGGGTCGCTGCTCCTGGACGGCCGCGAAGTGCCGACCGCGGACCACGAGACGTTGTTCGACCCGGCCATCGCCGCGATCCATCTGCCGGCGCTCGCCAGCGGCGAACACGTCATCGAGTTGACGCGGACATTTGCCGAGGCGGGCGATCTGCAGCCGCCGTGGATCATGGGGCCGTTCAACGTCTCGATCGAGAACGGCGCGCGGATCATCGTCGCGAGCGAAGACGCGGTGCCCCTGGGTGCGTGGGCAGAAAATGGCCTGCCGTCATATTCTGGCGAGGTGATCTATCGCGCGGAGGTCGAGGGCGCATCGCTCGAGAAGGACGAACGCGCGGTATTGGAGTTTGAACACGTCGGGCACAGCGCCGAAGTCCGCGTGAACGCAAAGAAAGCAGGCGTCGTGTTTGGCCGCCCCTTCGAATGCGACCTGACGGAGCATTGGGGCCCGGGCACGAAAACGATCGACATCATCGTGACCGACGCGCCGGACAACGCGCTGGCAGGACTGCGCGCATTGGATGAATTTGACACGACGCACGCCGGGATCATCGGCAAGCCGGAGATCGCAATTTACGGCCGGG
>CAYPNI010000052.1:0-20953 GCA_964411925.1 uncultured Nitrospirales bacterium
AGCCAGGGGTCACGGCCGAGCTTGGATTGGAACGCGACCGTGTACGCGGCGTCTGCCAGTCCGAGGCGCGATGCGATGCCGCGCGTAGTTGCAAAGCAGTGTGCGCGATAACACATCGGATTGCCGTCAAGATACCGGTCGCAGCAGTCCGCGCGTTTCAGGCAGTGGTTTCCCGTCGGGTCGCACTTGAAGATCTGCCGTTCGGGCAGGCCGTGGTAACTGAGCACGAGATGCTCCGGCTTGAAGGCGTCCAGATGCTGCCGCGCGATGGCCGCCCACGCATCCAGGAATTCCGGCTGTTCGTAAAACGGCGGCAGAACGCTGATCGCGGGCACGTTCTGCTCGCGCGCCGCGGTCTTGTACGCAAATTCCAGCACCGAGCCCACCGTCGCAGACGCGTATTGTGGAAACATGGGCACGATCAGCAGTCGCGTCGCGCCCTGATCACGCAGCGACTTCATGCCGTCAGCGATCGACGGCCGGCCGTACGCCATGCCGATGTCGATGAGCGGCTCAGGCAGGCGCTCGCGCAACGCATCGCGGAACCGGCGGCTGTTGACCAGCAAGGGCGAGCCCTCATCCGTCCAGATGCTCGCGTACGCCGCCGCCGAAGTCTTGGGCCGGGCAGGCAGGATGATCAGATTGACCAGCAGCCAGCGCGCGACAGGATGAATATCGATGACACGCGGATCGGACAAGAACTGGCGTAAATAGCGCCGCGTCTCCGGCACGCCGGGGCTGTCCGGACTGCCCGTATTAATCAGGAGAATTCCAAGTTTATCCGGCGCGGTCATGCAGCGATAATCCTCGGTGGCGCATGATTCAGATTTCGTGAAACCCCGGTTTTCGCGGAGTGAATCGCCGCGCGTCACGAGGCCCGCAGATCCGTCCTAAGTACGGACTCCGGTTTGATTTGCGACGAGATCGTATGTTAGCATTCGCGCGTCCTGTGCCCCGCCATGTCGACGTGGGGCACTCTTTCTGACGCACCGTCCGGTTCGTGAGCGCGCGGCCGGACCCTATTTATACGAGACCATGAGCGACAGCCTCAATAAAATGAAATTCGGCATCGTCGGTTGCGGCAATATTGGCGCCGATTTGTGCATCGCCGTGCAAAAAGGCGGGATCCCGGCCGAGGTCGTGGCCCTGTCCGATGCCGACCCGGAACGCACCAAGCTGCTGCGGCGCTCGTTCCAGATGGACGCGGCAATGTGTAGCATCGAGGAAAACGCGGCGAAATCGGATTATCTCGTCGAGTGCGCGTCGGCGTCGGCCGTGCAGCCCGTTCTCAAGGCGGCCATACTGCACCAGACCGATTGCCTGATTCTCAGCGTCGGCGGCTTGCTCGAGAACATGGCGCTCTTCGAGGAAGCCCGCAATAGCGGCATCCAGGTGAACATCCCCTCCGGCGCCTTGTGCGGGCTGGACGGCATCCGCGCGGCGATGGAGGCGGGCCTGCATTCGGTCACGCTGACCACGCGCAAACCGCCCGCGGGTCTCGCCGGTGCGCCCTATCTCGTCCAGCGCGGTATCGATCTTTCACGCCTGGAAGATCCGGTCGTCGTGTTCGAAGGCAACGCGCTCGACGCCGTCAAGGCGTTCCCGGCAAACGTCAATGTCGCCGCGTCGCTCAGCCTCGTCGGCATCGGCCCGCGCGAAACGCGCGTGCGCGTCATCGCCGATCCCGACATCGCCGTGAACATCCACGAAGTCGTGGCCGAGGGCGCGTTTGGAAAGTTTACCGCGGTGACGGAGAACTTGCCGTCGCCGCGCAACGTGAAATCGAGTTATCTGGCGTCGCTTTCGGCCATCGCCGAGCTGCGCGCGGCAGCAAATGCCTATGCGGCGCGTCACGCGCACGCAGGCGGGACGCCGGCCCGCTGACACAGCGCGCCGGACATCGAAACGGAGACGAGTGACATGTACGCGGTGGTAGCAACAGGCGGCAAACAGGTAAGGGTGGCCGAAGGCGACACGATCCGGGTCGAGAAGATTGACGCGGCGGTGGGTGACAAGGTCGAACTGGCCGATATCGAGTTTGTCGGCGGCGACAAGAAGAGCGTGTTGGACGAGAAAGGCCTCGCGAAGGCCAAGGTCGTCTGCACGGTGACCGCCCAGGGCCGCCGCAAGAAGATTCGCGTGTTCAAGTACAAGAAGCGCAAGCAATACCACCGCACGCGCGGGCACCGGCAGTCGTATACCGAACTGCGGGTCGAGAGCATCAAGGCGTAACGAAGCGTACTGGCGTCCCCCTGGGGACGATCGTTCAGGAGACTCGACATGGCACACAAAAAGGCCGGCGGAAGTTCGCGCAACGGCCGCGACTCGAACTCGCAGCGCCTGGGCGTCAAACGTTTCGGCGGACAGGAAGTGCGCGCGGGGAACATCCTCGTGCGCCAGCGCGGTACGAAGTTTCATCCCGGCCGCAACGTCGGCAAGGGCAGCGACGACACCTTGTTCGCCCTGTCGGACGGCGTCGTGCGGTTCCGCACGTTCGCCAAGGGCCGCCAGCGCATCGACGTGGTGCCTGCCGAAGCCTGATTCGGGCAGGCCGGACGGCCCCCGCCTATGTTCATCGATCACGCGCGTATTCACGTCACGGCCGGGGCGGGCGGCAACGGTTGCGTCAGTTTTCGCCGCGAGAAGTTCGTGCCCCTGGGCGGGCCTGACGGCGGCGACGGCGGCGACGGCGGCGACATCGTGCTCGAGGCCACCTCGCGGCTCAACACCCTCAACCATTTGCGCTACCACCGCATCTGGAAGGGCCGCCGGGGCGTGCATGGGATGGGCAGCGACCGTCACGGCAAACGCGCGGATGATGTTGTGATTCAAGTCCCGATCGGCACCGTCGTCAACGACGGAGAGACGGGGGAGTTCGTCACGGATCTGTCCGCCGAGGGCGCGCGGTTCATCGCGGCCAAGGGCGGCGCCGGCGGCCGCGGCAATCCGCGGTTCACGTCGTCGGGCAACCAGGCGCCCCGCTTCGCCGAGCGTGGCGAGCCCGGTGAGGACAAGGAAATCGAGCTCGAACTCAAGCTCATCGCCGACGTGGGGATCGTCGGCCTGCCGAACGCGGGCAAGTCCACGCTGCTCTCGCACATCAGCGACGCGCGGCCGAAGATAGCCGACTATCCATTCACCACGCTCTCGCCAAATCTGGGGGTCGCTGAGCTGCCCGGATACCGCACATTGACCGTCGCCGACATCCCGGGGATCATCGAGGGCGCCGCCGAAGGCAAGGGGCTCGGCCTCGAGTTCCTGCGGCACATCGAGCGCACCAAAGTGCTGCTGCTCCTCGTCGATCCCACAACCGGCGACCCCGAAGAGACAATTGCCACCCTCGAGGGCGAGCTCGCCCAGCACAGCGAGTCGTTCGCCGAGCGCCCCCGCGTGATCGCGTTCAACAAGGCCGACCTGCCCGATGCACGCGAACAGTTCGAACACCGCGCCGAATCGCTCCGCGACGCGCATCTCGTCTCGGCGGCGACGGGCGCGGGCATGGCCGAACTGCTCGAAGCGATGTGGACCGCGCTCGAACGGGCGAAGTCGGCCGAGGCTGAACTCGAGACGCCCGAGTCGTTTCGCGAACATACAAGCGAGCCCACGTTTACCATCGAGCGGGCCAACGACGGATTTTCGGTCGCGGGCAAGAAGGTGGTCCGCCTGGTGCGCATGACGGACTTCTCCAACGACGAGGCCATCCGGCATTTGGACCGGACGCTGAAGAAAATGGGCCTGTTTCGCGCGTTGCGGCGCCTCGGCGCCGAGGACGGCGAAACGATCCGCATTGACGACGTCGAGCTTGAGTATCATCCCGAGTAAGGGCGCATGGCCGAGCCGTTCACCAATATCCGCACGCTGGTCGTCAAGATCGGCACAACGCTGCTCAGCGGCGCGCAGGGATTCGACGGGCGCGTCCTCGAGAACGTCGTCAAGGATCTCGCGCGCATCAAGCGCGAGCGCAAGCTGAACCTGCTCATCGTCTCGTCCGGGGCGATCGGCTGCGGCATGGACCGGCTCGGGATGAAGGAGCGGCCGACGTCGCTGCCCGTCAAACAGGCCACCGCCGCCGTCGGCCAGTCGCGCCTGATGCATATTTATGAGGCGCTGTTCCAGACGTATGGAGAGGGGCTGCACGCCGCGCAGGTGCTGCTCACCGCGGGCGATCTCGACGATCGCACGAGCTACCTCAGCGTGCGCAACACGCTGAACACACTGTTTGCCTTCGGGAACGTCGTCCCCGTGATCAACGAGAACGACTCCGTCGCGTCGGAGGAAGTCCGGTTCGGCGACAACGACACGCTCGCCGCGCGCGTCGCTTCGAAAATCGGCGCCGATCTCCTCATCATCCTGAGCAACGTGGACGGACTGTACGACAAGAACCCCGCGACGCATCCCGACGCGAAAATTATCGAACGCGTCGAGCGCGTGGACGACGGCGTCGAGGGCATCGCGGAAGACACGCTCTCGCCAACGTCCATCGGCGGAATGAAGACAAAGCTCACCGCCGCGCGGATCGCGTGCGCCGCGGGCCTGCCCACGGTCATCGCGAGCGGCAACCGGGACAACGTGGTCTCGTCCGTCCTCGCGGGCACCTGCCCGATGACCGTCTTCGGCAAGGCGGCCTCGACCATGGCGCACCGCAAACGCTGGATTGCGTTCGGCCGCGCGCCGCGCGGCGCAATCCTCGTGGACGACGGCGCGCGCACGGCCCTGCTCACCAACGGACGCAGCCTGCTCGCCGCGGGCGTCGTCGGGGTCGCGGGCGGATTCGAGGCGGGCGAGGCGGTGAACATCCGCGATGCCGCCGGCAAGGACATCGCGCGCGGGCTGACGAACTATTCGTCCGACGACGTGTGTTTAATCAAGGGCCTGAAGACCGCGCAGATCGCCGATAAACTCGGACGCAAAGACTTCGACGAGGTCATCCATCGCGATAATCTGGTAATCTTGTGAATCACAGTCCGATGTTGGCGCGGCCTTGCGAGTGTGGCAGGCCTAAGCGGGCTGTGCTTAGGCCTGTGCTCAACCCTCGCGGATAGCGAGTAAGGGCGAGACGGAATGGCGGTAGTCGATCGTACATTGCGAGAGGAACTCGAACTCATCGGCCGGCAGGCGCGCAAGGCGTCCGCCGCGCTGAGGTCGTGTACGCGCGGCGTGAAGGACGCCGCGCTGCTCGAAGCCGCCAAACGTCTGCGCGCTGCCGAGTCCGAACTGCGCAAGGAAAACGCCAAAGACCTCGCCACGGGCCGCGACAAGGGCCTTTCGAAAGCACTGCTTGACCGGCTCGCGCTGACGCCCGAGCGCATCGAAGCCATGGCAATCGGCCTCGAACAAGTCGCCGCGCTGCCCGACCCCGTCGGCGACATCGTCAGCCAGACCATCCGGCCGAATGGCCTGCGCATCGCACAGATTCGCCAGCCAATCGGTGTCGTGGGCATCATTTACGAGAGCCGGCCAAACGTCACCGCCGACGCCGCGGCGCTCTGCCTGAAATCGGGCAACGCGGTCGTGTTGCGCGGCGGTTCCGAAGCGATCCACAGCAACATTGCCATCGCGGAGGCATTCATGGCCGGCGCCACCGCGGCCGGCGCTCCCGAACACGCCGTGCAGATTCTGCTCACGACCGACCGCGCCGCGGTCGGCGAGATGCTCAAGCTGAACCAGTACATTGACATCATCGTGCCGCGCGGCGGCAAGTCGCTCATCGAGCGCATCTATGCCGATGCGCGCATCCCGGTTGTGGCGCACCTCGACGGCGTCTGCCACACGTACGTGCACGCGACGGCCGACCTCGCGATGGCGAAGACGGTCTGCCTGAATGCGAAGCTGCAGCGGCCCAGCGTGTGCAACGCGATGGAGACCATGCTGGTCGATGCGGCGATCGCGCAGCCGTTCCTGAAAGACATCGCGCGGGATTTCGCCGGGGCGAAGTGCGAGTTGCGCGGCTGCGACCGCACCCAGGCCATCATCGATTGCGTCCCCGCAACAGACGAAGACTGGCGCACGGAGTACCTCGACAAGATTCTCGCGATCAAAGTCGTCGACTCGCTGGATGATGCCATCGAGCACATCAACGAGTACGGGTCGCATCATTCCGACGCCATCATTACCGAGACCTACTCCGCCGCGGAGCGGTTTCTCGACGAAGTGGACAGCGCCGCTGTGTTCGTCAACGCCTCGACGTATTTCCACGACGGGTTCCAGTTCGGGCTGGGCGCCGAACTCGGCATCAGCACGAGCAAGCTGCACTGCCGCGGGCCCATGGCGCTCAAGGAATTGACGACGCTGAAGTGGGTCGTGCGCGGCGCCGGGCAGATTCGCACGTAGCCGCCGCGCATGACGGGGCGCGAACGCATCGGCGTCTTCGGGGGCACCTTCGACCCGATACACAACGTCCACCTGAACGCCGCGCGCACCGCCCTCGACCAGGCGCATCTCGATCGTGTGCTGTTCGTCGTCTCCGCGCGCCCGCCGCACAAGCGCGACGACACGATCGCTTCGCCCGAGGACCGGCTGACGCTCGTGCGCGCGGCGGTTGCGGGCGAACCGCGCTTCGAGGCCTGCGACATCGAGTTTCGCCGCGAGGGCCCGTCCTACACCCACGACACGCTCGCGCAAATCGCGAACGAACACCCCGGCGCGGAGTTGTTCCTGATCATGGGCGACGACTCGTTCGCGGAATTCCCGACCTGGCGCGATCCCCGCGCGATCCTGGCGCACGCGAAATTGCTCGTCGTCCCCCGGCCCGGCAAGGACCCCACCGCGCCGCAATGGATGGCGGGGCACTACCAGGTTCTCGCGTTCAACGAGACCGACGTGTCGTCCACCGACATTCGCCGGCGCATCGCGCGGCACGAGCCGGTCTCGGACGTGCTTCCCGCCCCGGTCGAACGGTTGATCCGCGATCGCGGCTTGTACGAGGACGAACCCGTGTCGTTCGATACGCCGCGCGCGGACGAGTTTGTCGCGCTGCTGCGCGAGCGCCTGCCGGACAAGACGTTTCGGCATGTCGTGTCGGTCGCGAAGACCATGCTCGATGTGGCCGACGAAGCGGGAATCACGGCCGAACAAGCGGTGACCGCGGGGCTGCTGCACGACCTGTGCAAACCGCTCAAAGGCGACGACATCGTCCAGCGCGCCAAGGCCTATGGCATCACCGAGTATCTCGACACGCCCACGTTGCTGCACGGCCCGGTCGCGGCCGAGGAGTGCCGCCGCGATCTCGGCATCACGGACGAAGAAATCATCGACGCCATCCGCTGGCACACGACGGGTCGCGCGGAGTGGGGGAGGGTTGGCCAGGCGCTGTTTTACGCCGACTTTTCCGAGCCGCGCCGGCCGCACCGCCAGGCCGCCGAGGCGCGCGCGATCGTTCGAGAAAAGGGGTTCGACGCCGCGCTGCGCTATGTCGTCGAGCAGAAGTTTCGCTACGTCAAGACGCGGTTCGCGCCCGATCCGCACGCGCAGGCTTTCGAGGAGTGGGTCCGCTCGACCATCCCGGCATGAACACGGCCGACCAATTCGCCGATCTCTCGCGTCACTACGACGCGATCATGCGCGAGGTCGATTACGATCGCTGGGTTGTCGTGGCCTCGCTGTTGGCCGATCTCGTTCCCTCCCGGCGCGTGCGTCACGTGGACCTCGCCTGTGGCACGGGCCGCCTGCTGAAACGCCTCGTGCAGCACGGCTGGTCCAGCGCCGGCATCGATTTGTCACACGGCATGTTGCGGCAGTCGCGCCGCGGGCCCTACGTTCCGGCCGTCGCGGTCGCGGACCTGGCCGCGTTACCGTTCGCGCGGAGTTTCAACTACGCGACGTGCGTATTCGACAGCATAAATTTCCTGCTCGATGAGGACCGTCTGCGCGCGGCGTTCCGCGCGGTGTCGGACGCGCTAAACGACGGCGGCCTGTTCTACTTCGACGTGATCACCGAGCGCATGGTGACCAAGCACTTCGCGAACCGTGAGTGGACCGAAGACAACGGCGGTTTCAGCACACACTGGAGTGGAAAGTACGATCGCAGGCGGCGCATGGCCGAACTCGAGATTCGAGTGAATACTGGAACGGTCCACCACGTCATCGAGCGCGTCTACACGCACGACGAAATCGCCGCCGCTCTCGATACGGCCGGCTTGACGCTGCTGGGTTCGTTCGACGCGGAGACCTGGTCGCCCCCCGGCGCCCGCTCAACCCGAATCGATTACGTCGCGGCTCGAAACCCGTCCCGCGCGACGCGGCTAAAGCTCGATCAGTCGTCCGAGCGCGTGCGCCAGGCGCTCGGCGCGTAGCGTATGCCACACAACGCGAAGTCTGGGAGGGCGAGCGTACTCGCGAGCCGGCGCGTGACCCGAAACGTCCCACCCGTCATTGCGAGCGGACTTACATCGATAATTCCACTCCCGACGTCGGCATGAGCAAAGGCAGTTGCCATATGCACGTGCCCCGCAGGGGCAACACGATAGTAGCCCGCCGTTTTAACGGCGGGTTCCGATGCCGCGCGCATCTGAAGTCCCGGAGGGACGATTGAATCGTCGCATTGGTCTTCAACCGTCGCTCCGCGACTGCGAATCTTTTGTCGAACTAAACCCGCCGTTGAAACGGCGGGCTACTGTCGGATCGTCCCTCCGGGACGAATTAGGCGACGTTCAACGTAACGCCGCGTGGAACAAACGATGTAATTCCCACGGCGAGGAGCGGGGGGTGCGACGAAGCAATCTCTCTACACGGAGACAGCTGAATCGCGGAGCATTCGTCACACTGGCAACGGCACCTTCTTCAGCACTTCGGTCGTCGCGCGCGACTTGTTGAGCACGTAGAAGTGCACGCCGGGCACGCCGTTACTCACGAGGTCGGCGACCTGCGCCGTCGCGTAGTCCACTCCCACATGGTACTGGGCTTCCTCGTCCTCGCTCGTGCGCTCTAGGTCTGCGCGAAACTGCTTCGGCAACTTCGCGCCGCACAGGCTCGTGATCCGGGCAATCTGCGAATACGACGTGACCGGCAGAATTCCCGGCACGATCGGCACCGTGATACCCGCGCGCTCGCACGCATCGAGAAACCGGTAAAAGTCGGCGTTGTCGTAGAAGAGTTGTGTAATGACCACGTCCGCCCCGCAATCGACCTTTCGTTTGAGGTGGCCGAGGTCCGTCGCGGCGTCCAGCGCCTCGGGGTGCTTCTCGGGGTATCCGCCGGCCGCAATACCGAAGGCGCCGAACTCGTCATGGATCAGCTTGACCAGGTCGCCGCCGTACTGCAGCCCGCCCTCGATCGCCTCAAACGCCGCGACACCCTTGGGCGCATCGCCGCGAATCGCGACGATGTTTTCGATGCCCTGTTCGGCGGCCCGCCGCAGATACGCGCGCAAGTCGTCCACCGTCGCGCCGACACACGTCAGGTGCGAGGCGACCGAGACATCGGTGAGCGACTGTACGAGCCCCAGCGTGTCGAGCGTCTTGTCGCGCGTCGATCCGCCCGCGCCGTAGGTGCACGTGATGAAATGCGGCGAGAACCGGATGAGTTCGCGCAAATGCCCGGCGAGGGCCGTCATGCCGTCGTCGGTCTTCGGCGGGAACAGCTCGTACGAAAGCACAAACCGATTCGACGCGTAGATCCGGTCGAACGTCATGCGTAGGAATTCCTCTCGATGTAACCCATTGCGCTACAATACATTACATACAGGCGCCTGAACAGGGCAAGTGTCTTGCCCCGGGAACATAGCCGCGTCACGCTTCCCGCTCCTCGCAATGACCGCCTGCTGCCGGGTGTTAAGTCCCAGGTTGGGCGGGAAACGTGCGCAGCGGGAACGGCGCTGCACCAACGTGGGACTTTCCCGATTGATGCCGTGCATCCGCCGGGGCGCGCGGATCCGCAGATTGCCGGAGGTAGTGTGCAGTTTCTCGAGGCCATAAAGAACGGCGTAATCGTGCTGGACGGCGCGATGGGCACGATGACGCAGGGGCTCCATTTCACCGACGTCGATTACGGCGGGCCGGATTACCGCATGCTCGGGGACCTGCTCTGCTTCTCGCATCCCGAGGGCATCGAGGACGTCCACCTCCAATACTTCCGCAGCGGCGCGAACGCGGTTGAAACGAACACGTTCGGCGCGTCGCCGTTCCGCCTGTCCGAATACGACTTCACGAAAATCAATCTCGAAAAATTCGGCGATGTCCCGCCCGAACTCGCGCTCACCCGGGCCAGTTACGAAGACATCGCGTACTGGATGAACGTCAGCGCATGCCGCATCGCGAATCGCGCTCGCGAACGTTACCGCGCCGAACCGGAGTACGACGGGCGCCCGCTGTTCATCATCGGGTCCGTCGGCCCGTCAAACCGCGTGCTGTCGAAGACGAACGCCGACCTGCGCGTCTCGACCTTCGACGCCGTGTCGGACAATTTCCGGCAGCAGGTGCTCGGGTTGATCGACGGCGGCGCGGACGCCGTGTTGTTCGAGACGCAACAGGACATCCTCGAAGTAAAGGCGGCCGTCCACGGCGCGCAGCGCGCGATGGCCGAGCGCGGCAAGCGCCTGCCCATCATGGCGCAGGTTACCGTGGACCAGTTTTCGAAGATGCAGATCTTCAACACGGACATTCACGCGGCGCTGGTTACAGTCGAGGCGATCGGCATCGATACCTTCGGCATCAATTGCAGCATCGGTCCGGACCTGATGACCAAGACCGTCGAGACGCTGTCACGATACTCGCCGCTGCCGATTTCGGTCATCCCGAATGCGGGGCTGCCTGTGTCCGAGGGCGGCAAGACGGTCTACAAATTCACGCCGGAGAAAATGGCCGAGCACCTCAAACGCTTCGTCTCCGAGTTGGGCGTCAGTATCGTCGGCGGCTGCTGCGGCACGGGACCGGCGCACATCCGCGCGATCAGCGCCGCCGTGCGCGGGCTCAAACCCGCCCACCGCACGCCCCACGGCGGCCACTGGCTCTCCGGACCTCAGAACGCCATCGAACTCGACAGCAGTAAGACGCTGATCGCTATTGGCGAACGCCTCAACGTGCGCGGTTCGAAGAAAGTGCGCGAGGCCGTCGAGCGCGATGGCGGCCTGGATCACGCCGCGCTCGAGGAAGTTGTGCAGGAGGAAATGCAGGCGCTCGGGGTCCAGATCATCGACGTGTGTATGGATTCCAACCTCGTGGACACGACCGCGGTGCTGAAGGAAGTCATCCACGAGCAGACCGCGGATTTTCCCGGCGCGATGAGCATCGATTCGTTCGCGGTGGATGCGCTCCGCGAAGGCATCGAGGTGTATCCCGGCCGGCCGATCGTAAACTCCATGTCGCTCGAAGAAGTCGAGCCGGGCGTCACGAAGATCCAGGCCGTGATCAAGGCTACGGGATTTCATGCGCCGTACTACATCGGACTGTGCGCAGGGCCGAAAGGGCCCGCCGCGACACGCGAAGACAAGGCCGCGCTCGCCAGGCAGATCGTCGAGGAAGCGGCGCGTTTCGGCGTGCCCGCCGGCCGCATTCTCATCGACATGAACGTGTTTCCGCTGGGGTCGGAATCGGACCCGAAGCTGAATTTCGCGCTGGAATCGCTCGAGTCGATCCCGCTGATCAAGGCGATCCACCCCGACCTGATGACCACCTGCGGCATCGGCAACCTCACCAACGGCCTCGCGAACAAACCCTACATGCGCAAGGTGCTCACGTCCGTCTGGCTCGACGAAGGCCGCAAACGCGGGCTCGACGCCGCGATCATCAATCCGAACCACTACGTGTTCGTCGAGAACCTCGACCCGCACGATTACGACCTCGCGTTGCGCGCCATTCTGAAGCGCGACATGGAAGCCTTCGAGCAGCTCGAGGACATCGCGGAGCAGAAGAAAGGCGGCACCGTCGTTCGTCGCACGAGTTACGACGATCTGCCGCTCGAGGACGCGATGTGCGAGAAGATCTTCGATGGGTTCAAGGAGCGCGAGAAAGGCACGGTCACGATCGACGGCCACGGGTACGCGTACAACGACAAGATCGTGCTGCAGGCCGCGCAGGCCGTCAAGACGCACGAGCCGCTGGTGTTCATCAACCAATACCTGATGAGCGCGATGAAGCGCCTGGGCGACGGATTCGGCCGCGGCGAAGTGTCGCTGCCGCATCTTCTGAAGTCCGCGGACGTGATGAAGCAGGTCATGGGCTTCCTCGAGGAATACATGCGGGTGAAGTCCGGTGTCGATTTGCACTCGAAGATCGAGTACAAAGGCACGATCGTGCTCGGCACGGTCTACCAGGACGTGCATTCGATCGGCAAAGACCTCGCCAAGACGCTGTTTGAAAACTACGGCTACCGCGTCATCGATCTCGGCGTAATGACGCCGCTGCAGGACTACCTCGACAAGGCGCGCGAGCATAACGCCGACGCCATCGGCATGTCCGCGCTGCTCGTGCAGACGTCGAATCACATGATCACCGTCTCGAAAATGATGAAGGAACAGGGCCTCGACGGTACCTATGTGCTCATCGGCGGCGCGCCCGTAAGCGACCGGCACGCGGCCTATGTCGCGCTCGCGGGCGATGACGACGTCTCGCACATGCGCAACAACGTGTTCTATTGCCCCACGGCGATGGACGGCGTGAACGTCATGAACGAGCTGATGAACGGGCGCGACAAGACGGACCTGCTCCAGAAAAACGTCGAAAAACTTCGAGGCAGGTACGAACGCGCGATTCGCCGCGCGCGCGAAGACGACGAATTGAAGGCGTCGCTGCCGCGCCGAGTCATCGCACACGCGAAGCCGTCCGTCGCGGGCACGCCCTGGCTCGCGCCGGAGACGATTTCGCTTCCACTCGTCGATTTCCGCCCGCACATCGACAAACGCAACCTGTTCTCGCTGAATTGGAAGTTCGGCGCGAAATCCAAACAGGACAAACAAGGGACAACCCAGGAAGAACTCGAGCGGCTATTTACGGAATGGACGCAGCGCGCACAGAAGGAGGGCTGGCTGAGGCCGCAGGGTGTCATCGCGTGCTTCCCGTGCTACTCCGAAGGCGAGGACGTGATCGTGCTCGATTCCGCGGCATCCGGCACGGAGATCGCCCGGTTCACCTTCGACGTCGTCATTGGCGCCGGCCGCGAAGACACCGTCTGCGGCGCGCAATACTTCGCTCCGCGCGACGCCGGCCGGCTCGATGCCGTCGGGTTCCAGATTTCGTCGGGCGGCGCGGCGGTCGATGAACAAATCGCGAGGTTCAAGGACGCCGGCGATTCCGAAGAAGCGCTGTTCTTGCAGGGATTGTCCGACCGCATCGCAGAGGACATGGCCGAATACCTGAACGGCCAACTCCGCGCGCGCGTCGGCGTCGCGGATCCGCGGCAAGGCATCCGCTGGTCGCCGGGCTATCCCGCGATTACGAAGATCGCGCACAACGTGGATATTCACCGCCTGCTCGACGCCAAGCGGCGCATCGGCGCGCACGTGAACGAGACCGGCGAGTTTTTCCCGACAGGATGCACCGCCGCCATCGTGTCGTTCCATCCGGACGCGCGATACAGCTAGGCCGCGGCTACGAAAGGCCGAACCGCGCGCCGAGTTCCCGGATCGGTGTGCCGATCTGGTCCACCTCCGCGGCGCCCGGCATCGCGCTGCGCGCGCTCTCGATGTATCCCAGCGCGCGCTCGATGAAGGGACGCGCCACCGCGGGCGAATCGCTCTGCGTGACGATGCTCAGCGTCTGTATATAGAGCACCTTCGCCGAGTCGAGGTTGCACATCATCTCGAAGTACTCGGGCTGGAACCGCTCGATGGGCGATTGACGGCCCTGCGCGACGAACAAGCGCAGGGCCGTCTGAAACTCTCCCTCGGCCATCGCGGGCCGGAAATCCTGGGACAGCATATAGGCCCGTCCAAGGTAGTAGTGCGCGCCCGCGTCGCCCGGCCGATGGATCAGGTACTGCTTGAGAACCGGCACCGCCTCGGCAAACTTGCCCTCGAGGCAGAGCCGCTCCGCTTCGTCGAACTGCGCGCCCAACTCCTCCGGCTTCGGGTCCGGCGCACACGAGGCCAGCCCCGCGATCGCCAGCGGGATCAACCACACGCCGGCGCGTCGCATCAGGGCTGGGACCAGCGCGGTTGTACGCGGAAGAACGCGGTGTTCGCGCCAATCCGGCAGAAGATGGTGACTTCAGCACTGCGCGCCGCGGTTTCTGCCTCGACGGCCTCGCGGTAGCCGCCCACGTTCGCCGTTGCGCGCGTCCCGACGGCGAGCACGACGAAGCCGGGCCGGATGCCCGCGAGCGCCGCGGGACTGCCCGACTTGACGCGGCGCACCAGCACGCCGTCGACTTCGTCCGGCAGGTTCATCAGGATGCGCACGTCCGTCGTGAGCTCGCGGACCGACAGTCCCAAGGCGTCGTCTTCGTAAGCTTCCGCGTCACGGCCGGACTTGGGCCTCGGCAGCAGCGTCAGGCGCAGGTCCATCGGTTCGCCGCCGCGGATAAACTTCACCGGCAACGGCTCGCCCAGCGGACTCTCGCGCACGAGGCGCGTAAATCCCAGCACGTCGAGATCTTCCCGCGCCGTGATGGGATGGTCGTTGAACGAGACGATGACATCCCCCATCCGCAAGCCGGCCCGATCCGCCGGCGAACCTTGAATAATCGTGCTCACGACGACGCCGCCGTTGTCCGGCAGGCGCCAGTACTCGGCGAGGTCGTGCGTGAGCGGCTGCGTGAAAATGCCCAGCCAGGCATCATCCGCCGATTCCGCGAGCGCGTCGGCCTCGCCCGGCGGCGAGTCGATGTACTTCCGGAACAGCGACGTCTGATACACCAGCGGGTGCCCGCTCCGCGTGTATAAGTCCCCGCCCTCGGCTGTCGCGAGGTCGAACCCGACAACGCCCGCGACGCGGCCCGACCGCGTGATCACCGGGCCGCCCGCGAATCCGAACGCGACGCTGCCGTCTAGCGCGTAGGTCGTGCGCGGTTCCGTAAGGATCGCGCTGACGCGGTACATCTGCAACGCGCGCGCATGGTCAAGCGTCTCCTTGAGCACGCCGAACACGGCAAGCGGCTCGCCCAGTTCGAGCGAGACCCCGTCGTCAAACTTGACGTACTCGAACTTCTTACCGGGATCCGGGTCGAGTTTCAGAAAGACGAGGTTGACGTCCTCGGGTTTACGCAGCAACGTCGCCGATCGATCGCGCGTCTCGCCGGGCAGCGTCACCTTGATGTTCAGCGGCCGGCGATTCTCGATCTGCATGTGGCCCTGACTCAGCACCAGGCCGTCCGGCGACACCACCACGCCGAGCCCGTTCGCCTCACGGACCGACACCTCGCCGTTGTTCGGATTCGTAATTTCGACCGAGTACTTGAGCAGGCACAGCGCGGGCCGGATCTCGTCAAACTTTCGTTGGAGCAGTTGCTGCTCAAAACCATCCGAAACGAGCGTGTCCGCGGCGGCAATCGAACACGCCGCGATCAGCCACAGAGTCCCTGCAATCGCCGCCGCCCGGGTCATTCGGGAATCTCCGCAGGTTGCGCCGCGGGGTCTGGCGCCGGCCCGCCCGCCTGTTTCAGCAGTATGTACATGGACAACGCGCCGCGCTTGATCGTCAGCAGGACGCGTGGCGCGCCGGAGTGCGCCCGTTCCTCGTAGAGCCGTTCGAATTGATCGATGTCCTGTACGACTTCCCCGTCCACGGTCAGGATAATGTCACCCTGGCGGACGCCCGCGGTGTGCATCGGCTGCCCCACTTGAACGCCGGTGACCAGCACGCCCTGGCGCGTGCTTAGGCGCGCCTGACGGATCACCTCCGGCGTCAGCGACGATATCGAGCAGCCCCACTCGCGCGCCTCGATCTCTTCGCCCTCGCGCGGGCTCTTCTCCTCGGTGGACACCGGCACATCGAACATTTGACCCGCGCGTTCAATCTTGAGCGATACCGTCTCGCCGACGGGCTTGTCGGCAATGAGCTTGCGCACCGCCGGCAGGTCCTCGGTAAATCGCGCGTTCGTCGGCGTGCCGTCCACGGCGATCAATACGTCCCCCGGCCGCAGCCGCGCCTGAAACGCGGGGGAGAGGGGGTCCACGTCGCCGATCAGCACGCCCGGCCGCGATGCGTCGTCCGTGATGCTCGTCATCTCCTGCAGAATGACGCCAATCGAGCTGCGGCTCACCTTGCCATGCAGAATCAATTCGTCGATTACTTCTTTCGCCGTGTCGATCGGAATCGCAAACCCAACATTGTCCGCGCCCTGCAGCTTGCGCGTGTTGATGCCGATGACTTCGCCCTTGAGATTCACCAGCGGCCCGCCGCTGTTGCCGGGGTTGATCGCCGCGTCGGTCTGGATCCAGTTGTTGAACGGCGAGCCTTCCGAGCCGAGTTCCTCGAGATTGCGATCCGTCACGCTGACGATGCCGAGCGAGACCGAGCGGGAAAGACCGTGCGGGCTGCCCAGCGCCATCACCGTCTGGCCCGCTTCGAGCTCGCCAGACTTGCCCAACTTGACCACCGGCAGGTCCGTCCCGTCGGCGCGCAACTTGAGCACCGCGATGTCGCTGTCCGGGTCAACCCCGACGACCTCCGCCTCGACCTCTTCGCGGTTATACAGCACGCAGCGGACGTACTCGCTGCGGCCGGCGACATGCTCGTTGGTGACGACGTAGCCGTCCTTGCTGATGATGAAGCCGCTGCCGGTGACCGCGAAGGCCTCGCGCTGGCCCTGGCGAAATACTTCCTTCACCGGCCGCACATGAACGAGCGCGGGGGCGACCTTGTCCTTCGCGCTGATGACCGCCCGCTCACTCGCAGTGCCCGTCGTGACGCATCCCGCGGCGCCGGCCAACAGCGCTGCAAGCATACCGATCCATCTACCCAATGAGAGACCTCTCCGTGTTGGACCCCGTTGCCGGCGAGGGCAACAGTATAGACGAGCGCGCTTGTTCCATGCCTCGCGCCGGCCGCCGGTTCCGGGCGCCCACGGGGCGTTCCGATGAAACAGCCGATGTTCCAGTCCCGGCGCGAGTTTACGTTTCATTTCGCCAGTCGTTTTGTTATACTTATTAATGTTCGGGGGAGCATCCCACCAGCGCTGCTTTTGGGCTTAGCGGGGAATTAGGGGCGCGTCCGGTCTGTGACGCGCGCGGGGGACACATACATTGCGCTCATTCCTCAGAAGTCTGCCCGGTCTGTTCTCGCACGACATGGGGATCGACCTGGGTACGGCCAATACACTCGTCTACGTCAAAGGCCAGGGCATCGTCCTGAGCGAGCCGTCCGTCGTTGCGGTCAATAAGGACCGCGCGGGCGACGTGCGCGCCGTCGGCAACGAAGCCAAGAGCATGATCGGCCGCACCCCGGGCAACATCGTGGCAATCCGCCCGATGAAAGACGGCGTCATCGCGGATTTCGACATCACCGAGGCGATGCTTCGCTACTTCATGCAGAAGGTCCACAACCGCCGCCGGCTCATCACGCCGCGCGTGGCGATCAGCGTGCCCTCGGGCATCACGGCCGTCGAGCGCCGCGCCGTCGAGGAGAGCGCGCGCAACGCCGGCGCCAAGCATGTCTCGCTCATCGAGGAGCCCATGGCCGCGGCGATCGGCGCGGGATTGCCCGTGCAGGAACCGCAGGGCTGCATGATCGTGGACATCGGTGGCGGCACCACGGAAGTCGCCGTGATCTCGCTCGGCGGCATCGTGTTCTCGAAGTCCGTCAAGGTCGCCGGCGACGAGATGGACCAGGCGATCATTCAGCATTTGAAGCGCACCTACAACATGATGGTGGGCGAGCGCACGGCCGAAGACATCAAGATCCAGATCGGTTCGGTGTTCCCGCTCAAGGAAGAAATGGAAATGCAGGTCAAGGGCCGCGATCAGGTCATGGGCCTGCCAAAAATACTCACGATCACGTCAGAAGAAATCCGTGAATCGTTGCGCGAACCCGCCACCGCCATCGTGGACGCCGTGCGCGTCACGCTCGAGCGTACGCCGCCGGAGCTCTCCGCGGACATCGTCGATCGGGGCGTCGTGTTGGCCGGCGGCGGCGCGTTGCTGCGCGGTCTCGACCAGCTCATCAGCAAGGAGACCGGGCTGCACGTGACGATTGCGGAAGACCCGCTGACGGCGGTCGTACTGGGCACCGGGAAATTCCTCGAATACTCCAAGGAATTTCGCGGTGGCGATTGATAGGCCGTGGCCCTAAGCCGACCTATATCCGGTCACCGATCCAAGCTGATCTTCGCGTCGATCCTGCTCGTTTCCATCGTGTCGCTCGCCTCGGGCAGCCGCGGACGTGTCGTCGCCGATAGCGTCCGAAGCGTCGTGGGCGTGGTCTCTCTTCCAGTCCTGTTCGCGTTCAACCGCATCGAGGACGGTTACAACTACACCACGGGGCTCATGTTCGAATACGACGCGGCGCGCGAGTCCGTCCAGACGCTGACCGTCGATCTCGGCCGCATGCAGCAGCGTGTCTCCGCGGCGAATGAACTCGAAGGCGAGAACCGCCGGCTCCGGCGGATGCTTTCGTTCCAGCGGCAACACCCGGAATTCACCCTGATGGCCGCCGAGGTCGTGCAACACGCGCGCGGCGTGCTCACCATCGATCGCGGATCGCTGCACGGCCTCTCCGAGTCGATGTGCGTGATCAGTCCGGACGGCGTCATCGGAATCCTGTCGCAGGTCGGGCCGCTCACGTCGAGCGTGGCGACGTTGCAGAGTCCCGAGTGCCGGGTGGACGCGATGATCGACTGGAACCGCGTGCGCGGCCGCGTCTACGGCAGCGGCAGTGAGCTCAGCGCGCTGTGCACGATGCACTACATCGATCTGTCGGGCCGCGTCCGCGAGGGCGACGTCGTCGTGACGAGTCCGGACAGCGTGTTTCCGCCGGGGTTCCCGGTCGGCCGCGTGATCGGCGAGCCGCGCCGCGAACAGATGAGCCAGTCGGTCACCGTGATGCCGGCGGCCGATCCGTTCCGCATCGATGAAGTCTTCGTGCTGTTGAGCGCGACAGTCGCGTGGCGCGAGCGCGCGGCCGCCGTCGGCGGGCCGGCCGTGCCGCAAGTGGAACTCGTGGATATGCGATCGATTCAGGAGAGATTGGCGCCGTAGGCGCCCTGGGGGTGTTGGGGGAGATGCGCACCAACCTGATCTGGGCCTGCGCCGTCATACTGATGGCGCTGCTCGAGGCGCAATGGCCCTACGTGCTGCGCGTGCAGGGCGTCGTGCCGCAACTCGTGCTCATCCTCGTCGTGTTCTTCGCCATCGTGGACGGCGAGGAACGCGCGATGTTCACCGGCCTGCTCGGCGGCCTGTTTCAGGAAGTCGCGACCGACGACGCGCTCGGTCACCGCGTGTTCTGCCTCGTCGTGGTCGGTTACGTCACGGGCACGATGGCGCGCCGGTTGGTCACGGAGAATCCTGCCGTCAAGGCCAGCGCCGTCTTCGTGGCGAGCGCCGCCCACGGCATTCTCTACATGATGATCGACTATCTTCAGCGCCCCGGCGTCGTCAACGTCTCGGGGCAACTCGTCACGTTGTTGCCCCAGGCGTTTTACACGGCCCTCGTGACGCCGGTTCTGTTCATGTTGTTGTCGTTCTCACCGATGCCTCAGCATCGGCGCGCCGCATGAGCGTCCGCGGCGACGCCAACCGCAAATACGCCGGCGCCCCGTCGCGGTTGCGCCACATCGCCGGGGTGCTTGCGCTGGCGTTTTCCATCGTCGGCGCGCGGCTCTGGCAGTTGCAGGTCGTCCACGGACCCGATTACCGCGGCATGTCCGAGTCGAACCGGCTGCGGATCCAACGGCTCGAAGCGCCCCGCGGATCGATCCTCGGCCGTCTCGGGCCGGATCAGGAAGTTGTCCTCGCGGACAACCGCGCCGCGCGCGATCTGATGGTCGTGCCCGCGGATGTCACCATCGACGATGCGGTGCTATGCGCGCGGCTCGAGGAAATCGCCGGTGTTGACGCCGCGGCGCTGGGCGCGCGCATCGCCAAGGCGCGCAAGGCCCGCGAACCGCACCAGCAGATCCTCGTGCGGGACGACGTGCCCGCGTCGGTCTCGGCCCGCGTCGACGAATACGCCTACGCGCTGCCGGGCGTGTTCACCGTCGTGCGCCCGCTGCGCCGCTACGTTTACGGAAAATCCGCCGGCCAGCTTCTGGGCTACCTGGGCGAGATCAACAAGACCGAACTCGAACGCACCGAGAATCGCTACAAGATGGGCGACCTCATCGGCCGTGCCGGCGTCGAGTCGAGGTTCGAGGACAAGCTGCACGGCAGCGACGGACACATGCTCGTGACGAAATTCGCCGCGGGCACGCCTCAAATCCGTACCGATCCCTTTGGCAATCCGTACATCGAAAATCTCGTGGACAGTTTCGGTCACAGCCTCTCGCTCGAGGAAAAACAAGAGGCGACGCCCGGCCAATCCGTGCGTCTCGCGCTCGATATCGGGCTGCAGGGCCATTGCGAGCGTCTCCTCGAAGCGGAACACGGCGCGATCGTCGTGCTCGACGCGGACTCCGGCGCAGTACTCGCGCTGGCGAGCAGTCCCGGCTACGACCCAAACGTCTTCGTCAGCCCGAACACCAACCGTGAGCGCGTCGATATTCTGCAGGGCACGCCGAACCGCATGCTCAATCGCGCCTACCAGGACGTGTACGCGCCGGGCTCCGTGTTCAAGGTCCTCCTCGCAACCGCCGCGCTCGAGGAACATGTAATCGACACCAATACGACGTTCTATTGTCCCGGCCATTTCCGGCTTGCGCCCGGGGGTCGCCCGTGGCATTGCTGGCGCCGCCAGGGTCACGGCAACGTCAATGTCGTCGACGCACTCGCGTTTTCGTGCGACGTCTTCTTCTACAACGTCGGGCTTGAGCTCGGCGTAGATCGGATCAGCGAGTGGTCCCGGAAACTCGGCGTCGGCGAGAAATCCGGGCTCGATCTGCCCGGCGAAGTCGCCGGACTCATTCCCTCGCGCGAGTGGAAGGAGCGGCT
>CAYPNI010000052.1:21053-28341 GCA_964411925.1 uncultured Nitrospirales bacterium
GGCCCGCCCGCGCCAACCGGCACCGGCAACGCCGCCAGTATCAAAGGGTGGGACATCATCGGCAAGACGGGCAGCGCGCAGAATGTCAGCCTCGCCGCGCACGAAGAGTATGAAACCGAGGAGGACATCCCGAAGGAGTTGCGCGACCACGCCTGGTTCGTCGCGGGCGTGCTCGATCGCGAGCCTCGACTGGCCATCTGCATTCTGGTCGAGCACGGCCACCATGGAAGTTCCGCGGCGGCCCCTCTCGCCAAGGACATCCTCGAGTATATGGACAAGTCCTGGTACGCAGGCCCGGTACGTCTCGCGGGCGGGCCCGAGGGCGGACGATGATCGAACCGCCCACGCGCCTCGACAGTCTCAGCATCCGCGTATTCAACTGGCGCAACGTGTTTCGCACGGATCCGCTCCTCGCCCTGCTCGTACTGAGCCTTGCGATCTTCGGCCTGCTCGTGCTCTACAGCGCCGGGCGCAGCGTCTCCGCTCCGGTCCCGCACTACGTCAAACAGTCCATCTTCCTCTGCGCCGGCTGGTGTATCGCCATGACCATCGCGTGCATCGATTACCGAGTGCTGATTTCTCTCGCTCCGATCGCCTATGGCGTCATTCTCTCGCTCCTCGTCGCCGTGCTCATCGTCGGCGACGAGATCAAGGGCAGCCGGCGTTGGATCGATCTCGGCCCCATCGGGTTTCAGCCGTCCGAGTGGACCAAACTGGTCATGGTGCTGTTTCTCGCCTGGCTGTTGACCCGGATGGGCAAGCGTGTCCAGCGGCTCCCGTTTCTCCTGTTGACGTTCGCGGCCGTTGCGGTGCCCGCGCTGCTCATTTTCAAACAGCCTGATTTGGGCACGGCCGCCGTCCTGGGGCCCATCGCGCTTTCCATGCTCTATGCCGCCGGCTGTAGGACGCGCCAACTCATCGCCATCGCGCTCGTCGGGCTGATGGGCCTGCCGTTCGTCTGGTCGCACATGAAGGACTACCAGAAACAGCGCGTGATGACCGTGTTCAACCCCAGCGCCGACCCCCGCGGATCCGGCTATCACACGATCCAAAGCAAGATCACCGTCGGCAGCGGCGGCCTCTCCGGCAAGGGATACACCCACGGCACGCAGACCTATCTCAATTACCTGCCCGAGCACCACACCGACTTCATTTTCTCCGTGATGGCGGAAGAATTCGGATTCTTCGGAGGGGCCACGGCGCTGATGCTGTTTTTCGGGTTCTTTGCCCGCGCGCTCTACATCGGGAAGACAGCGGACGAACTCGGCGGCACCTTAATTGTGACCGGCGTTGTCGCGCTCCTCGCGTTCCACGCGTTTATCAACATGTCCATCACCATCGGAATGCTCCCCGTTACGGGCATTCCACTCCCTTTCTTCAGCTACGGCGGTTCGTTCTACATCACGACCATGTCCAGCTTCGGACTGATCTTGAGCGTGAACGCCCGCCGCGGTAGCCTTGGATTTTTATCACGTTCGCCCGCGCTTATGCCGGTGCGATAACCAGAGGAACGAATGAACGAACTCATCATCAATGTAGACCCGCTCGAAACGCGGATCGCCCGGCTCGAAGAAAAACGCCTGGCCGAACTCCACGTCGAGCGCCACGGCGAGCGCAGTCTCGTCGGCAACATCTATCGCGGGCGCGTCGATTCGATCGTGCCGGGAATTCAGGCCGCGTTCGTGGACATCGGCCAGGAGCGCAACGGGTTCCTGTACGTCGCCGATATCGCCGACAAGGAAGCCAGTGGCGATCTCGACCCGGACGACATCGAAGGCGCGGGCGGCCGCCGAAAACACCGGCGCCTCGGTATCGAGAAGATCCTGAAGCGCGGCCAGCCGATCATGGTACAGGTCCAGAAGGACACACTTGGCACCAAGGGCGTCCGGCTCACAAACTACGTCACCCTGCCCGGCCGTTATGTCGTCCTGATGCCCACCGTCTCGCAGATCGGCGTGTCACGAAAAATCGAAGATCAAAAGGAACGCGACCGGCTCAAAAAAATCCTGCGCAACTTCCGCAAGAACCGGCCGTACGGCCTCATACTGCGGACCGCCGGCGAAAACAAGACCGAAGAGGAGCTACTTGCCGATCTCAAGTACCTCAACAAGCAATGGGACCGCATTCAAAAGGGCATGGACTCGGCGGACGACAAGAAGAGCATCCTGTTGCACGAGGATCTCGATTCGGTGCTCCGCACCGTACGCGACACGTTCACGGAAGACGTGAGCCGCCTGACCATCGACAACCAGCCGGCCCTCGACAGCATCATCGAGTTCCTCGACGTATACGCCTCTGGCCTCAAGAAGCGCTGCCGCGTCTACACCGGGCGCCGGCCTCTCTTCGACCGAATGGGGATCGAGGAGCAAATCGAGAAGGCGCTCGAGCGCCGCGTCGAACTCAAGAGCGGCGGCAGCATCGTCATCGACCATACCGAAGCGCTCACCGCGATCGACGTCAACACCGGGCGATTCACTGGCAAAAAGCAACTCGAGGACACGGTCTTCAAAACGAACATGGAAGCGGCGGACGAGATCGCACACCAGATGCGCCTGCGCGATCTCGGCGGCATCATCGTGGTTGATTTCATCGACATGGAACAGGAAGGCAACCGCCGCAAACTACTGCAAAAATGCCGGGAACTCGTCAAGAA
Organism: uncultured Nitrospirales bacterium; assembly: GCA_964411925.1. Lineage (GTDB taxonomy): Bacteria > Hydrogenedentota > Hydrogenedentia > Hydrogenedentales > VFKU01. The sequence continues at coordinate 23,707 of CAYPNI010000052.1, forward strand.
GGATCGCGCGCGGATTACCGTCTCGGACATCGGCGAACTAGGCATGGTCGAGATGACCCGCAAGCGCGTCAAGCACAGCCTTACACGCCAGCTTTCACAGCATTGCCCCTACTGCGACGGTACCGGCTCGATCCGCTCGGTGACGACGCTCACCTTCGACGCGCTGCGCCGGTTGCGCGCGCTGTTCTGCCGTTCGAAGGAGAAAGCGATCATCTTGCAGGTACACCCCGATCTGTCCCGCCGCCTGCGCGGTGAGAACAAGGACCTGCTCGATCAGGTCGCCAAGGAGTTCGATCGGCAGATCTCGATCGAGTCCGTCTCCGATCTCCATGTGGAGGAGATCAAAGTGCTCAGCGCGCGCACGCGCAAGCTCGTCGAAGACCTCAGCGTGCGCAAGCGGCCGCCGCAATGAGCGGCGCAGCGTGGATCCTGCTCGGCCTGGGCGCGGCGGGCGCCGCGTATTCGATTTACTTGGGCCAGCACTACTACCGCCACCGCGAGCGCCGCAAAATCGATCGCCGCGGCCCACGCCGCACACCCGAGCGCAACGCATCTGCCGCAGACGATCGGCGCACTGAACGGGATCGGCGGCGTCCGTAACGCCCGGGAGTGGGAGGGTCGCGCTACTGCGCGACCGCCGCGCACACCCCAAGCCTTCGGCCCGCGAGAAACCGAACGACGGACTCGTTACTGAGGCTGCGTCGGCGCTTCCGACTCTTCCGGCGCAGCGGACGGCGCAGGCTGTGGAGCTTCCGTCGATTCCACGGGCGCGTCGCCCTGGAGTTCGAGCTGGACGGGTAGCGGCTCCGTGGTCAGTTCCTGCAGGAGAGGTTCACCCGATGCGATCGGCGTCTCGTCCGCGAACAGTTCCGGGTTGGTATCGCGCAGTTCGTTGAGTCGTTGTTGCGCGCGCATCGCGACGGTCGAGCCGGGAAACGCCTCGAGTTGTTTGCGATAGGCCTCGACGGCCGACGCGAGATTAGACTCGCCCTCGTAACACCGCGCCAGGTTGTACGGCTGCCGGACGGCCGCGGCGGACTCGGGCCATTTGCTGGACACTTCCTCATACATCCTTCGAGCGTCGGCGAAATTCCCCGAGTCCTCTTCGATGAACCCAAGGCCTTCCACCGCATCCGGAACGAATTCGAATCCGGGGAAACGATCGCGCAGTTCCTGAAACGCTGTTCGCGCAGCCGCGTGGTCGCCGTGGTCCAGCGCGGACTCACCCTCGAGATAGAGCGCCTGGGCCGCGAATGGCGAGCCGGACTCTGCAACGGCCGCAAGCGCGGCCGTGCGGTCCGCCGCGTCTTCGATTTCCAGCGCCTTCGCGTATTCCGTCGAGGCCGAACGCATCGTAGACGCTTGCACCGCGCGATAAACGCCGGTCGCCGCGAGCACGAGCAACACGAATGCCACCGCGCCGATGTAGACGCCGGGCCGTTCCTGAACGTGGTTTACGAGCGCCGTCCAGTCGCTCTTGGGGGTCTCGGTCTCGGCCGGTCCATGCGCGGGCCGCGTACTCTCGTTCTCTGCCATTGCTTTCCTGTTACGGCCGCGCTATGCCGGCCCGACGCGCAAGGTCAGGGCGTCCCGCCGATAGCGTCGAGGCGACTCTGCCTCGGCATCTCTTCCGGGACGACGTGAATGACCAGACGCGAATTCTTGTCGCGGAGGCCCTCGGAACTTACCGAAACCCACATCCGCTTCGCGGGTTTCTCAAATGTCATTTGCGCGCCTTCGGCCTGCAACATGCTCGTCAACTGCCAGCCGTGTCTCGGCGCTTCCGTTATATAGAACTGCGCGACATTCGTGACGCGCTTGTTCACGTTATACACCATCCGGCCGACCTGTAACGACGCCGACTCGTAAACGTAACTGCGTTCGATGTCCTCTTTGACGCCCTGCGGCAACGGCACATCGCTGAACCGCGTGCGCGCCATCGCCGGAATCGGCGACGGACTGCCGCCGGAGACAGTGGCCGGATTCGCCGCGCCCTGCTTGCTGAACGAGCCCGACTGGCACGCCGTCAACAGTATTCCCGCCGCCAGACACACGATGATTGATCGAAACATGGCCACGTCCCCCCGGTCGATAGGCCCCAGTTCCAGATGCAGCTGCCACTATAACACGGTCAGCAGCCCCTGCCAAAGCAGGCCGGGCAACCGGCCTGGTCGCGAGGGTGCAGCCCGCGGAAGTTCAGCCGAAATCGCGCGGTCAGTCCCCGGGCGAGAGCCGCTCCGGGCCTTCCTTGCCGGCCGTCCGCTCGTAGTTCCCCTTGCCGTTCTTCCGGTACGCGGTGAACCCATGCCGCTCGAGGTTCTTGTCGCTCAGCAGCGTCTTGTTGTGCAGATCGCTGCCATATCCCGCGATGTGAATCGGCTTGAACACACGGCGCACCGGCTGGCCCGTGTCGGGGTGAGACTCCAGCGGCGGATCGCTCACGCGACGTTCCACCTGGAACGTCGCGCCGGGAGACCCGTCGTCGTTCACGATTTCATACGTGTACAGCGGCATGGCGCCGGCACCTTTCAGTCCAGCGCCATTCTAACACGAATCGCCCGCGGCCCGCGGTTCCAAGCGCTAGACGATCCCGTGCGCGGTCTCGTACGCCGCGATCCGGTCCTCGTGCCGAAGTGTCAGTCCGATTTGGTCCCAACCGTTCAGCAGGCGTTCCTTCAGGAAAGGGTCGATCTCGAACCGGATCGTCGATCCGTCGGGCCGGCGAATCGTCTGCGACGCGAGATCGACTTCGAGCGCGTAGCCTTCCTTCGCGGCCACGTCTCGGAAGAGACCGTCAACCACGTTCGCGTCGAGCCGCACCGGCAGCATGCCGTTGTTGAAGCAGTTGTTGTAGAAAATGTCCGCGAACGACGGCGCGATGATGCAGCGGAACCCGTAGTTGTCCAGCGCCCACGGCGCATGCTCGCGCGACGAGCCGCAGCCGAAGTTGTCGCGCGCCAACAGGATCGACGCGCCCGCGTACCGCGGCTTGTTGAACTCGAACGCCGGATTGGGCGATCCGTCTTCGTTGAACCGCCAGTCGAAGAACAGCCCGTCCTCGTACCCGGTCCGTTCGATGCGCTTCAGGAACTGTTTGGGGATGATCTGGTCCGTATCGACGTTCTGCCGATCGAGCGGCGCTACAATCCCCTTCAACGACGTGAACTTGTTCACTGCCTCATCTCCGTTCTGTAACGACATAGCGAGTGCGCGCGGTCCGCGCGCCGCCGCCGTGACTGCTCAAATCGAATAACACGGCCACGATCACCAGCAAGAGCGCCCAGCCGCTGATCGAGCCGTGCTCATTCATGCCAATCGCGTATGCACACGTGGTAAACGGCATGAACAGGAACCCCAACAACGGCCACAGCGCCGTCTTGAACGCTTCGGCGCCGTAACCCGTCAGCCACATGAATACCAACGCCAGCCGCGGGAACATCGCCGCAACGATCATCAAGCAGCAAGGCATATTCGGCCCCGACTTCTCCGCCTACGTGCGTAGAGTATCGGCCTCGTCCTAGTTGTCCGTTTTGTCCTCGATCTTCTCGCCGGCGTCTTCAATCGCGTCACCCGCGTCTTCCAGCGCATCGTCCATTCGCTCGCCAGCCTTCTCCATCGGGCCCTTCTCTTCGCAGCCGGCCACGCCGAACGTCACCGCCGTCGCCAACATGCCCGCCGACATCAGTCTCATCCATTGCGTCATTGCTCGTTCCTCCGGTTGTGGCCTGATTCGGCGAGTTCCGCCGAAAAGGCCTCGTACATGTCCGTAGCCACAAAATCCATGCCAGCATCGATCGCGGCCCGCCAGCGAAGCGCAGCAGCGTTAGTGGAGCCGAAGTTATAGCTGGGGGTCAATCCGAAGCCGTCTTCCGCGCGATGCCCATTGAGTGTGTAGAATCGAACCAAATAGTCTCGTTTGTGCCCATATTGGACCAGTGACACCAGCCGCGCCTCGTCCGCGGCGGTCCACTCGCCGGCGCGAGGTTGGCCCCCCGCCTCGACCACGCTCCACGGGTTGTTCCACCACCGCCGGAAGTTGTCCGCGGGCCGCGGCAGCAGCTTTTCCGGCGGGATTGTCGCAACGAACTCAGCGCGCTCCGCGCCCGCGAGCCCCTCGGGAATCTCCATCGACGTTTCCGCCGCGCCGAACAAAAACAACTTTTCGCCGGCCGCCACGTCTTCGTAGAAGACCGTGTACTGTCCGCCCGCGCCGCTCGTCAACACCAACAGCGGGCCCACGTCGAACGGCGCAACGTCCGTAATCGCTCCGGTCTTTGTCGCGGTCGTCAGCAGGTCCTCGTATTGCGTCAGGAGGTTCCAGACCACGCGGCAGTGTTCCGGCGAACTGTTCTTGAAATCGATATTCAGGACGACCAGCGGCCATTCATCGCGCCGCGCCTTCGCCGAGGCATCGCGCAGCGCGGGCGCCACGCGCGCGAAAAAGTACTCGTCGAGCGTCGGCTCCTCGCCGGTGAATGGCTTGCCGTGGGAAACGATGCTCTTGCCGCTGACCCATTCGAGGTCCTGCTCGATCGCCAGCGGCATCCCCGCCGATAGCGCGCGATCGATCCGGTCCGCCCACCGCCCCTGGTACGGGTAGCAGTTGTGCGCGTCGAGCAACACCCGCGCTCCCGG
>CAYPNI010000053.1:0-5787 GCA_964411925.1 uncultured Nitrospirales bacterium
TGCGGATCTGGCTGCCCCAGGCGACGTCCTGCTGCGTGCCGCGCTGCGCGTCGAGTTCGGCCTGTTTTTTCTTCAACTCGATGTCGTAGAGCTTAGCCTTGAGCATTTGCAGCGCGACTTCTCGGTTACGATGTTGCGAGCGCTCGATCTGACACTGGACGACGATGCCGGTGGGCTTGTGCGTCAGGCGGACGGCCGAGTTGGTCTTGTTCACGTGCTGCCCGCCCGCACCGCCGGACCGGCACACGGTGAGGTCGATGTCCTCCTCGCGCACGTCGATGTCGATGTCATCGTCGATCTCGGCGAGCACTTCGATGGCGGCGAACGAGGTGTGCCGGCGGGCCTGCGCGTCGAACGGCGAGATGCGCACGAGCCGGTGCACGCCGTTTTCGGATTTGAGATAGCCGTAGGCCATCGGCCCGGAGACCTTGAGCGAGGCGCCTTTGAGGCCTGCTTCGTCTCCCGGCTGATAGTCGAGCACTTCGACCTGGTATTCGTTCCGCTCGCAGAACCGGGTGACCATGCGGTAGAGCATCGACGCCCAGTCGCAGGATTCCGTGCCGCCTGCGCCGGGATGGATGTTGACGATGGCGTTTTTCGCGTCCATCGGGTCGCTGAGCAGGCTCGACAGCTCGACCTGCATCAGTTTCTCTTCGATTTTGTCCGCGAGCTCGGCGAGTTCCTTGCCCATCGACTCGTCGCCTTCTTCGGTGGCGAGTTCGACCAGCCCCAGCGCGTCCTCGATTTCGCGGCGCAGCGTTTCCGGCGCCGAGAGCGTGCCCTTGAGCGACTTCAGCTCCTGCATGATTTTTTGGGCCGATTCCGGGTCGTTCCAGAACCCGTCCGCGGACATTTTCTGCTCGATGTCGGCGATTTTCGTGCGGGTGTCGTCAAGGCGGAGCGCTCCGACGAGCTCGGCGAGCCGATCGGACGCTTCACGCAGGCGCTGGGATTCTGCTTCAAACATACGACACGTATTCCGGAACGGGATGGCACCCCCCCCGCCGCACGGCGAATGTCTTCGGATCACAGACCGAAATCGGGGAATCGGCGGCGTTCAGAGAACGGCCATATAATACAAGACCGGCGCGCCCAAAAGGAACCCGTCGAAGCGATCGAGCGCGCCGCCGTGACCGGGTAACAACCGTCCGGAGTCTTTCACTCCCGCGTCGCGTTTGACGCTCGACTTCACCAGGTCGCTGAGTTGGGCGACGATGGATATTGCGGCGCCGGTCGCCGCGTATCGTGCGGCGGACCAGTCGGGGAACGCGGTCCAGGCGTAGTTATCGACCAACACGGCGAGCAGCGCCATGCCGAGCGTCGCGAAGAGAAATCCCCCCACCGCGCCTTCCCAGGTTTTCTTGGGGCTGACGACGGGCGCGAGCGGGTGCCGGCCGATCGCGCGGCCGGTGAAATACGCCGCGGTGTCGGTGAACACGACGGTGACCGCCAGCAGCATCACCAGTCCGCGGCCGTACTCCAGATCGAAGACGAGCATCACATGCGCGGGGCACCACGCGGCGTACACGAGTCCTGCGATCGAGCCCGCGAGACCCGCGGCGGACGGCGGCGGTTTGAGCACGTGGCCGAGCCCCACCAGCGCGAGCGCGGCAATCAGCGCGGCGTTGAGGTGCACGGCGTCGCCAAAGTAGGCGTGCGCGGCGATGATCGCGCCACCGACGAGCCCGAGCCGGTCCTGCACGGGGATCTTGAGCGTGCGCAGCAGGGCGTAAAACTCGTGCATGACGGTGAGGACGATGAGGCCGACCAGCACGCCCAACCCGGGCTCCAGCCCCGGCACCCAAATGAGCGCGAGCACGATCGGGATGAGGATCAACGCCGTGATCCAGCGCTGGGCGAGATTGCTTCGGGGCGGGTTCATGCGCGGGGCCGCCCGCCGAAGTTCCGCTGTCGCACGCGGAACTCCTCGATCGCGTCATCGAGGTTCTTCTTGCGAAAATCGGGCCAGAGCACGGGCGTGACGACGAGCTCGGCATACGACGCCTGCCATAGCATGAAGTTGCTCAGGCGCGCATGGCCGCCGGTGCGAATGAGCAGATCGAGATCGCGCGAGCGCGGGTCGTAGAGCCGCCCGGCGAGGCGATCCTCATCGATCTTGTCTGCATTGAGCTTGCCCGCGACGGCATCGCGCGCGAGTTCGCGGGCCGCATCGGCCAGTTCCGCGCGCGAGCCGTAGTTGACGGCGAAGTTGACCTGCATCGACCGGTTGTTGCGGGTGAGTTCGCGCGATCGGTCCATCTCCGCGAGGGCGTTCTTCGGCAGGCCGTCCCGCCGGCCAATGAACTCGACCCGGATGTCCTCTGCGTGCATGGCGTCGAGTTCGAGCGCGATGTATTTCGTGAGCAGGCGGAAGAGGCCGCTGATTTCCGCTTTCGATCGCCGCCAGTTTTCCGTCGAGAACGCGTAGAGCGTGAGCGATTCGATGCCGCCGAGTTCGCGGCAGCGCTCGATGACCTCGCGCACGCCCTTCGCGCCGGCCTCGTGACCCTTGATGCGCGTCACCCCGCGTTCCTTGGCCCAGCGGCCGTTGCCGTCCATGATGATGGCGATGTGGCGGGGGAGCGGGGGATCGTTTTTTTTACGTGAGGTAATTTGGGGCACGGGATTACCGATCCGTCCTCATCTTCAGCATTATCGTCATCGGGGACAGAATTGTGCCTGAATCGCGATTACGATGACGATAACGATGAGGATAAGGACAGGGCTCGGAAAAAAGAACACGCGACGAGGCCGCGGCCCGTACACTTGCCACTAGACTTCCATGATCTCGGCTTCTTTGGCCTTGAATGCCGCGTCGATCTTGCCGACGAATTCGTCCGTTGCCTTCTGGATTTCGTCGCCGAGCCGATGCGCCTCGTCCTCGGGGATGGCCTTGTCCTTCTTGATCGCCTCGAGTTCGTGGCGGCGGACATTGCGGACGGCGACGCGGGATTCTTCGGCGAGCTTGCCGATGAGCTTGACGAATTCCTTGCGGCGGTCCTCGCTCAGTTCCGGCAGGGGCACGCGGATGAGTACGCCGTCATTTTTCGGCGTGACGCCGAGCGGAGACTGCATGATCGCCTTTTCGATGGGCCCGATCATGCCCTTGTCCCAGGGCTGGATGCTGATGAGCCGCGGTTCGGGCACGGACACACTCGCGAGCTGGTTGAGCCGCATGCGCTGGCCGTAGGCCTCGACCTCGATCGCGTCAACGAGCCCGGTGGACGCGCGCCCGGAACGGATATGGAGGATTTCCTCCTGGAAGTTCTCCAGGCTCTTGTGCATTTTGTCCCGCGCTTCCGCCACGATTTTGTGCTGCATGGTTCACCCTCCCTGCACAAACGTGCCGATGGCCTCTCCGCGCAGCGCCCGCATGATGTTTCCGGGCTGCGTGAAGTTGAACACGAGAATCGGCAGCTTGTTTTCACGGCACAGCGAAATGGCCGTCGCGTCCATGACCGCGAGATTGGCCGATAACACCTCGGTGTAGCTCAGCACATCATACCGCTTGGCGTTCTTGTTCGACACCGGATCCGAATCGTAGATGCCGTCCACCTTGGTCGCCTTGAGCAACACCTGTGCGCCGATCTCGCTCGCGCGCAGCGCCGCGGCGGTGTCCGTCGTGAAGAATGGATTGCCCGTGCCCGCGCCGAAGATGACCACGCGGCCTTTTTCGAGGTGGCGGATCGCGCGGCGGCGGATGTAGGGCTCGGAGACGGGCCGGATCTCAATGGCGGTCAGCACGCGCGTCGGCACGCCAATCTTTTCGAGACCCGCCTGCATCGCGAGCGCGTTGATGATGGTGGCGAGCATGCCCATGTAGTCGCCGGTGGGCTTGTCGAGGCCGTTTTTGAGGCCGGCCGCGCCGCGGAAGATGTTGCCGCCTCCGACGACGAGCCCGACCTGCACGCCGAGCGCGTGAATCTGCCGGATTTCCTCGCAGAATTTGGCGACGGTGTCGAAATCGATGCCCGATTGCCGCGCGCCTTGCAGGGCCTCGCCGCTGAGCTTGAGCAGGATGCGCTTGTATGCCGGCTCGGCCAAGGACTAGTTTCCGCTCTGTTTGATCGCCTCGGCGACTTCTGCCGCGAGGTCGGTCTGCTTCTTTGCGATGCCCTCGCCGAGCACGAACCGCACAAACCGGCGCACGTCGATCTTCTCGCCGACCTGTCCGCTCAATGTGCTGACGAGATCGCTGACCTTCGTCTTGGGCTCCTTGATGAACGGCTGCTCGAGGAGACAGAACTCCTCGTAGAACTTGTTGAGTTTTCCCTCGACGATCTTGTCGATGACATTCGCCGGTTTTCCGGTCGCGGCGACCTGCTTGCGCTGGACTTCCCGTTCCTCGTTCAGCACGTCCGCGGGGACTTCCTCGCGGCGCACCCATCGCGCCGCCGCGGGCGAAGCCGCACACACCTGCTGGCACAGATCCTTGCCGAGCTGCTGGAACTTATCGCCGCGCGCGACGAAGTCCGTCTCGCAGTTGAGTTCGACGAGGACGCCGATCTTGCCGCCCATGTGGATATAGGAAAACACGGCCCCTTCCGCCGCGACGCGAGCGGTGCGCTTGGCCGCGCTGGCGATGCCCTTCTCGCGGAGCCACACCTCGGCCTTGGCCGTGTCGCCCTTGGTCTCGGTCAGCGCTTTCTTGCAATCCATCATCCCTGCGCCGGTCTTCTCGCGCAGATCCTGAACGTCTTTGGCAGAGAAACTCATTGCAGTACAGATCTCCTTCGTTCGCTCTCAAGCGTGCGGCCGGCGTCGAGCGCGGCCCGCGGCGTTAACCGATCAGGATTCGTCCGCCGACTCGTCCGCGGCGGACGGCGCGTCGGCCGCCACGCCCGCGGGTTCGCGCTCGGCGTCATCACCCTTGGTGGCCTGGCGGCGGAGCTTGGCGGACTTGACCGCTTTCTCGGTTTCCGCGGCGGCCTTGGCGGCGGACTCGGCGCGGTCCTTCTCGAAGCGCGCGCGGCCCTCGAGCACCGCGTCCGCGACGATCTGGCAATAGAGATTGATCGCGCGGATCGCGTCGTCGTTGCCGGGAATCGGCACATCGACCGTCTCCGGGTCGCTGTTGGTGTCGCAGATGGCGACGCAGGGGATCTTCATGCGGCGCGCTTCCTTCACCGCGATCTCCTCGCGCTGCGCGTCGATGATGAAGATGAGCTTGGGCAGTTCCTGCATCGTCTTGATGCCCGAGAGGTTCTTTTCGAGGCGTTCGCGGTCGCGGCGCAGCATCGTCTGTTCGCGCTTCGTGAAGGCCGTGATCTTGCCGGTCTCTTCCATCTCGACGAGTTTCGCGAGCGACTTGATGCTGTTCTGGATCGTCTGCCAGTTCGTCAACGTGCCGCCGAGCCAGCGGTTGTTGACGAAGTACTGCCCGCAGCGCTCGGCCTGAATCTGAACCGGTTCGCGCGATTGTTTCTTCGTGCCGACGAAGAGCACGTTGCCGCCCTGCGCGGCGGTCTCGCGCACGAGGCGATACGCGCGCTGCAACTGGCGGATCGTCTTTTGCAGATCGATGATGTAGATGCCGTGGCGCTCGCCGTAGATGTAGCGAGCCATCTTGGGGTTCCAGCGGCGGGTCTGGTGTCCGAAATGGATCCCGGACTCCAGCAGATCTTTCATGGTGATACTGGACATACGACGTGCTTCTCCTTGGGTTGCCTGCGGAGCCTCGGGCCGGCACAACCCCGCCCATGACGGAGCACCCATGCCGGCGTTTGAGGGGAGACCCCTGAAACGTTAAGGCGCGGAGGATAGCATTTGGATGGGGATGGGAGCAAG
>CAYPNI010000053.1:5887-27574 GCA_964411925.1 uncultured Nitrospirales bacterium
TACTTCGCTTCGACCTTTGCTGCGACGGCCGGGGGCGATGCGACCGCGCTTTCCGTCTCCGCCGGGACCGCGGTCTCGGAGGTGAAGATATTGATGTGGCGCCATTCGCCGCGGTGGAATCGCCAGAAGAACGCTCCGGACAGGCCGATGATGTAGATGGTGGCGCCGAACCAGGCGCCCTTGGCCCCCTGATCGAGGACGATGGCGAAAAACCACGCCAGCGGCAGGCAGACGAGGTAGGAGCCGATGAACAGCGTGACCATGATCCAGCGGGTATCGCCGGCGCCGCGAAGCGCGCCCATGAGGATGATGCTCATCGCGTCGAACCCGGCGAAAATCGCGGCCAGGATGAGCAGGAAATGGCCCAGCTCGATGACTTCGGGGTCGATGGTGAACGCGCGCATGAGGTAGCCGCCGAATACGGCGAGCGACGAGCCGACCGTGATCATGATCGCCATTCCGACCTTCATCGCCGTGAGCGAACGCCGCCGCGCGGTGAGGTAGTCGCCCTTGCCGAGCCACTTGCCGACGATGGGCGTGGTCGCCATGCCGATCGCCATCGCAGGCACGAACGTCAAGTGCATGAAATTGATCGCGGCCGTGTTCGCGGCGAGCTGCATGGCGCCGAAACTGCCGACGATGAAGCTGATGAACACGGACCACGACGCGACGTCGAACAGGCTCGACAGTCCGGACGGCCAGCCGATGTTGAAGAGGTCGCGGAACTTGCCCGCGTCGAGCCGCCAGGTCGTGCGCGATGCGAATTCGCGGTCCACGTTGTTGCTCATAAACAGCATGTGCAGCATGGCGGCCTGGAGCAGCATCGAGATGACCGTTGCCCATGCCGCTCCGCCGATGCCCATGGCGGGCAGTCCGAGCTTGCCGAAGATGAGGACGTAATCGAGGACGATGTTCGACAGATTGCCGACGATGGTCGCGTACATGGGGATGATCGGCCGGCCGACGGCCTGGAAGAACGAGGCGAGCGCGGTCTGCCATGCGATGAACGCGTACCCCGCGAGCCGGACGCGAAAATAGACCAGTTCGAGTTCGGTCACCTCGCGGCTGTGGTTCATGGACTCGAAGAGGGGACGCGACACCGGAAACAGCAACAGCGCGAACGCGCCGGCGGCAAACGCGATGTAGATTCCCTGCCACGCGTAGCGCGAACAATTGGCGAGGTTGCCCCGGCCCAGGCTCTGCGAGACGAACGTGCTCACGCAACCGACGACGCCGATGAAGAAGACGCCGAGCGTGTACGACCAGATGCCCGCGGAACCGACGGCGGCGAGGTAGGCGGGGTTCATGTCGACGCGGCCGAGCCAGCCGACGAAGACCTTGTCGACGAAGTCCATCAGCACGAAGGAGAGCGAGCCGAGCACGATGGGCCAGGCCATCGTGACAACTTCGCGCAATCCTTCCCAGCGCGGTTCCGTTCCGGATATGTTTTGGGGTTGGTGGCTCACAACTCACCCGTCCAAGGCGTTGCGGAAGCAACGTACTGTACCACGGTTAAAGTCCCTATGCGCACCGACTTAGTTCGCCTCGCGAAGTGAATTCGGAACTGGACATGCCGCCGGGTGTTGGATATACTCGCTCTTCGGGCTGTGAACTCGGGCGCACTGTGGAAACCTTCCAAGGCGCAACAAGGAGAACGTCAACGTGTTGTACAAGAAACTGGCAAGTGCGGCTGCGGCGTTGGCCGTGGGACTCGGCGTATTCGCGGCAGGCCCCGCGATGTCCGAAGATCTTCCGACCCCGCAAATGATCGTGAACAAGTACGTGAAGGCAACGGGTGGTGAAGAGAAGTGGAAGGCTGTGACGTCGCGCTCGGCCAAGGGCAAGCTCAATGTCGTTTCGATGGGCATGACCGGTTCGCTCACGTCCAGCGTGCAGGGCAACAACGCCAAGCAGGTGATGGCGCTTGACGGCTTCGGCGAGTTCCTCAGCGGCATCAAGGATGGCAAGGCGTGGTCGTCGAACATGATGCAGGGCGATGTCCTGCTCGAAGGCGACGAAGCTAAGGCGGCGCTGCGCCAGCTCGACCTGGCCGAATGGGTCAATTGGGAAAAGCACTACAAGAGCGCCGAGACGGTGGGTGAAGAGGCCGTCGGCGATACTCCGGCCTGGAAAGTGACGTTTACGCCGGAAGCCGGCGAGCAACAGACCTTTTGGTTCGCAAAGGACAGCGGGCTCATCCTGCAGTCCTACGGCCCGGGCATGGGCGGCCCGGCCACGACGACGTACAAGGACTACAAGGACGTGAACGGCCTGCTCGTCGCGCACACCCAGGCAATTGAAGGCATGAACGGCCCCGTCGAAATGACGTTCGAGTCGATCGAATTCAACAAGGAAATCGACCCGACCACGTTCGACGTTCCGGAAACGATCGCGGCCCTGATGAAGTAAGTTCTCGTTTCATCGAAGAGAATCGCGGCCCGCCGGCCAGTGCCGGCGGGCCGCTTCTCTTTTGCGGGCGGATGGCCCTGGTCGCAAGATTCGCACTCTGGTGATCATTTTCCTCCGCTTCGTGTATACTCCGGCCCAATGGTCGCCGTGCCGCGGAACACCATCCGCGAGGCGGGTTTACGGGGGATCGGCGGCGGCCAAGGGGACGAAATCGCGCGCTTGCGCGATGCGATACGTTTGAGCCGGACGGCGGCACCGATCCGTCTGGCCTGACCGTCGTGCGCCGAGGGGGAAATTCGGCCGGCATGTCACGCTTGCAAAACATGTCCTTCCGCGCGAAGTTGCTCGTTCTTCTCGCGTTCGTCAGCAGCATGTCGCTGTTGCTGAGTTCCGTCGCGTTCATCGTCTACGACACGGTGTCATTCCGCGCGCAGAAGGAGGCCGAGCTCTCCACGCTGGCCGAGGTGCTGGCGATCAATCTGCAAGCGCCGCTCTCGTTCAACGACGAATCGGCCGCGACGGAGACCATGCGGGCGCTCGTCGCGCAGAACTCCTTCGTGCGCGCCGTCGTCACCGATGACTCGAGCACGCTGTTCGCGGAGTATGTGAACCCAACCGTGGACGGCAGCACCGAACGCACTACGGTGGACGCGTTCATCGCCGATCGCGGCGGCAACATCGTTACGGTCGTGAAGCCGATCGTGCAGGGCGACCAGAAACTGGGATCGGTCCGCGTCGTGGCCGACGTGGGTCCCGAGACCGCGGCACGGACGCGCTACCTTACGGCGGCCGTGGGCGGGTTCTTCATCGTATGCCTCGTGCTGTCCGTCGCCATTTCGGCGGTGCTTCAGCGCGTATTGTCGCGGCCGATCATGCAGCTGGCGAAAATCGTGAAGCGCGTTTCGGAGGAGAAGGATTACTCTGTGCGCGCGGAGAAGCTGGCCGACGACGAACTGGGCCAATTGACCGATCAGTTCAACAGCATGCTGGGCAAGATCCAGGATCGAGACCGCGCGTTGCAGCGGGCGCACGACGAACTGGAAAACAGGGTGCGCGAACGGACGCGCGATCTCGAGGAGGAGATCAAGGTCCGCAAGCTGGCCGAGGTGCAGGCCGAGGCGTACAACCGCGAGTTGCAGGACACCAACCGGACGCTCGAGGAGGCGATCGAACACGCCAACGAGATGGCGATCGAAGCGCAGGCGGCCAACGTGGCCAAGAGCGAGTTCCTGGCCAACATGAGCCACGAGATCCGGACGCCGATGAACGCAATTCTGGGGTTCACGGGATTCCTGCTCGATACGCAACTGAACGAGGATCAACTGGAGTTCGGGCGTTCCGTCCGCACGGCGGCGGACCACCTGATGGTGATCATCAACGACATCCTGGATTTCTCGAAGATAGAGGTCGGGAAACTCGAGCTCGAAGAGATCGACTTCAACGTTCGCACGACCGTCGAGGATGTAGCCGATACGCTGAGCCTGCGCGCGCACGAGAAGAGCCTCAATCTCGCCACGATCGTCCACCCGGAGGTGCCTTCGCTGCTTCGGGGCGACCCCGGGCGCCTGCGGCAGATCCTGCTCAATCTCACCGGAAACGCGGTGAAATTCACGAACGACGGCGAGGTGACGATTCACGTCGCGCTGGACGAACTGCAGGGCGAGCGCGTCAAGCTCAATTTTGCCGTGACCGACACCGGCATCGGCATCACCGAGGAAAAGCAGGCCGGACTCTTCGAGCCGTTTACGCAGGCGGACGCGTCCGTGACGCGCAAGTACGGCGGGACGGGGCTTGGCCTGGCGATCTCGAAGCGGCTCACGAAAATCATGGGCGGCGAGATCGGCGTGTCGAGCGTCGAGAACCGCGGTTCGACTTTCTGGTTCACGGCGTGGTTCGTCAAGCAGGCCGTGCAGGACGAACCGTCGCGCAACTTCCCCGAGGAGCTTCACCGGCGCCGCATCCTGTGCGTGGACGATAACGAGACGAACCGCAAGATTCTGCATCTGCACATGGAGTCGTGGGGCTTCCCGCACGAAACCGCCAAGAACGCGGAGGAAGCGCTCATCAAGCTGCACTCGGCGGTGACGGCGGGCGATCCGTTCCACATCGCGATTCTCGACATGCAGATGCCGATGATGGACGGCGAATCGCTCGGCAAGGCGATCAAGGCCGATCCGGTGCTCAAACAGACGCAGCTGGTGATGCTGACGTCGGTGGGGAACCGCGGCGACGCCACGCGGCTGGAGCGCGCGGGATTCTCCGCGTACCTGACCAAGCCGATCAAGCAGTCCAACCTCTACGATTGCATCGCGCTGGTGCTCGGCCAGGCGTCCGGGTTGCCGCCCAAGAGCGCGCACCCGATTGTCACGCGTCATTCACTCGCCGATTCGAAGAAGTCGCACGTCGCGATCCTGCTGGCGGAAGACAATCCGATGAACCAGGAAGTCGCGCGGCGCACGCTGGCGAAGTTCGGCTACGTGCCCTCGGTGGTCAACAACGGCCGCGAGGCCGTGGACGCGTACCGCTCGGGCGCGTACGACTTGATACTGATGGACGTGCAGATGCCTGAGATGGGCGGGTTCGAGGCGACCGCGGCGATTCGCGCGCTCGAAGCGGGGACCGGCAACCGGATTCCGATCATTGCGATGACGGCGCACGCGATGAGCGGTGATCGCGAGCGCTGCCTGGACGCAGGCATGGACGACTACATCACGAAGCCGATCGACGCGGAGACGTTGTGCAAGACGCTCGAGCACTGGACGGGGCAGATTCTCGTGAGCCGCCGCAACGCGCGGCCTGCGGCGGACCCCATTGTCGTCCCGGAGGCGGCCGCGCCGCCGCCCGCGAGCGTCGCGGCGGATCGGCATGCCGCAAACGGGAACGGCATACCGGCCGACCTGTCCCGCCTGCGCCAATTGTCCGACGGAGACCACGCGGTGCTCGAGCGCCTGGTCAATCTCTTCCTCGACGACGCCGAACAACACCGGAAACTACTGCAGGACGCGGTGAAGATCGGCGACCCGAAGAAAGTGGAGTCCGAAGCGCATCGCATTAAGGGCGGCGCGAGCCAGGTCGGCGCGGAGGCCTTGCGCGGCCTGGCGGCCGAGCTCGAGGGGATGGGCCGCACATCGGAACTGGGCCGCGCGGACGACGTGCTCGCACAGTTCCAAATCGAATACGAGCGCGTCTCGGGTTACCTGCGCGGAGAAATCACCTCGTGAGGATTCTTGTCGCGGACGACCAGGCGCTCGACCGTTCGATCCTGCGCATCGCGCTCGAGAAGTGGGGCTACGTCGTCACCGAGGCGACAGACGGCAACGAGGCGGTGACGGCGCTCTCGTCGGCCGACGCGCCCAACATCGCGATTCTCGACTGGATGATGCCGGGGATGAGCGGCCCGGAAATCTGCGAGCATGTTCGCTACCAGGAAAACGAGCGATACACTTACATCCTGCTGCTCACGTCCAAAGACGCCAAAGAAGACCTGTTGCAGGGCCTGTCCTCCGGCGCGGACGACTACATCATCAAGCCGGTGGACATGCACGAGCTTCAGGTCCGCCTGCGCGCGGGCCGGCGCATCATTGAGCTGCAGGAGGAACTCATCGCAACGCGGGAGGAATTGCGCGTCCAGGCCACGCGCGACTTTCTCACGGGGGTGTGGAACCGCGGCATGATCATGCGCAAGGTCCACGAGGAGATCGATCGCGCGTCTCGAAAGGGCGAGGCGATCGGCATCGTGATGTGCGACATCGATCACTTCAAGCAGATTAACGACACCCACGGCCACCCCGCCGGAGACGCCGTGCTGGTGGAAGTGTCGAGGCGGATGCAGGACGCGATTCGCAGCTACGACTCGCTCGGGCGCTTCGGCGGCGAAGAGTTCCTCGTCGTGTGTCCGACCACGGACGCGACGGGCATCTTGCAACTGGGCGAGCGGCTGCGGGACGTGGTCGCGGCGACCCCGGTCGAGGCGGACGGCCAGCGTATCCCGGTCACGATCAGCCTGGGCGTGACCGCGCACGATTGTTCGAAGACCTGCGAGATCGATCGCTTCGTCTCCGAAGCTGACGCCGCGCTCTACGCCGCCAAGCGCAACGGGCGCAACCGCGTGGAGATCTCGTCGGGCGCCGTCATCGCCTGAGGCGCCATCGAGTGACGCGTCATCGCGAGACCCGCTGAGAGTTGCGCCGTCCGGCCTGACGTGACATTCTCTGCGCGTGTCCGAATCCAGCTTGAGAAGCCGCGTCGCGGCGTACGCAATTGCGGCGGCGTTCATCGCGGGCATTCTGCTCGAAGCGGTCATCCTGGCGGCCAAGATCGCCGACGACAGTTCGTTCGTGTTCCTCGCCGCATCCCACGGCGCGCAATGGATTCGCGATCCGCGGCCGATGGAGATGGCGCTCCTGCCGCAGGGCGAGGACCGGTCCGGTTTTTCCAAGTCGTTTACCGTTATCACGCCGCCGGCGTCCGCGGTGTTGCGATTTCGCGCGCTGAAAATCGCGACGATTCAGCTCGATGATCGCACCGTCTATGCGCAGGACGACGCGCCGGGCGGCTGGAAACAGTGGCGCGAGGTGGACCTGAAGCCGTACCTGGCGGAGGGCGGCCACACGCTGCGGTTCGACGTCATTCACGAGAACGGGCCCCCGATGTTGCAGGCGTACTGTCCCGAACTCGCGTTGTATAGCGGCGCGGACTGGAGCGCGAGCCGTGACGGCGCGACGTGGTCGCCCGCGGCCACCGCGAATACGATTGCGCCGGTGCCGGGCAGCCGCGCGTTTCCGAGTTCCGTGGCCTCGCTGCTGCGCACGCTGCCGTGGACGATCCCCGTGTTTCTGATTGCTGCGGCACTGCGATTTGCCGTCTTGCGTGGCCGGATCGGGTCGCCCAGGCTCGACGTCTGGCTGCTGAACGCCGTGCGGTTCGGGTTGATCGGCGGATTGGCGGTGCTCGGCATCAACAACCTGTTTCGCGTGCCGACCTGGTTCGGGTTCGACGTCGTCGGCCACATGGAGTACATCCACTACATCGCGCAATTCAGCCGCATCCCGCTCGCGCCCGACGGCTGGAAGATGAACGAGGCGCCATTGTTCCATCTCGTCTCCGCGGTGCCCTACCGGTTCGTTTACCAGGGGCTCACAATCGAGCAGAACACGATGGCCATGCGCGTCATCCCGATTCTCTGCGGGCTTGCGCAGGTCGAGATCGGATTCCGGACGGCCCGGCTCGTGTTTCCCTCGCAGCACGCAGCGCAGGGAATCGCGGCGGCCTTCTGCGCGCTCCTGCCGATGAATATTTACCTCTCCCAGTTTCCCAGTAACCAGCCGTTCGTCGGCCTGTGGGCGGCGATTGCCGTGTACTTCGCCGTTCGCATCACCGTTGTGCGCGATTCCGGCCACCGCTGGGCCGAACTGTTGTTGATGGGAATCGCGGTGGGGTTGGCCGTGCTCTCGAAGATTACCGCGCTGCTCGTGCTGCCCGGCGTGCTCCTCGCGGCGGTGATCGCGGCCCTGCCGGCGCACGGGCCGCTGCGGCTGCGGCGCGAGTTGTTTTTTGCGCCGGCCATCGTGCTCGTCGCCGTGACGGCGATCAGCGGGTGGTACTTCGCACGCAACCTGGTCGCGCTCGGCAGCCCGTTCAGCGTGGGCTACAGCGAATCGCTCGACACGGTCTGGCGGCAAGACCCGGGTTTTCGCGCGCCGGGCCAGTTGCTGGCGTTTGGCGAGGGGCTGATGCATCCGGTGCACGCCTGCTTCGTCGGCTATTGGGATTCGCTGTACTCGACGTTCTGGTCCGACGGCATGATCAGCAGCGGCCAGGTTCCGCCGGGCTACGCCTACGGCGATCCGCTGCCGCCTTCCGTGCCTCCCTGGGATTTCGAACTGTTGGGTGCGGCGACGATGCTTTCGCTGATCCCCGCCGTTTTAATCCTCTCGGGTGCTGCGCGCGCTGTCGCGCGTCCGTTTGCGGCGGTGGACCGCGGGACGCTGCTAAGCCTCTTTCTGATCGGCACCCACCTTGCCGGGATGCTCTATCTCTACCTATCGCTGCCGACCGTGAGCGCGGGCAAGGCGGCGTACCTGCTGAACGTGCTTCCCTGCTTCGGCCTGCTCGCCGCGGAGGGGTTTTCACTCGCGCAGCGCCGCCCGTTGCTCGATGCGATCATCGTCGGCGGCGTAAGCGCGTGGGGACTGGCTTCTTACCTGGCCTTCTTCGCCACCTGAGCGCCCACTGCAAGAACGCCCCAGTAAGCGAGCGCCGCGACGAATGCCACCAGGGCGACAAACGTAACCTGCAATCCGAGATCGAAACTGCGCGGCCGGTATTCCATCCGGAAGTGATGCGTCCCGGCAGAAAGCGGCACCGCGCAGAACGCCATGTCCGCCGGGAGCAGATCGTAGGAGGCCTGGTCACTGTCGGCCAGGGCCGTGATTCGCCACCCCACGCTGATCGGGTCGGTGATGAGCAGGATGCAGGGCCGGTCGAGCGTGATGAGCACGGTCACGTGGTCGGTCGATTCGTCTTCGACCACGATCATCGAGTTTGGCGCGACGCCGTCGGGTATCGGCTCCACGGCGGGCCGTTCCTCGAGGATCACGGAGCGGGTCGGATCGAATTCGTCCTCCCCGATGGTCTGGACGATTGACCGCGCGTTCGTAAGCACGATGTAGTCGGTGAGAAAACTGAAGCGCGGCATGGCTTCCGGATTCTCGTAAACGCCGCGCATCGTGTGCGGCATGCCCTCGGGAACGATCACGAACCGGCAGCGCGCGAGGTCGAGATAGTTCGGCAGGGAGACCTGCCCCGTGCCCGGGTCCTGCCCGAAATCGACGAACTCGCTGTTCAGCGCGGTCTGGAACACGTCCGAACCCCACCGGATATGGTCGAGCATGACGTGCAACTGCTGCGCGCTCGGCGAGGTCGCCGCTGCCATGAGCATGCCGTAGCGTTTGAGCATCACGGGTTCGTAGCCCCACACGGCGGACCGCCGCCGGTGCATCGGCACATTGCGGTGATAGACCTCGGCGGGATTTGCGAGGTGCATCACGCGAAAGTCGCCAGACGCCGCGTACGCGCGGTCGCTCGAGGGTTCGGCCAACACGGAAGTGTCGAAGGTGACGCGGTACATGGCCGCGAACGCGATCATCTCCAGGCAGCCCAGGACCCACAGCGCCGCAGTCACACGCGCGCCGCGCCGTACGTTCCAGAGCAGCGTCGCGACGAGCGCAAGCACGGCCATGCCCACGGCCAACGAGCCCATGGCCCAGAGGGCAGTGTCGCGAAAATAATCGTCACCGGCGCCGAACCATGCGAACGCGAATAGCCCCGTGCTCATATTGCGAAAGAGCGCTTCGCGCCATTCCTCGCCGCCGCCCGTGAATCGCGCGACCGCGATTGCGGCGATGCCCAGGGCGATCGCGGGGCATACCGACCAGATGATCAACGCGGCCCGCCGCGGCCGGGGCGTGTTCGCGTCGGCCGTCAGCCGATCGTAGCCGGCGCCGCAGAGGATGCCCGCGAACATCGTGGCGACGAACAGGAATTTTGAGACGCCGCGCAGCGAGCCGAACACTGGAATCACGTCGAACACGTAGTAGATGGGGGAGTAGGCGCCCATGGCGAGCATCACGAGCAGCAGCACGAGAAACGGCGCGTACCGGCGCTCGCGGCGCCCGGCGTACTTCGCGCCGTAGAGCGCGAGAACGACTCCGGTGATGCCCATGAAGACCGCCGCGTCCCAAATCGCCCAGCGTCCCCAATACATCAAGTGCACGCGATCGCCGAAGACCGCCGGCGCAATGAGGTTGAGCAGGTTCTCGGGAGGAAACGAGAAGGTTGTGGAGAAATCGGAGCCATGGAGCCCGCCGGAGCGCAGGCTCTCGCCCATGGTCTCGAGGCCGGGAAGCAACTGAATGGAACTCAGCGCGATGCCCCACGCGCCCAGCATGGCGAGCGCAGCCGTCGCGCGGATCCGGCGTGCGGCGCCGGGGAATCGCAGGGCGCAGTACATCGCCGTGGTCATCCCGGTGATAAAGACGGTCTGCGGATGCCCCGCGAGAATCTGCAGGCCGACGGCCGCGGTGCCCAACAGCATCCAACCCAGCAGTGCGCCCCGTTCGGCCGCGCGATCGAAGATGCGATCGACGCACAGGAACACGAGCGGTGCCCAGGCCATCGCATCCACCATCGTCAACTGGCCGCCCAGCATGCGCAGATACACGGGCGCGCTGAAGACGACGGCGAGCGCGGCAAGCAATCCGCCCCGCGGCGAAATGCCTCGCACGCGCGCCCAGGCGTACATGGACAGAGCGAGCAGGAGGTAGTGAAGCGCGTAATCGACGTTTACCGCGCGGTGCACGTCCATCAGCAGGTACACCGCGTTCGGCGGATAGAACATCGCGGACTGGAAATTGCCGATGAACGATGTGCCAGACATCAGGTACGGGTTCCACAGCGGCAGGCGCCCGGCCGAGATCTCCGCGACGGCGAATTCGCGCATGGGGATGAAGAACTGCGACGTGTCGCCGCTGAAGTGAGAGAGTGTGCGCGGGCCGCCGGCGACGATGACCGGGCCGAACAGTCCAGCGAAAACGGTGAGCAACACGCCGGCGTTGATTAGATCGGCGCGCAACCGGGCGCGAGGCGCGGCGGTGGGCAGGTGCGGATCGATGTCGCTCAATTCGGACGGTTCCGTCGATGTGTGCAACGCCGGACGGATTGGCCGGCGCGTGCCGCCCGCGGGCCCGGCGGGCCGCGACGATAACACAGTATTTGCTGCGTTCTACAGGCGGCGCGCGGTCCTGGAGCCGGGTTTAATGCGGTTTACGAATCGTGTTATAAACGTCAACATGCGAATGCCGTTCCGCGCATGCTCTCTTCTCCTTCTCCTCGTAGCGTTGGCGGCCGGTTGTTCGGATCGAGCGAACGACACGACTCCGGCCGCACCGGCCCCCGCCCCAAAACCGGCGGCGCCGTCCGGCGACGCGCGCGGGCCCAACGTGGTCTGGATTCTGCTCGACGCGTTACGACCCGATCATCTCTCCGCGTACGGCTACGAGCGCGAGACCTCGCCGTTCATCGACACGATTGCGCAGCGCGGCACGCTCTTTGAGCGGCACTATTCCCAGGGCCCCAACACGCTCATCAGTGTGGGCACCTACATGACCGGACGCTATTTCCCGGTCGAGTACCAGGACGCGCGTCACATGGGCGTCTGGTTTCTCAAGGAACCCCTCCCGGGCGAGGAACTGGTCTCGACGATTTTCGGCCGCCAGGGGTACGCCACCGCCATGTTTTCCGCGTCGCCGTGGTACTCCGCCGAATCGCGACTGGCGACGAGCTTTGAGACGTTCGGCGAGCTCATGCGCGTCGCGTCCATGGACCTCGACCGCGCGGACTTCGTGAAGGACAACGCCGAACTCTTCTCGTGGATCAGCGACCATGCGGCCGAGCCGTTCTTTCTCTATGTCCATTCGCTGGACACCCACGAGCCGCGGTACCGCTACAACACGGTATCCACGTGGCTCGATCCGGCGTTTCCGCGCGAACGCGGCGACCGCCTGCGCTGGTGGAAGGACGGGCCCTTCTCCGCCGAAGACCAGCGCTACATTACGGGCCTGTACGACGGCGGCATCGCGTACGCCGACTTCACCGTATCGCAGATTGTCGCCGCGCTCGAGCGCGAGGGTGTGCTCGACAACACCATTCTCGTGATCAGTTCCGATCACGGCGAAGTGCTCGCGCAAGACGGCGAGACGCTGGGCCATCCGCCTCACGGCGCGACGGATGACCAGTTGCGCACTCCGCTCATCCTGGCGGGGCCCGGAATACCGTCCGGCAAACGCATCGGCGTCAAGACGCAGAATGTGGATATCGTCCCCACGATAATCGATCTGGCGGGGCTGTCCACCGAGTCGAAATTTGACGGCGTGTCCTTGCGCGACACGATCCTCGCGGACGCTCCCGCTGAAATTCACCGTTACGCGTTCTCGAAAACGAGTTCCATTTCGCTCACGTCGCGCTTGAACAGCATTTTCATTTTCGACGATGCCAAGGTCGATATCTGCGCGTACGACGAGGCGCAGCTCGCCAAAAGCAACCGCCCGATCCGCCCCCGCGAGCTCGTCTGGAAAATGCCCGACTTCGCCGGCGCGCGGACGCCGGCGACGCTGGAGGCGGATCGCGAGAGTTACGTCCAGGCGGAGTTATCGGACCGAATCCAGCCGATGCGCGCCGCCCGCGACGCGCAGCCGGACGCCATGCCGCCCTACTACGACGCCGTTCCCGGCGTCGCGTTCACCGAACAAGGCCAGACCTATCCCATCGTCAACGACCTCAATCCTTCCGACAACCTGTGGAGTTCGGTGCATTTCGGGGCGATCTTCGAAGGCATCGGCGATTCGATGCTGGTGAGTTTTCCGTGGCTGGAGGATTCCCCCGGCCTCGTAATGATCGCCAGCGCGCGTGACGGGACCTACCGCGTCAGCGCGCTGCTCAAGACCTTTCCCTCGCCCGACGGCACAGCCCGCGGCGCGTCGTTCCGCTGGCTCGAGCCCGTGGCGGAGCGCGATTTCCGGCTGTTCAGGGTGCCGCCGGCCGAGCCCGGCCAGGAGAACCGCGCCTGGGTCGAGCTGGGGACGTATACCGTCACGGGCGGTAAATTCGTATACTGGTTGGACGAAGGCCTTCCCGAAGATGTCACCGTGTTCGGCACGCTCCGGTTCGTGCGGGAAGGCGCTGAGGGCGCGGTGCTGACGGATGAGGAGTTGGCCGCGGAACACGAGAGGCTCAAGGCGCTAGGCTACGGCGATAATTAGCCCGGCGCGACGCCCCGGTACCGCGACGGTAACCCAGACTGATGGCAGAGGAACAATCCGTCCCATACGATTACGACGCCATTGGCCCGGGCTACTACGACGAGGTATTCCGGCGCGGCGCCGGCATCCAGAGCAAGTGGCACCACCTCAAATTCCGGCACGTCCGGGCGCAGTTCGAGCCTGACGCGCGCGATCACCTGGACATCGGCTGCGGCCCGGGCACGTTCATCGGCACCCTGCCGGCGGAGATGCACTGCGTGGGGACCGACCTTGCCGCGGCGCAGATCGATTTCGCCAACCGCGAGTACGGCACGGCGCACCACACCTTTCAGTGCGTACGCGACGCGGCATTGCCTTTCGAGGAAGCGCGGTTCGACGTTGTGACGCTCGTCGAACTCATCGAGCACCTCGAGCGGTCGCATATCGAGTCCCTGCTGGCCGATGCGCGGCGCGTGTTGCGGCCCGGCGGCCAGTTGCTGTTGACCACGCCGAATTACGCGAGCCTCTGGCCGCTGCTGGAGAAGGTCGTGAACGCACAGGCCCCGGTCAGCTACGAGGACCAGCACATCACGTTTTTCACGCCCCGGCGGCTGCGCGCCCTGCTGGACTCGGCCGGCTTTTCGCGCGTCCGCGTGACCACCTTCCAGGGGCTGGCGCCGTTTGCCGCGGGGCTCAGCTGGAAACTTGCGGACCGCCTCCAAACTGTCGAGAATCCGTTGCTCACGCGCGGGATGGGCTTTCTGCTCCTGGGCTCCGCGCGCAAGGATTGACGTTCGTCGACCGCCGATGTCTTCACCCGAATTGACCATTGTCATCCCGACGTTTAACGAGTCCGAAAACGTCGAGGAACTGATCCGCCGCGTGGATGCCGCGATGAACGGCATCGAGTGGGAGATGGTGTTCGTCGATGACGACAGCCCGGACGGCACGGCAGACCGCGTGTTCGACATCAGCCGCAAGGATTCCCGCATCCGCGGGATCAAGCGCGTCGGCCGCCGCGGCCTGTCGTCGGCATGTATCGAGGGTATGTGTTCGTCCAACGCGCCGTTCGTCGCGGTGATGGACGCGGACATGCAGCATGACGAACGCATCCTGCCGCGCATGCTCGAGACGCTGCGGCGCGACGGCACGGACCTCGTCGTCGGTAGCCGGTACACGCAGGGCGGATCGACCGGTGACATGCCGGGTGTGCGCGCCAAGATGAGCCGGCTCGCGACGTGGATCGGCGCGCGGTGGCTGCGCGTGAAGACGACGGACCCGATGAGCGGGTTTTTCATGTTGCGGCGCACGTTTCTCTACGACGTGATTCACGACCTGTCCGGCACGGGATTCAAAATCCTGCTCGATGTGATGGCTTCGGCCCGGCGCGAGGTGAACGTCGCCGATATTCCGTACGACATGCGCGCGCGGCAGCACGGAGACAGCAAGCTCGACACGATGGTGCTCTGGGAATACCTGATGCTGCTGTGCGAAAAGTCGTTCGGCAAGCTGATCCCCGTCCGGTTCGTGTTCTTCGTGATGATGGGGTCGCTGGGCGCGCTGCTGCATCTCGCCGTGCTGCTGTCGCTGTTCTACCAGGCCGGGGCGAGCTTCTTCGTGTCCCAGACGGCGGCGGTGGTGGTCGCGATGACGGCGAACTTTTTCTTCAACAACCTGTTCACGTACGCAGACCGGCGGTTGAAGGGCGCGCGGATTCTGCGCGGCATGGGCATTTTCTACCTGACCTGCGCGGGCGGCGCGGTCATCAACCTCGCCGTCGCGGTATACCTCTACGAACGTGGGATTCCGGTCGCGATGGCGGGGCTGCTCGGCGCGGCCGTCGGCGCCATATGGAATTACACGCTCAGCACCCAGTACGCCTGGCGGCAAGCGCGGCCGCGCTAAGTTATCCGCGCATGACAGCAGACACCGCGACGCATCGACCGCGGTGGGAGCCCTTGGCCGCTGCGCTGTTTCCCGTCGCGTTGCTGTTGCCGTTTCTCAACCGGGCGTTCAACATCGACGACCCGCTGACCCTGTGGACGGCGAAACACATCCTCGAAGACCCCATCCACTTTTTCGATTATCCCGTGAATTGGGGGGGCGTCGAGGGGCAGGCCTACCTGATCATCAAGAACCCGCCGCTGTCGATGTACTACGCGGCGCTGGTTGGCGCGGTCGCGGGATTCGGCGAGCCGGTGATGCATGCCGCGTTTCTGCTCCCCGCGGCGCTGATGGGGTTTGGCACGTACCGCGTGGCGTCGCGGTTCTGTTCCCGGCCGCTGTTTGCCTCATTCGCGGCGGTGCTCACGCCCGCGGTGCTGATTTCCGCCTCGACCGTGATGTCCACGCTCTCCATGCTGGCGCTTTACGTGGTCGCGCTCGATCTGTGGCTGCTGGGGCTCGAACGCCGGCGCCAGTCGTTTTTCTTCGCCGCAGCCATTGTGATGACGGCATCCGCGCTCACGCAATATTTCGGGGCGAGTCTCGTGCCGCTCGTGCTTGCGTACACACTCGCGCGGGAACGCAAGGCCGGGTGGTGGCTGGCCGCGCTGGCGATTCCTGTGGCCGCGATAATCGTCTACGACCTCGTCACGCGCCAGCTCTTCGGCGTGGGCCTGTTCTTCGAAGCCGGGAACTACTCGCAGAGCTACCGGGGCCAGGAAGGTCCCAGTCTGGCGAGCCAGGTGATTGTCGGGTTGTTGTTCACCGGCGGCTGCGTGTGGATCGCGCTGTGGTTCCTGCCGCTGCTCGGCCGCAGAGCGCAACTCGCCGCGGGCATCGCGGCGGCGGCCGCCGCGGTTTTCGGATTCGCTTTCGCCGGCCCGATCGTGTTGCAGGGGGCCGCCAGGAGCGCGGACGTGCCCCAACTCACCTTGACGTTCCATGTGGCCGTGTTCCTTACGTCCGCCGTGCTGCTCTTCGGTCTGGCGGCCTACGATCTGTACAAGACGCGATCGGCGGATTCGCTGCTGCTGCTTCTGTGGGTCGGCGGCACGTTTACATTCTCTGCCGTCCTGAACTGGACGACGAACGGGCGATCGCTGCTGGCCATGGCGCCGCCCGTGGCGATCCTGGTGATGCGCGAACTGGATCGGCGCGGCGTTTGGGCCGACTGGCGCCGCAAGGCCGCCTGGGGACTGCTCGCAGGCATGGGCGCGGGCTGCCTGGTGCTCGTGGTGGCGGACTACACGCTGGCGAATTCCGCGCGGTCCGCCGCCCGGTACCTGATGCGCGAGTTTCCAACCACGGAGGGCCGCCGGGTCTACCTCGGCCACTGGGGATTTCAGTACTACGTCGAGAAGGGGTATTACGAGCACATCGATTTGCGCGGCACCCCCGTCGGCCCGGGCGACCTCGTCGTCATGCCGGACAACAACATGCGGACGATCGAGGTGCCCGAGATTTACAGTCATTATTTCCCGGTGTCGTTCAAGGTCTTTCCCTGGGCGAGCACGTTCGATTACCGCGTCGGCGCGGGTTTCTACAGCAGCACCTGGGGCGCGCTGCCGTTCGTCGTCGGGCCCGCGCGCGACGAGGTCTACATCGCCGTGATGGTCGATCGCCACAGTGTGATCCGCGACCCGCGGCTCGATCCCAACACCGGCTTGCCGCTTCAGCCGTGAACGGAATACTCGAAATAGCGGCGCCGGTTACAGTCCGCGGCAGGGCCGTGCGATGAACGTGCTCAGCGTCGAGAAACTGATCAAGCGATATCGATCGCCCGAGGGCGAGGTCGCGGCCGTGGTGGACGTGGCCCACTTCTCGCTGGGCGAGGGCGAGCAGGTGGCGCTCCGCGGCGCGAGCGGATCGGGCAAGACGACGTTCCTCAATCTCATCGCGGGGATTCTTCGGGCGGACTCGGGGCGCGTGACAGTGAACGGCGAGGACATGACTGTGCTGTCCGAGTCCCGGCGCGATCTGCTCCGCGCGCGCCACATCGGCTATGTGTTCCAGACGTTCAACCTGCTGCAGGGCTACACCGCGCTCGAGAACGTCCTGCTCGGCATGATGTTCGGCCCCGGCCCGGACGCCGCCTTCGCGCGGACGCTGCTCGAGCGCGTCGGCCTGCGCGACCGCATCAACTACCGCCCGCGGCAACTGTCCGTGGGGCAGCAACAGCGCGTGGCGCTGGCGCGCGCGGTGGCGAACCGGCCCCGGCTCGTGCTGGCCGACGAGCCGACCGGGAACCTGGACCCGCACCACGCGGCCGAGTCGCTGCGCACGATGCGCGAGCTGTGCGCGGAGACCGGCGCGGCGCTGCTGCTCGTGAGTCACGATCCGGGCGTGCTCGCGCAGTTCGACCGCGTGCAGGATTTCGCGGCGATCAACCGCGCGAGCGTTGCGGGAGCCGCGCCATGACGCGCGCGGCCGGCCTGTTCCTGCTCGTTCGGCGCAGCCTGCGCCAACACGCGCTTTCGACCTCGGTGACCGTCCTCGCGGTGGCGCTCGCGTCGGGATTGGTCACGTCGGTCTTCAGTATTCAGCGGCAGACGTACGAAGCGTTCGCGGGCGGCGATCTCGGGTTCGACGCCGTGCTCGGCGCGCGCGGCAGCCCGCTGCAGCTGGTGTTGAACACCGTGTTTCACCTGGAGACGTCGCCGGGCAACCTGCCGCTGTCGATGTATGAACAAATCCGCGACGACGCGCGCGTGAAGGTGGCAATTCCGTACGCGACCGGCGACAACTACTTCGGGTTCCGCGTGGTCGGCACGACGCCGCAATTGTTCGACGAGATCGAGCTGCAGGACGGCGGCAGGATCGAGATGGCAGAGGGCCGCGTGTTCGATCCGTCGCGGCGCGAGGCCGTCGTGGGCAGTTTCGCCGCGCAGGAGACGGGCCTCGGCATCGGCGACACGATCAAACCGTTTCACGGCCTCGTCTACGACCCGACCACGGCCGAGCAGCACGACGAGGAGTACGTCGTCGTCGGCGTCATGAAACCGACCAACTCACCCTCGGACCGCGTCATCTGGATTCCGCTCGAGGGCGTGTACTGGATGGGCGGACACGTGTTGCGCGGCGCGGGGGAGACCTTCGTGCCCGAACACGGCCACGATATCCCGCACGAGCACAAGGAAGTGAGCGCGGTGATGATCAAGTTCCGTATGCCGACGGCCGGCCTGCAGCTCGACCAGGAGATCAACAAGAACGGCAAGACGGCCACGCTCGCGTTCACGATCGGCGCGGTGATGGCCGACCTGTTCAACCGAATCGGCTGGATGACACGCGTGCTCGAACTCGTCGCGTATCTCGTCGTGGTTGTGTCCGGCGCGTGCATTCTGGCGAGCATCTACAACACGATCAACGAGCGCCGCCGGGAATTCGCGATCCTGCGGGCGCTCGGCGCGCGGCGCCGCACCGTGTTTACCGCGATTGTCCTCGAATCGACCGCGATCGCCGCGATGGGCGCCGTGCTCGGCTTCGCCGTGTATGCCGGGATACTTTCAGCCGCGTACTACGTTGTCCGCGCGCAGACCGGTGTCGTGCTCGATGTGTTCACGCCGCACCCGGCACTGCTCGCCGCGCCCGCGGCGATGGTCGCGATCGGCGCGCTGGCGGGCGTGTTGCCGGCGATCCGGGCCTACAGCACGGATGTCGCAGACAATCTTGTGCCGCATTCGTGAGGGTTGTGGACGAGATGGACGGCATGGACTCGATGGACTTGGGTGCCGTTGGACGATCGTGCGGCGATGCGCGTACCATAGCGGGTGGTTGCCTACACGGCGCATGATTCGCTGCGCGCCTTGGGAGGACTCGATCATGACGCAGATACTTCGCGCGAGCGCGGTCGCCGCGCTGCTGGCGTGCGCCCCTGGATTCGCGCAAGGCACCAACGGCGCCGCGCCCAAGGGCGAACCGATTGGCGCCCCGATCGGTGCGCCCATCGGCGGCGCGCCGGCGGAGCCGGCCCAACCGGCGCAACCGGGTCAACCCGCTGTGCCGGGCCAGCCGATTCGAGTGATCCCGCAGTCTTCGTGGGACATGATCGACAAGCTCGAACAGGGCGCCGGCGACGAGTTCGCCATGAGCCATGACGGCAAACACCTCAAGGTCACATTCGGCGCGCTGTCGTCGTACGAATACGAAGTCGCCGACCCTGCGAAGCTGCGCGACGCCAAAGACCCGAAGGCGCTCCTGGGCGATCAGATCCCGCCGAAGATTCAGGACCTCAACGGCAAGGGCGTGCTGATTGTTGGGTTCATGGTGCCGATCGACGTCGATCGCCGCGGCAACGTGACCTCGTTCGCGCTGACGCAGAACCAGTCATTCTGCTGCTACGGCATCCCGCCGGGCCTGACCCAGCTCGTCGTCGTGGACATGGCCGAGGGCAAGTCCGCGCCGTACTCGTATGACGTCCCCGTCGCCGTGTACGGCACGATGACCGTCGGCGAGGAGATCGACGACGGCTACATCCTGAGCCTGTACCGCGTCGTGAGCGACGAAGTCATCGACGTCCGCGAGCTTGTGCGGCGCGTCGAGAAGTCTCAGGGCGCGACGGACTGAACCCGCCCGGTCTCGCGCGATTAGTTCGCGGCGAGGCTCGAATTCCAGATGTCGCGGTGGAGTTTCCACTTCCCGTCCACGCGTTTCCAGATGACGATGTACTTGGCGTCGTCCAGGCGCCCGCCGTCCGCGCCGGTCACGTCCGCGGTGCCGACTTCGATCGCGGTGTCTCCGTGCTGGACGGCTTCGACGGTGTTGAGCTTGACGCCTTTCAAGCCTGACTTCATGGCGCCGTCCCAATACGCCTGCACGGCGGCATTGCCGGAGACCATTGGGGAGCCCGGCGGCAGGAGTTGCGCGTCCGGCGAATAACACGCCGCGACGCCGGCGGCGTCGCCCTTCGCGAAGGCCGCCTCGAACCCGCGGTTCGCCGCTTCAATCTGCGCGCGGATGTCGTCCGCGCCGCTGACCGATCGTGCGAGCAGTAATCCCGCGACCAGCGCGGCTCCGGCGCAGAACACGACAATCTTCTTCATGGTGGTTCTCCTTAAAGGGGGTGTAGCGCCGTCCAATCTAGTGCGCAGACGTCGAGGCGTCAAGTCCGGCCGCCGTTACGAGAAGGACACCTTCGGCGCCTCGCGCTGCGCGGCTTCCTCGACCTGGAAAAACTCGCCCTGCTTGAAGTTGAACATGCCGGCGACGATGTTGTTGGGGAACTGTTCGATGTTCGTGTTGAACTTCATCGTCTCGTCGTTGAAAAACTGCCGCGCAAAGCCGATTTTGTTCTCGGTCGAGGTGAGTTCTTCCTGGATCTGCAGGAAGTTGGTGTTCGCCTTCAGATCGGGGTATTGCTCGACGACCACGAAGAAGTTGCTCATCGCGCGCGACAGGTCGCCCTCGGCCCTGGCCTGGTCCGCGACGCCGTGCGGCTGCGCGGCGAGGTTGCGCGCCTTGGTGATGTTCTCGAGCGTTTCGCGCTCGTGCTTCATGTAGCCCTTGGCGGTCTCGACGAGATTGGGGATGAGGTCGTGGCGGCGCTTGAGCTGGACGTCGATCTGCGCCCAGGCGTTCTTGACCCGGTTGCGCGCCTGCACCAGCCCGTTGTACATCGCGATGAGCCACAGGCTCAGCACGATGGCGATTCCGACCATTGCCAGCAGCAGTATCGTCGCAGTGCTCATGTACGGCTCCTTCGCTCGGTTGACGCGGATTCACTACAACCGGCCGGCACTCCTATTCGGCCGCCGGAAAAATCCCCTGCAGGAACGAGGCGACCGCCCCCGCGCCGATCGTTTCACCGGCGTGCTGGAGGATGGCCTGCAACTCGCCGCGGTCGAACCAGAGGCCGTCGCCTTTGGGGCATCGGTCCAGCACGACCGGGCGCGCGCCCTGCGTCGTTTCCTTCGCCATGCGCTTGCCGCATTCCGGGCAGCGTCGCGCCTTCTCCGGTGCCGGCTCGGGCTTGCCCGAAAACACGAACGCGCGCGCAGCGTCCGCGTCGCCGTAAAGCAATTCCAGCTCACCGGCGTCAAGCCAGACGCCGTGGCAGGCCGCGCAGTAGTCCACCTCGACCTTGTCGTGCTCGATCGCGATCAGCGGCTCGTTCTCGCAGCGTGGGCAGTTCACTCGAAGTTTCTCACGATGCAGACGCGGTTCGCGTTTGGTCGCGTTCCGGTTTTGAATGATGCCCTACCGTTCAAGAGATTGCTTCGTCGCAAACCCCGCTCCTCGCAATGACAAAATGAAGCGCTCCTCGCGATGACACCTAGATCTTATGCGCGCCGGGGTGCGGGACGGGCCCGCAGGGGTACGGCTTGCCGAAGTCGAGTTCGGGCACGATGTTCAGGTCCGAGTTCATCGCCTGTTCCCACGTGACTTTCTTGCCCGTGTACGCGCTCATCCGGCCCATGATCGCCGTCATCGTGCTGTGCGCGACGTTTTCGCCCTCGTTGAGGTAGGGCGCCTCGCCGCGGATGGCCTTGACGAGGTCGATATGCTCCTGGACATACGGATCCACGCCCGGCTCGCCCATGTC
>CAYPNI010000054.1:0-27496 GCA_964411925.1 uncultured Nitrospirales bacterium
AGGCGATATACGCGCCGAGCGCGCCGGGGCAGGTGAAGGCGCTGCGCGACGCGTACGGGTCGGCGGGCGTATCGCCCGACACGATCGAACTGCTCGAAGCGCACGGCACAGGCACGGAGCGCGGCGACGCGGTCGAGACGGGCGCGCTGCGCGAGGTGTTTGGCGAAGTCGGCGGGCGCGCGCCGTGGTGCGCGGTCGGGTCGATCAAATCGCAGATCGGGCATACGAAGGCAGCGGCCGGCGCGGCGGGGCTGATCAAGGCGGCGCTCGCGCTCGAACACAGGGTGTTGCCGCCGACGATTAAGGTGGGGGCACCCGCGGAAAGCGTCGCCCCGGGCACGACGCCGTTCTACGTGAACACGAAGAAGCGGCCGTGGCTGCCGCGCGAGGGACGGCCGCGGCGCGCGGGTGTGAGTTCGTTCGGATTCGGCGGGAGCAATTTTCATGTCGTCGTCGAGGAGTACGGCGCGCATAAGACCGCGCCGGACTGGGACGGCAACGTGCAGATCTTCGCGTATTCGGGAGCGAACGCGTCGGAGATTCGATCGAAGCTCGATGCGCTCACGCCGGATTCGACGTGGGACGCGTTGCGCGACGCGGCGCATGCTTCGCGGCGTGCGTTCGACTCCACGTTGCAACGCCGATTGGTATTCGTCGTCGAACGCGCGAAACTGAATCTTGAGAAATTGTTCGGCGCGATTCGTGCGCAACTCGAAAAACAACCGGACGCGGCGTGGTCGCTGCCGGACGGCGCGCACTACGGCACCGGCGCGGCGGACGGGTCGGTGGCGGTGCTGTTCCCCGGTCAGGGCGCGCAGTATGCGGGGATGTTGAACGATCTCGCGTGCCTGTTCCCGGAGATGTTGGACGCCTTGGCCACGGCCAACGCAGCGTTCGGCGAGAACGCGCGGGGTGAGCGGTTGTCCGACCTAGTATATCCGCATCCTGCGTTTGACGATGCGGCGCGTGAGGCGCAGGAGGCGGCGCTGCGCGCGACCGCGGTGGCACAGCCCGCGCTGGGCGCGGTGAGCCTCGGCGCGTATCGCGTGTTGCAGCGATTTGGCGTCGAGCCGTCCTGCGCGGCGGGACACAGCTACGGCGAACTCGCCGCGTTGTGCGCGGCGGGCGCGTTCGACGAGACGACGCTGACCTCGCTGTCGCGGAAGCGCGGCGAGTTGATGGAATCGGGCGGCGGAGACCGCGGCGGCATGATCGCCGTGCGGGGCGCGTTGTCAACGATCGAGGCGTTGCTGGCCGAAGAGAAGATCTCGCTTACCCCCGCGAACAAGAACACGCCGGAGCAGATCGTGCTCTCGGGCGCGAAGGACGAGATCGAACGCGCGGCGAAGGCGTTTGCGGCACGGAAGATATCGAGCACGAAGCTGAACGTCGCCGCGGCGTTTCACAGTACGTTCGTATCCGAGGCGGCGGGACCGTTTCGACAGGCATTGGCGTCGGCACGGTTCGACGCGCCGCGTTTCCCGGTCTACGCGAACACGACGGCGGCGGCG
Source organism: uncultured Nitrospirales bacterium (assembly GCA_964411925.1). GTDB lineage: Bacteria > Hydrogenedentota > Hydrogenedentia > Hydrogenedentales > VFKU01. The sequence continues at coordinate 1,512 of CAYPNI010000054.1, forward strand.
TATCCCGCCGACACCGAGGCCGCGCGCGACCTGCTCGCGAACCAGCTTGCGAATCCAGTGGAGTTCGTCGCGGAAATCGAGGCGATGTACGCGGCGGGCGTGCGGACGTTTATCGAGGCCGGCCCCGGCGCCCGGCTGACCGCGATGATCGGGAAGATCCTCGGCGGCCGGCCGCATCGCGCGATCGCGATGGACGCGTCGAGCGGAGCGCGGGACGGTGCGGCCGATCTGGCGCGGGTACTCGCTCTGGCGGCGGCCGAGGGCCGGGCGTGTGACCTCGCGAAGTGGGACGATGCGCACGTGCCGGCGGTGAAGGATGAGAAGGCGGCGCGGCGGATGATCGTGCCGATTTGCGGTGCGAACTATCGAAGCGAACAGAGCAAGGCGAAGCCGCGGCCGCCGGTGGTTGCCGGGGAGAAGAATGAGGTTGCGGGTACGGCTCGGAATGCAACTCGCGCGCCGGTGAACCCCCGCGGGCAGGATGCCCGCGCCACCAGCCCCGCGCAGGTCACGCGCTCTCCCAAGGTAGAGGGACCAAAGGCTGCGAGCAGCGTGGACGTTCCGGTGAATCGCGGGAGTGGCGTGACTGGCGGGGGCGTGTTGGGTGATTTGTTCCGACAGACGCAGGAGAGTCTCGATGCGTTGCAGCGGATGCAGGAGCAGACCGCGCGGGTGCATGCGCAGTATTTGCAGGGTCAGGAGGAAGCGGCGCGGACGTTTGCCAAACTGATCGAGCAGCAGGAACGGCTGTTCGAGCGTATAGCTGGCGGAGAGCCGGGGGCGGCGACGTTTAGCGGAGGGCGTGAAGACCGCGCTAAGGATTATCCAGAACAGCGCGCCGATTCGCGGGAAGGCGCGGAGGCAGGTGCGGCGGATTCATTTGTCGAAGATCCCGCTCCCCGCGATGACGCGGAAGATAACGGTGCGGGTGAACTCGAAGCGATCCTGCTCGAAGTGGTTTCAGAGAAGACGGGCTACCCCGTCGAGATGCTCGAACCGGGGATGGCGCTGGACGCCGATCTCGGAATCGACTCGATCAAGCGGGTCGAGATTCTGTCGGCGTTGCAGGAGCGCGTGCCGGGACTACCGAGCCTGGAAGCCGAGGAACTTGGCGCGATTTCGACGCTCGGCGATATCGTTGCGAAACTGGGCGCGGGCGCAGAGGTCGGGAACCCCCGCAGGCAGGATGCCCGCGCCACCAACCCCGTAACCGCGCAGGATTCGTCTCCGGTTAGCCGCCGGGACGGCGGCGCTACGTTTGCGTCGTCGGATGGCGGCGGGGACGGGGGCGCTGCGTCGTCGAGTTCGGAACTTACTCAGATATTGATGGGCGTCGTCAGCGAGAAGACCGGGTATCCGGTCGAAATGCTGGAACCAGGGATGGCGCTGGACGCGGACCTGGGGATTGACTCGATCAAGCGCGTAGAGATTTTGTCGGCGTTGCAGGAACGTGTGCCGGGACTGCCGAGCCTGGAAGCCGAGGAACTTGGCGCGATTTCGACGTTGGGCGACATCGTCGCGAAACTGGGCGCGGGCGCAGAGGTTGGGAACCCCCGCAGGCAGGATGCCTGCGCCACCCACCCCGTAACCGCGCCGGATTCGTCTCCGTTTAGCCGCCGGGACGGCGGCGCTACTAAGCCCGAACGGGGCGAGCGCGCGTCTCCTCTTGGCCGCCGGGATGGCGGCGCTACGTTGGCGGATTCGGACAGAGGCCGGGACGGCGGCGCTACGATATGTATGCAATCGCTGCGGTTGCAGGCGCTGGCGGCGGGGCGCGGGCGGATCGGCATTGCGGCCGGCGCGGGCCTGGCGGTGATTGGAGATGAATCATCGCTGCGCTCGGCGGTGGCGCGTGAACTGCGCGCGCGGGGTTTTGACGCGTCGGAGCATCCGCTGGATAGCGCCGTGAGGGAGCATGCGAGCGGCGCGATCGTGATCGGTTCGGGCCGGCCCCGCGACGAGTTCCTGGCCGTGAAGGCCTGGGGCCGCGCGTTGGGGCGGTCCGCAAGCGCGGGACTGAGGCTGCTCGTGTGCGCGATGCGTCTGGACGGCGGGTTCGGCCTGCGCGACGCCGGGAAGATCGCGAAGCCCGAGGCGGGAGCGCTCGCGGGACTCGCGAAGACGGCGGCGCATGAATGGCCCCGGATCGGAATCCGCGCACTAGACGTTGCACCGGACTTTGCGAGCGACGCCGACGCGGCGCGGGCGCTGGTTGACGAGTTTCTCCGCGAGGGCCCAGTCGAGACGGGCGTGTCCCCGGACGGGTCCACGACGATAGTGCTCGAGCCGGTTGCCGCATCCAGCGACCCACAAATACTCAGCAGTAACGAGGTCGTCGTCGTGACGGGTGGCGCGCGCGGTGTGACCGCGGCGTGTGCGCTGGCGATCGCGCGGCACGGCGGGCCGAAGCTGGCGCTGATCGGCCGGTCGGCGTTGCCCGAGGCGCAACCTGACTGGCTGAAGGGACTGAGCGACGAACGAACCATCAAGAAAGTGTTGCTCGATCGCGCACCGGGCCCGATGTCGCCGCAGGACCTCGAATCCGAATACCGCGCGATCACGGGCGCGCGCGAGATTTGCGACACATTGGCCGCGATTCGACTGGCGGGATCGGACGTGCGTTACTACGCCGCGGACGTGCGCAACGCCGATGCCGTCCGTGAAGTCGTCGGGCGGATCCAGCGCGAGCTTGGCGCGATTACGGGCGTCGTTCACGGCGCGGGCGTGATCGTCGATCGGCGGATCGAAGACAAGACGGCCGAACAGTTTGACGCGGTGTACGACACGAAGGTCGGCGGGTTGCGCAACATGCTCGCAGCGATCGGCCATGCCCCGCTGAAATTCCTTGCGCTGTTCTCGTCGTCCACGGGCCGGTTCGGCCGCGTGGGCCAGGCCGACTACGCGATGGCGAACGAGGCGCTGAACAAGCTGGCGCGCGTCGAGGCGGCGCGGCGGCCCGGGTGCCGGGTCGTGTCGCTCAACTGGGGCCCGTGGGACGGCGGGATGGTGACGCCGGCGCTGCGCAAGATGTTCGAGAGCGAGGGCGTCGGCGTAATTCCACTCCAAGCGGGCGCGGAACTGCTCGTGCACGAACTTGGGCGGCTGAATGGCGAGCCCGAACTCGTCGTGCTCGCGGAATTGAACGCCGCGCCGAACGTATCCCCCACCCCCTCCCCGTTCACGACGGCATTGACGATCTCGTTGTCGTCCGATCAATTTCCGTTTCTCGCTTCGCACGTGATCGACGGCCGGCCGGTGTTGCCGGTGGCGATGTACATTGAGTGGATGGCGCACGCGGCGCTGCACGCGAACCCGGGCCTGCGGTTCGTGGGTATCGAGAACTTGCGCGTGCTCAAGGGCGTGATTCTGGAAAACGGCGCAGCGGTTCCGCTGGAACTGGCGGTGTCAAGGCCGCACTCGCGTGACGGGCGTACCGCCGTGGCGGTCGAACTGCGTGGCAACGGCGGCGCGCTGGTGCACAGTTCGGCGACCGTCGTGCTGGGCACGACCTTCGGCGCGGGCGAGGCCGCGCTCGCCAATCGCACGCTGCCGGACTACCGGGGATCGCGCGACGACATCTATCGCGGGCTGCTGTTCCACGGGCCGGCGATGCAGGGCATCGTGTCCGTGGACGGCTGCGGCGACATGGGCATATCGGTGACCAACGAGGCGGCGCCTTCGCCGGACTTGTGGATCGCCGAGCCGCTGCGGCGGCGCTGGCTCGCGGATCCGCTCGCGATCGACGGCGCGTTCCAGGCGTTGATTCTGTGGAGCTTCAACCGGTTCGGCATGGGATCGTTGCCGGTGCGCGTGGGCCGCTACGAACAATTCCAGACGGCGTTCCCGAAGGGGGGCGTGCGCATCGAGGCGCGCATCGAGAAATCGACCGGGCACAGCGCCACCGCGACGATCGAATTTATCGATCCCGCGAATGGCGGGCTCGTCGCGCGCATCGACGGGTACGAGTGCGTGATGGACGCCTCGCTGAACGACGCGTTCCGCCGGAACCAGCCGCTGCAACCGCTGAAGGACTGACCGCGATGGACGCGGCGCGCAGCAGCGTGGCGATCGTCGGGATCGGGGGCGTGTTCCCCGGCGCGCGCGACTTCGAGGAATTCTGGGCGAACATCGTGAACGCGCGCGACGCCGCGCGCGAGGTTCCCGCAGGCCGCTGGGCGCTCGACCCGGCGGAGGCACACGACGCGCAGCCCGGCCAGCCGGACAAGGTGTATTCCACGCGCGGCTGCTTCGTAATGCAGGGACCGCCGCTGGACGCGCGGCTTACGCTGCCGGTGGAAGACGCGGCCGAGCTCGATCCTTCGACGCGGTTGCTGCTCGCGGCGGGCGCGCAGGCGTACAGCGACGCGAAACTGACCGCGCTCGACCCCGCGCGCATCGGCGTGGTGCTGGGCAATCTCGCGCTGCCGACGGAGAGCGCCGCGGCGATCGCGGAACAGACGATCGGGCGGACGCTCGAGGAGAAAGTGCTTGGCGCGGGAGTAACGTCACCGGGGCGCGACGTGCATCCGCTGAACCGCTTTGTGACGGGAATGCCTGCGGGGATCCTGGCGACGGCGCTGGGGCTGCGCGGCGGCACGATGACGCTGGACGCGGCCTGCGCGTCATCCCTGTACGCCGTGAAACTCGCGGTGGACGAGTTGTTGGCGGGACGCGCGGACGCGATGTTCGCGGGCGGCCTGTCGCGGCCGGACGCGCTGTACACGCAGATGGGATTTTCGCAATTGCGTGCGCTGTCGCCGACGGGAACGTGTTCGCCGTTCGACGAGCGCGGCAACGGGCTCGTGGTCGGCGAAGGCGCGGGCGTGCTGGTGCTCAAGCGCACGGACGACGCGGTGCGCGATGGCGATCGGATTTACGCCGTGATTCGCGGCATCGGCGTGTCGAACGACGTGGGCGGCGGGCTGCTCGCGCCGTCGTCCGACGGCCAGGTGCGCGCGATGCGCGCGGCATATGAGCAGGCGGGCCTCTCGCCGCCGGATGTTGACCTCGTGGAGTGTCACGCGACGGGCACGCCGCTCGGCGACGGCGTCGAGTTCGAGAGTCTGCGCACGCTCTGGGGCGGCGAAGCCTGGAAGCCCGGGCAGTGCGTCATCGGATCGGTCAAATCGAACATCGGACACCTGCTGACGGCGGCGGGTTCGGCGGCGCTGATCAAGACGGTGCTCGCCATGAAGGAGGAAACCCTCCCTCCCACCGCGAATTTCCGGCGCGCGACGGCCGCGCTGCGGATGGAGGACAGCCCGTTTCGCGTGTTGAGCACGGGGCGGCCGTGGAACCGGCGGGCGGAAGGCGTGCCGCGGCGCGCGGGCGTGAGCGCGTTTGGGTTCGGCGGGATCAATGCGCACGTAGTGCTCGAGGAGTGGCTGCCGGAACGCGCAACGAAGCGGGCGGTGGCGGTTGTGCCGCCGGAGCGTCCTGCTGCGATCGCCGTGGTCGGGATGGATGCGCGGTTCGGGCCGTGGGAGTCGCTCCGCGCGTTTCAGGAGCGCGCGCTCGGCGGCGGCGCGTCGCACGAACCGGAGGCTCCGCGGAACTGGTGGGGCATTCGCGAGAGCGCGTGGTTTAAGTCACAGAACAATTCGGACGCGACTGGTTTAAGAGATTGCTTCGTCGCACATCCCGCTCCTCGCAATGACGGCAGTGGGAGGACTCCTCGCGACGACGGGCGTGGGCACTTTCTCGAGCAGATTGACGTACCGCTGGAGAGATTCCGGATCCCGCCGCGCGAACTCGAGGAAATGCTGCCGCAACAGGTGTTGATGTTGCAGGTGGCGGCGAACGCGCTGGACGATTGCGAGTTCGAGCCGGTCGATACCGATCGCGCGGGCGTGTTCGTGGGCCTGGGTCTCGACTTCAACACGACAAACTACATGCTGCGCTGGTCGCTGCCGGCGAAGGCGCGTGTGTGGGCGAAACGCCTCGGGCTGAACCTCAGCGACGACGAATTCGCCGCGTGGGTGAAGTCGCTGCGCGACTCGACGGGCCCGGCGCTGACGGCGAACCGCACGATGGGCGGGCTCGCGAGCATCGCAGCGAGCCGGATCGCGCGGCAGTTCCGGTTCGGCGGGCCGAGCTTCACGATATCCAGCGAGGAAACGTCCGGCCTGCGCGCAATCGAGATTGCGATGCGCGCGTTGCAGAACGGCGACATCGACTTCGCGCTCGCCGGGGCCGTGGACTTCTGCGGCGACCCGCGCGTGGCGCTCGGAGCGAATCGCGCGCCCTGCGACGGCGCGGCGGCCGTGGCGCTGAAACGGCTCGAGGACGCGGAACGAGACGGCGACCGCGTGTACGGGGTGATCCGGGATGCGGCATCGCTGAATGCCGGGATCGGCAACGACTCCGCCGAGACCGACACGAACGCGCTGGAACTCGTCTGGCGCGGCGGCGCGCAACCTGAACTTCTGGAAACGGACAGGCCGCAGATCGAGATGGCCGCGGCGTGGTCTGCCGCGCGCAGTGACACCCACTGCCGCGCGGGATCGGTCGAGGACGCGATCGGCCACGCGGGCGCGGCGTCGGGCCTGGCGGGATTCGTTCGCGCGTGCACGGCGCTGTACTGCGAAGTGTTGCCGCCGGGACGGAACGCGGACGCGGCGGAATTCTGGCTGCGGAACCGCGCGGACGGGCCTCGGCTCGCGGGCGTGAGCGGGCGCAGTTCCGACGGCAACTCCGTCCACCTCGCGCTGGAATCCTACGACGATCCCCGCGCGGCACGGCCTCAAGAACGCGCGCAACCGCTCGGCTCGCGGACCGAAGGGCTCTTTTGCGTCGAAGCGAACAATCTCGAATCGCTGCGAATCGGACTGGATCGGCTTAGCGCGTTCGCGCAGGAGCGGGACGGCTGCGCGATCGAACAACTCGCGCGGGCGTGGTGGCACGAGAACCGGGAGGACGCGTCCCGCAAGATCGGCGCGGCGTTCGTCGCGCGGGATGCGGACGAACTCTGCAATCAAATCGATTTCCTGCACACACGGCTGCGCGACGGCCGCGCGGACGGCGACTGGTCCGCCGATGCGCCGCCGAGCGTGCGCGACCGCGTGTTTTTCTCGCTCGAGCCGCTGGGCGGAGGCGGCGAGGTGGCGTTCGTGTTTCCGGGATCCGGCAACCAGTACGCCGGAATGGGGCGCGACCTCGGGGTCGAATGGCCGGAAGTGTTGCGCCAGCAGGATCGCGAAAACGTGCGGTTGCGCGACCAGTTTCAGCCGGACGTGTTCTGGCACGGGCAATCTCCAGCCGCCGCGCTGACGAATCCGAAGGCGGCGTTGTTCGGCCAGGTGGCGCTGGGCACGGCGACGGCGGACCTCGTGCAGCGGTTCGGCGTGCGGCCGGCCGCGGTGGTGGGGTACAGCCTGGGCGAGACGGCGGGGCTGTTCGCGCTGAAGGCGTGGACCGACCGCGACGCGATGCTGGAGCGCATAAACGCGTCCACGTTGTTCACCGAGGACCTCGCGGGCGAATACCGCGCGGCGCGGCGGGCGTGGAAGGTGCCCGGCGGACAGACCGTGGACTGGGCGCTGGGCGTGATCGATCGGCCGGCAAAGGTCGTCCGCGCCGCGATGAAAGACCACAAGAAGGTGTACAGCCTGATCGTGAACACACTGCACGAGTGCGTGGTCGGGGGCGACCCGCACGCGGTGCAGAAGCTCGTGCAAAAACTCGACTGCGAATTCTTCCCGCTGCAGGGCGTGACGACGGTGCATTGCGAGGTCGCGAAGGAAGTGCAGGGGCCGTACCGCGAATTGCATGTGTTGCCGACGACAGAGCCGCGCGGCATCCGCTTTTACAGCGGCGCGTGGGGCACGGCGTACCACGTAAGCAGCGAGACGGCGGCGGACTCGGTGCTCGCGCAGGCGATCTACGGCATCGACTATCCGAAAGTCATCGAGGCGGCGTATCGCGATGGCGCGCGGATTTTCCTGGAGATGGGTCCGGGCGGGTCGTGTTCGCGAATGATCGGCGAGATTCTGAAAGGACGGCCGCACGTGGCGCGGTCGGTGTGCATGCCGGGACGCGGCACAGCGGGCCTCGTACTGCGGATGCTTGGACAGTTGGTGAGCGAGCGCGTGCCGGTGGATCTGTCGGTGTTGTACGGACAAGAGACACGCGTCGCGGCGTTCGAGGGGCCGAAACCTGCGGGGCGCAGCGTGACGGTGGCGGTCGGGCACGGGCCGATGGAAGTCGCGCTCCCTGCGAAGCGCGCAGCGCGCACGCCGATAGCGACACAGCGCGAGAAGCAGCCGCGCGAAGAGGAATTTGTCGCCGCGGGACCGGTTCCAATACCGGAATTAGTCTCTGTAGGCGCTTCGGGGTACTCCGTTCCGGCGGCGGTTGGATGGACCGCGCGCGAGGTCGCACATGCGGGCGCGCACGAGACGTTCCTGCGCCAATCGGCGTATGCGGGCGAGCTAGCCGCACGCATTGTGAACTTGCAACAACGGATTGCGGCGCGAGCTGAGGTCGATGCGCCGTCGATTCGAGATGAAACGTTCAATAGGACTTATAGGTCCTATCGGACCAATAAGACCCATGACGAGCGAAAATCTTCGCCGGGCGATCACGACTCCGGTTTGCCGGCGCTAGCCGCGCCGCGTCGTGCCGTGTTCATGGATCGCGCGGCGTGTCTGGAATTTGCAATCGGATCGATCGCGAGGTCACTGGGGCCAGAGTGGGCGGCCGCGGACGGGCATCCGACGCGGGTCCGGCTTCCGGACGAGCCGCTGATGCTCGTCGACCGGATCGTGTCGATCGAGGGTGAGCCACGGTCGCTGGGCGGCGGCCGGGTCATCACGGAGCACGACATCCTGCCGGGTGCGTGGTACCTGGACGGCGGGCGCATTCCGACGTGCATCGCGGTGGAGGCGGGACAGGCAGACCTGTTGCTGTCGGGCTACCTCGGCATCGATGCGGTGACGCGCGGACGCGCAATGTACCGGTTGCTGGATGCGCAAGTAACGTTTCACCGTGAACTGCCCGGGCCCGGCGAGCGCATCGTGTACGACATCCGCATCGAGCGTTTCTTCCGGCAGGGCGACACGCATCTGTTCCGGTTCAACTTCGACGCGACGGTGAACGGCGAGCCGCTGTTGACGATGCGGAACGGCTGCGCGGGGTTCTTCACACGCGAGGAACTGGACGCGGGCGCGGGCGTGGTCAAGACGGCACTCGACCTGCGGCCGATGCCGGGTGCTCGGCCGAAGGACTGGCGCGATCTCGTGCCGATGACGCGCGAGTCGTACGACGATGCACAGCTCGCGCGATTGCGCGCCGGCGATCTCGCGGGATGTTTCGGCGAGGCATTCGCAGGGCTGCCGCTGCGCGACCCGGTGACGCTGCCATCGGGCCGGATGGAACTCGTCGATCGGATCCTCGAACTCGATCCGACCGGCGGGCGGTACGGGCTCGGCCGGATTCGCGGCGAGATGGACGTGCGCCCGGACGACTGGTTCCTGACATGCCATTTCGTGGACGACATGGTGATGCCGGGCACGCTGATGTACGAGTGCTGCCTGCACACGCTACGCGTGCACCTGATGCGGATGGGCTGGGTCGGCGAGGCGGACGAGTTTGTCTATGAGCCCGTGCCGGGCGTGGCGGGCCAGCTCAAGTGCCGCGGGGAAGTGAACGCGTCGTCGAGGAAGGTCGTGTACGAAGTCGCCATCAAGGAGCTCGGCTTCAATCCGAGTCCCTACGCGATTGCGGACAGTCTGATGTACGTGGACGGAAAACCGGCCGTCGAGATGACGAATATGTCGCTGCAGTTGACCGGGTCGACGCGTGGACGGCTCGAGGAGATCTGGGCTGGGCGGACTCCAGGGATCGACGTTTCTGGCGGAAGAGATTGCTTCGTCGCGCTTTGCGCTCCTCGCAATGACAAGGGGGATGCCGCTCATCGCGGTGACGGAAGTGATGTCGCCGCTCGCGACGACGGAGGCGGCGTCGCCGCTCGATCTGACGAGAAGTCCCATGACTCACAGGCTTCCCATGCTTCTCATCCGCGCGCCGCAAAGTACGACTATCAATCGATTCTCGCGTTTTCGACCGGAAATCCGTCGGACGCGTTTGGTGACAAGTACCGCGTGTTCGACCATGAGCGCACGATCGCGCGGCTGCCGCGGCCGCCGTTCCAGTTTCTCGATCGCGTGGTGGAGGTGCGCGGCGAGCCCTGGGTAATGAAGGCTGGCGCGGAGGCTGTCGCGGAGTACGACGTGCCGTCCAACGAGTGGTATTTCGCGGCGAACCGGGACGGCACGATGCCATTCGCGGTGCTGCTGGAGACCGCGCTTCAGCCCTGCGGGTGGCTGGCGGCGTACATGGGGTCGGCACTGACAAGCGAGACGGACCTGCGCTTCCGCAACCTTGGCGGCAGCGCGGTGCAATACGAGACGCTGCGGCCGGACGCGGGGACGCTGCGGACGCATGTGAAGTGCACGGGCGTCTCGCGGTCGGGCGGGATGATCATCCAGCACTACAACTTCGATGTGCGGCGCGGCGACGTGCGCGTCTACCGCGGCGACACGCACTTCGGGTACTTCTCCGAGAAGGCGCTCGCGAACCAGGTCGGCCTGCGCGACGCGAAACTCTACGCCGCGACGGCCGCGGAGCGCGCCGAGCACATGCCGTTCCCGTATCCGCGCGTGACGCCGTATCCGTCCGACCGGATGCGGATGGTGGACCAGATTGAGGTGTACACGCCGCAGGGCGGGCCGCACGGGCTCGGACACCTCCGCGCGGGCATCGACGTGGATCCGCGCGCGTGGTTTTTCGAGGCGCACTTCTACCAGGACCCGGTGTGGCCGGGATCGCTCGGGCTGGAGGGCTTCCTGCAACTCGTGCGGTTCGCGGCGATGGAACGCTGGAAACCGGGGCCGCGCGCGCGCGTGCAGTGCGTCGCGCTGGGTGAGGAGCACCGGTGGTTGTATCGCGGCCAGGTGATCCCGCGGGACAAGCGGGTGACGGTCGAGGCGAACGTGACGGCGGTGGACGACGACGCGCGGATGCTGCGGGCGGAGGGCCACCTGAGCGTGGACGGGCGGATCATCTACCGCATGGAAAACTTCGCGGTGCGGATCGCTGAGGACGGCCGATGAAGTACACGCGCGTACACGTCGATGCGATCGGATACGCGCTCGCGCCCGTCGTCGTGAGTTCGGATGAACTCGAGGAGCGGCTCGCGCCGGTGTACGGTGCGCTGCATCTGCGGCCGGGCCAGCTCGAAGCGCTGACCGGCATTCATGAGCGACGCTGGTGGGAACGCGAGTTCGCGGTGGGCGATGGCGCCATCGAGGCGGGGGCGAAGGCGCTCGAGGCGGCCGGCGTCTCCGGCGACGACATCGGCGTGCTGGTGTACGCGGGCGTAAACCGCGAGGACTTCGAACCGGCGACGGCGTGCCGCGTGGCCGCGGAACTCGGCGTGCGCGGCGAGGCGGGCGTCTACGACATCAGCAACGCGTGCCTGGGCGTGCTCAACGGCATGATCGACATCGCAAACCGGATCGAGCTCGGGCAGATTCGCGCGGGACTCGTGGTGTCCTGCGAGACGGCGCGCGAAATCAACGACGTGATGATCGAGCGCATGAACGCGCAGCCGACGATGGAATTGTTCACGAAATCGCTCGCGACGCTGACCGGCGGGTCCGGCGCGGCGGCCGTATTGCTGACGGACGGGACGCTGAGTGCTGGCGGCGGGCACCGGCTCGTGGGCGGCGTGAACGTGGCGCACCCGGAGCATTTCGGGCTCTGTCGCTGGGGGCTCGAGCGGCGCAACGGACACGGCGCGGTGCCGCTGATGCAGACGGACGCGCCAAGCGTGCTGAAGCACGGCGTGACGCTGGGCGAGACCACATGGCGCGCGTTTCTGCGCGAGGTGGGCTGGGAAACTGGCGACGTCGACAAGGTCATCTGCCACCAGGTGGGCCACGCGAACCGCGAGACGATTCTGAAGGCGATCGGCGTGCCGCCCGAGCGCGACTTCTCGACGTATCCGTTCCTCGGCAACATGGGGACCGTATCGCTGCCGATCACGGCGGCGCTCGCGGACGAGCGGGGATTCCTCGAACGCGGCGACCGCGTGGGCCTGTTGGGCATTGGCAGCGGGCTCAATTGCCTCATGCTCGGCGTGGAGTGGTGAGGCCGGCGCCCAGCGATGCGTGAGATTCCGCGAGACCTCTACCCGTTCACGGGCAAGTACTTCGACCGCGGCGGCGGCGTGCGCATGCATTACCTCGACGAAGGCGCGGGGGACCCGGTCGTGATGGTGCACGGCAACCCGACGTGGTCGTTCTACTATCGCGGCCTCGTGCTCGCGCTGCGCGACGGGTACCGCTGCATTGTGCCGGACCATGTCGGGTGCGGGATGTCCGACAAACCGGGCGACGACGCGTATCGGTATGTGCTCGAATCGCGCGTGGACGACCTCGATGCGCTGCTCGAGTCGGCCGGAGTCACGAAAAACATTTCGCTGATCGTGCACGACTGGGGTGGCATGATCGGGTTCGCCTACGCGACGCGGCATCCGGAGCGCATTCGCAGGCTGGTGGTGCTGAACACGGCGGCGTTCCGGCTGCCGGCGTCGAAACCGTTTCCGTGGCCGTTATGGCTCGTGCGGAATACCTGGCTCGGCGCGTTCGCCGTGCGGCGGTTCAACGCGTTCAGCGCGATCGCGAGCCGGGTCTGCTGCACGAAGCGCAAACTGACCGCCGAGGAACGCGCGGGATACACCGCGCCGTATGATTCCTGGGCGAACCGAATCGCGACGCTGCGTTTTGTGCAGGACATTCCGCTGCGCCCGGGCGACGCGTCGTACAACGCGGTGGTCGAGACGGAGACGAGACTCGATTCGCTGAAGGACCGGCCGATGCTGATTTGCTGGGGCCTGCGCGACTTCGTGTTCGACCGGCATTTTCTGGCCGAGTGGAAAGAGCGGTTTCCCACGGCGGCGGTGCACGCGGATGACGCCTGCGGACACTACGTTCTCGAAGACGCCCGCGAGGAAGTGATTCCGCTCGTTCGCGCGTTCGTGGAGGGGACATGAACGAGCCGGACGAAAACCTCAACGTCGCGCGCTTCGTGCCGCGGATCGCCGCGGCGCAGCCGAACGAGCTTGCGGTGGTCGTCCAACAACGGCCCAGCCGCAAGGGACCGTACCGCTACCGGACGTACACGGCCGCGCAACTTGAATCCGAGAGTAACCGTCTCGCGCGCGGCCTGCGAAAGGTGGGAATCGCGGACGGCGTTCGCGCGGTACTCATGGTGACGCCGTCGCTCGATTTTTTCGCGCTGACGTTCGCCCTGTTCAAGGCGGGCGCGATCCCCGTGATGGTGGACCCGGGTATGGGCGTGAAAAACCTCAAGGCGTGCCTGGGCGAGGCCGCGCCGGAAGCCTTCGTCGGAATTCCGAAAGCGCACGCCGCGCGTGTGCTGCTGGGGTGGTGCCGCGAGACGAACCGCATCAACGTGACGGCGGGCCGTCGGCTGTTCTGGGGCGGGTACACGTTGCGCGAGATGCTCGACAGCGATGACTCGCCGGTGCTCGCGGAGCGCGGGCGCGACGACGTGGCGGCGATTCTGTTCACGTCGGGCAGCACGGGCGTGCCGAAGGGCGCGGTGTACACCCACGGCAACTTCGACGCGCAGGTGCAGTGCCTGCGCGAAGACTACGGCATCGAGCCGGGCGAACGCGACCTCGCGACGTTTCCGTTGTTCGCGCTGTTCGGCCCCGCGCTGGGCATGACGTCCGTGGTGCCGTACATGGACGCGAGCCGGCCGATTACGGCGAATCCCCGCAACCTGATCACGGCGGCGAACAGCTACCGCGTGACGAATTTCTTCGCGTCGCCCGCGTTGCTGGACAAACTGGGCCGGTACGCGCAGGGCGCGGCCGCGAAGATGCCGTCGGTGCGCAGGGTCATCTCCGCCGGCGCGCCGGCGGAGCCGGAGTCCCTCGCGCGGTTTGCGGAATCGCTCGAACCCAACGTGCTGATTTGGCCGTCGTACGGCGCGACCGAGGCGCTGCCCGTGGCGCGAATCGGTCATCGCGAGTTGATCTCGGACACCGCCGCGCTGACCGCGCAAGGGCACGGCGTGTGCATCGGGCGTCCGGTCAACAGCGCCGCCATCGAGATTCTCCGGATTACGGATGAGCCGATCGCCGAATGGACCGACGCGCTCAGGTCCCCCGCGGGCGAGGTGGGCGAGATCGCCGTGAAAGGTCCGCAAGCGACGGCGGAGTACTTTCGCCGCGGGGACGCGACGCGGCTGGCGAAGATTCCGGACCCGGCAGGCGGGTTCTGGCACCGCATGGGCGATCTCGGCTACTTCGACGACGCGGGGCGGCTGTGGTTCTGCGGACGCAAATCGCACCGCGTGACGACGGCGACGGGCGAACTGTACACGGAACCGATCGAGCGCGTTTTCGACACGCACGCGCGTGTACGGCGCACGGCGCTCGTGGGTGTGGGATCCAGGCCCGCGCAGACGCCGGTCGTGTGCGTCGAGCTCGAGGCGGGCACGGACGAATCGCAATGGCCCGCGATTCGCAGCGAGCTGCAGAGGATGGCCGCGGCCCATCCCAAGACGGAGGCGATTGGTCAATTTCTGTTGCACCCGAAATTTCCGGTGGACGTGCGACACAACGCGAAGATTTTCCGGGAACAACTGGCCGTCTGGGCCGCGGAGCAGATCAAGTGAAGGTGCTGGTCACGGGCGGCGGCGGGTTCCTCGGGTCGGTCATCGTGCGGATGCTGGCGGCGCGGGGTGATTCGGTGCGGTCAATGGCGCGCGGCGACTACCCGGCGTTGGTTGAACTGGGCGTCGAGACCGTGCGCGGCGACATTTCGAATTACCGGGCGGTCGAGGCGGCGGCGGACGGCTGCAACGCGGTCATTCACACGGCGGCAAAGGCGGGTGTATGGGGACCATACATCGAGTACTACGACACGAATGTCATGGGGACGCAGAACGTCGTCAACGCGTGCCGGCGGCACGGCATCGGGCGCTTGGTGTACACGAGTACGCCGAGCGTCGCCTTCGCGGGGGACGATCAGGAGGGCGCGGATGAGTCGGCGCCATTTCCGGACCGCTACCTCGCGGACTATCCCCGGACGAAAGCGATGGCGGAGCGGCTCGTGCTCGACGCGAACCACGCGACGCTCGCGACCGTGGCGTTGCGGCCGCACCTGCTCTGGGGCCCGGAGGACACGCAGCTGGTGCCGCGGATTCTGGAACGCGCGCACGCGGGCAAACTGCGCCTTGTCGGATCCGGAGAGCAGAGAATCGATGCGACGTACGTCGACAATGCCGCGCACGCGCATCTGCTCGCGCTCGACGCGCTGTCGCCCGGCGCGGCGTGCGCCGGCAAGGCGTACTACATCTCGAACGGCGAACCGATGCCGATCCGCGACGTGATCAACGGCATACTCGGCGCCGCCGGGCTTCCCGCAGAGTCAAGGACGATATCGCCGCGACTCGCCTATGCGGCGGGTTGGTTCATGGAAATCGCCTGGCGGTTGTCGCGACGGAAGGACGAACCGCCGCTGACGCGGTTTGTCGCTCGCCAACTCGGTACCGCGCACTGGTATGATATCGGTGCCGCGCGGCAGGATCTCGGTTATGCGCCCGTCGTATCGATGGAGGAAGGATTCGAGCGCCTTCATGCGTCGCTCAGCTAGGCCCGGCTTCGCGGGGGCGGATGCGTGATCTCGCGATCTTGACCTCGACTCGAACCGGGTCACGAGTACGCACGCCCTCCCTTGGCTTCGTTTTCCAGGAGTAGTGCCCATGTCCCACGAACCGAAACTCACGATCTCGTCGCTGCGGCAGACGTTCCGCGCACATCCCTGGCACGGCATTCCGGTTGGCGCACGCGCGCCGCACGTCGTGACGTGCTATATCGAGCTCGTCCCGACGGACACGGTCAAATTCGAGCTCGACAAGGACACCGGGCTGTTGCGCGTGGACCGGCCGCAGCGATTTTCGAACGTGTGCCCGACGCTTTACGGCCTGATCCCGCAGACGTGGTGCGGGCCGCGCATCGCGGAGATCTGCAACCGCGCCGCGGGGCGCACGAACATCCGTGGCGACGGCGATCCGCTGGATATCTGCGTAATGTCGGAGCGCAATTTCAGCCACGGGGACATCGTGATGCAGGTGAAGCCGATCGGCGGGTTCCGGATGATCGACGACAACGAGGCGGACGACAAGATCATCGCGGTGCTGGACGGGGACCCGACCTACGGCCCGTGGGACGACATCCGCGAGTGCCCGCGGCCGGTGGTCGAGCGGCTGCGGCACTACTTCTTGACCTACAAGAACGCGCCCGAAGACTCGCCGAAGACTTGCGAGATAACGCACGTATACGGCCGCGAGGAGTCGCATTCGGTCGTGGCCGCGGCGATGGCTGACTACGTCCACGAATACCAACGCGGCGCCTGAGGCGTCGAATGGATAAGTATTGACAAAATTCGTCGGCGAGCGCCCTAAATGCGCTTTCTGTCGGCTGCTGGCAAGAAATTTCCCTCGACTCGGGCGGGGTTCGTGGAGTACTCTACTTCCTTGGCTGCCGTCGATCGGCTGTGATCGGCGATTTCGGGACGGTTGTGATGTCGCAGGGCACGTGCAGATACAAAGTAGACCCCGCACCGGTGTTCCTGTTCGCCTATATCGCGGGCTCGATTTGTTGTTCGGTGTTTGTCGTGCTGCTGGCGCTGATCGATCCGGCGTTTCGCCAGGCGAAGCTGCCCGTGGTGCTGGAAACGATCGGCTACGTGCTCGTGTTTTTCGGTCCGCCGTATGCGGCGTTGTCCGCGCTGGTGATGACGCATTACTTCCGGTACGAAGTAACGCAGGAAGGCGTGCGCGGCCAGACGTGGCTCGGACGTACCGAAGCGGTTCGCTGGAGCGAGGTGGCCGCGGCGCGGCCGATTCACATCGGCAACCTCGAGTTTGTGGGCCTGACGACTTCCGCGGGCACGCGGATATGGCTGCCGATGTTCGTGCACCCGGCGACATCCACTGATGCGGCGACGTTTGCCTGGACGTCAATGGACCAGGCGGTGGACGTGCTGCGCGCGCAGGCGATCAGCCAAAGCCGATCCTAGCGGCGCGTGGGCGGACGGTGAATCCGCCATCGGCGAGCTAATCTGTCGTAGCGAATGAGGCAGGCTCGGCGTGCATCGCCGGGGGGCCGCGCAGTTCGGGTGCGGGTTCCAGCGCGGGCTGGGGACGATTCGTAAACTTTTCGTAGCTGCGCTCGTGCAGGCTGGTCAGTTCGACAGGCCGTCCGGCCATGAACATGCCGACGGTGCGCGAGCTGGCCTGGAGGGGATCGCCCGTCGTGATGATGACGTCGGCGATCTTGCCCGCCTCGAGCGAACCCACTTCACCCGCCACGCCGAGTATCTCCGCCGCGTCGAGCGTAATCGCGCGCAGCGCGCGGTCTTCGCTGAGGCCGTACGCGACCGCGTACCCCGCGTTTACGCTGAGTTGGCGCGCGAACTCGGCGCCGTCCATCGCGATGCTGAACAGCACGCCGGCGGCCTCGAGACGCGCGGGGTTCGTGTAGAACGCGTCGAAACGGTCGTAGCGGCCGCGCGCCTCGTCGAACACGGTCGTGACGATGACGGGCACATTGCGTTCGGCCAGTTGCTTCGCGCATTTCCATGCGTCCCCGCCGCCGACAATGACCGGCGTGATCTGAAACGCATCGGCGAACGCGAGGACCTGCAGGATTTCCTTGTACGTGTTCGCGCGAAAGAAGATGGGCTTGTCGCCGTTGAAGTAGGGCGCCATCGCGGCCATGCGCAAGTCATTCGGCAGCGGTGACGCCGGGACCGACTTGGCGCGAACGTAGTACTGCGCCGTGCGCATGAACTCCTCGATCTGTTCGTAACGCTTCCGGTGTTCGTCGGTGCGTTTTTTGACGTCGTCCTCGGGGATGTCCACCGGCAACACGGGCAGATCCATCACCAGGCCGGTCTCGCCGCTGCGGAGCATCTGCGGCATGGTCCAACCGTCGAGCTGCACGAACGCGGCGCGGCCTGAGACGAAGCCGCCCGACGGCAGGACGTGCGCGGTTGTGATTCCCTCGCAATAGGACACCGGGAAATGTTCGCTATGCGGATTGATGGCGGACATCGCCTGTAGCTCCGGCTGGAACCGCGCGAGCTCGCGCGCGTCCACCGTCTGCGCGAGGCCGGCGATCTCCACCAGCCCAAGCTGGGTCGCGGAGTTGATCAGGCCGGGATACACGCGCAGCCCGGCGGCGTCGACCAGGGTGGCATCGGCGGGCGCGGGTGTATCGGCGCCGAGCGCGGCGATTTTTCCGCCGCGGATCACGAGCGTGCCCCTGGCGATGACGGGCGCGCCGACGGGGTGAATTTCGGCGTTCACGATGGCGTAAACGTCGGACGCGGGCAGCGCCTCGAGATGCAACGGCGTGCGCGCGGGGCGCGGGACATCCGGAACGCCGGGGCCGGGCTGCGACCCGTCGAACACCGTGCCGGGATGCGTGAAAAAGATCTCGCCTTCGATGACGGTCATGACGTTCTTCGCGAAGGTGTCGAGCGGGTGGCGCGTGAAAACGGCGACGTCGCCGTCTTTGCCGCGTTCGAGCGAGCCGATGCGGCTATCGAGACCGAGTTGGATCGCGGGGTTGATGGTGATGAGCCGCAGGGCCTCGTCGGCGGTGAGCCCGCCGTAGCGCAACATCTTGGCGGCCTCGAGGTTCATGTGGCGCACCTGGCCGGAGTCGTCCGAGTTGAGGCTGGTGACGATGCCGGCGCGGAGCGTCATCGGCGCGTTGTAGGGGATCGCGTCGAAGGCTTCCTTCTTGTACGACCACCAGTCGCTGAACGTCGAGGCGCCGGCGCCGTGGTTGTAGATTTCCGGCGCGATGCGGTAGCCCTCGAGCACGTGCTGCAGCGTGGCGACACGGACGCCATAGTCCTGCGCGACGGCGAGCAGGCGCAATATTTCATCGGCGCGGTAACAGTGGGAATGAATCCAGATGGAGCCCTGATAAATGTCGCGCAATGCTTCGAGGCGGATGTCGCGGCGGGGGATCGGCACGATCTGGCCCTGGGCTGTGCGCGCGAGGTAGTCATTCCACTCGCGGTCGTACTCGATGGCGGCGTTGAACGCCATGCGCAGGACGGACTCGACGCCCATGCGCGAATTCGGGAATCGCGGCGTGCTGCGTTCGCGCGTGACATTTTCGCCGAGGGCGAACTTGACGATGCGGGGGCCGGTGGCGACGAGCATTTCGCGCGGCGAAGTGTCGAACTTTAGCTTGACGACGGCGTTCTGGCCGCCGATGGTGTTTGCGGAGCCGTGCATCGTGTGGATGGTGGTGACGCCGCCGGCGATGGCGCGGTGGACGGCGAGTTGCGTGTGGTCGATGACGTCGGCCTGGCGCACCTCACAGGTGATCGACTGCGTGAACTCGTTCACGCCCGTGACGGCCATGTGCGAGTGCGGATCGATGATGCCCGGCATCACCCAGTAGCCCGTAAGATCCATCGTCGTCACGGCGGCCGGGGCTTCGAGGCCGGGGCCGATGTCCGCGATACGGCCGTCGAGGATCAACACGTCTGCGTTCTGCAGCGTGCCGTTCGCGACGGTGATCACCGTGGCGTTTTTCAGCAGGAGATCGCCGTTCGTTGTACTCTGTTTGTCGCGTTGTGCGGGCAACTCGGCGTCCCACGGGTGCAGGTCTTCGGGCTCCGCGTCGTCGGTTTTCTCGTCGTCCTTGGGCTCGTCCGCGGTCGCGGCGGACTCGTCGGCGTCCCCGCTCTCCGCCGTGTCGCCGTCTTTCTTCTCCTCATCTTTCTTCTCTTCAGCCGAGGTCTGGAACGTGAATTGTTCGCCGTCAACAAACAGGTGGCGGACTTGCGCGCCCTTCTCGCCGAGCGGCTTCGTCATCAGCGTGACATTGGCGAGCCGGCCGGGCGCGATGCGGCCGAGCTGGCCGGAGGCGTTGTAGATGGACGCGGGGCCGGTCGTGAGCGCGGCGAGCAACTCGTCCGCCGTGAGGCCGTGCTCGATGGATTCGCGCGCCCGCTTCCAGAAATCTTTCGCATCCTTGTTGTCGCGCGTGGTGACGGCCACGGGAACCCCGGCGGCGATGAGCGTCTTGAGGTTATCGACGTGTTCTTCCCACTCCGCGACTCGCGCGCGCCGGACAGCGAGCGGTTCGTAAAAGTCCTTCTCGAACGCGGGCGTCCAGGAGACCGTGGTATACGACGTTCCGGCTTTCTGGTCTTTTTTCGGCGCGAGTTCGGGTTTATCCTTCCAGTCGAGGCTGACGATGACGGGCACGTGCTCTGCCTTGAGCCGATCGACGACCTTGTACGCCTCCTTGCCGCCGAGAATCGCGATGCGTTGATTGAACTCAGCGGCGAGATCGAGCGCATGATGGATCTCGTTCGGCTCGTTGGCGACGGCGATCCACATTTCGCGCCGGTCGAGCAGCGGTGCCATCGCTTCGAGCACCGGATCGTATGCGGGGCGCTCGACCTGTGTCGGGTAGCGCGCGAACTGCGCCTTGCGCTGGCGGTACCACTCGCCGTCGTAGTAGAGCTGCCGGATCTGCGCGACGACGCCCATGGGCGAGCCGGGATACGCACGGGTGCGGAACGACTCTGGCGTCATTTCCGGGCCGCCGGCGACGATTTGCGTGAGGCCGGCCGCGATGACGCTCGAGCGGACGGGTTTGTCGCCCAACTGCATCAGGTCGCCCTTGCCGCCGAGGATCGCATGGCGCGGCGACACGAGCGCGACGGCGAAGCCCGCCTGGCGGTGCGCGTCGAGCGCGTCGTTGTCCTTTTCGTAGACGTCGAAGACGGTCAACTGGGGCCAGACGTCCTGCCGGTTGGCCTGGGCCATGGACGTGTGCGGCCCCTGGGCGAATTCGGGGCCGGGGTCGCTCACGCGATCGAGGTCTTCCTTCGTCGGGCCCTTCGCCTTGACGCCAAGGTGCGTGGCGGCGTCGATGAACCCTGCGTACGCGACGAGGCCGGTGGCGTCGATGCGGCGCGCGTAATCCGGGATGGCCACTTCCGTGCCCACCGCGGCGATGCGGCCGTGCTCGATGAGGATGGTGGCGTTCTCGAACGATTCGCCGGGCGCGACGACGACGGTCGCGCCGGTGATGGCGAGCGGCGCGTCAAGCGGCTGCGCGGCGGCGGTCCACGCGGTGAGCGTCAGCGCGAGAAACGTAAGGACATGACTCAGCCTCATCCCGGACTCCTCCCCACGCCCGTGCAGCGCTAGTCGCGCGATCCCGGCGTGATTTTCAGCTCAATGCGTTCGCCCGCGCGCTCGACGACGATGCCGATTTCGACGTTCGGCTTGACGGCTTCGAGCGCGTACGTATAGTCGTAGATGTTTTCGATCTTCCGGCCGGCGAGCTCGACGATGATGTCGCCCTGCTGCAAGCCCGAGACCTCCGCCGGAGCGCCCTTCGTGACGCCGCTGAGCTTGACGCCTTTCACCTCTTCGGCGTAGTCGGGGATCGTGCCGAGATAGGCGCGCATACCGCCCGCGGGCATCTGCGGCGCCTCGACTTCCTTGTAGTCGGGCTGCGCGCCGGCCGTGACGAGCGATCGCGCGACCAGTCCCATGAACTTCGCGACCTTTTCGGCGCCGTCGTAATTAACCTTGTCGGCGGTGTCGCTCGGGCGGTGATAGTCTTCGTGGGCTCCGGTGAACGCGTTCAGGAACGGCACGCCGCGGATGTAGAACTGCGTCGCGTCGGTCGGTACGTAGGTATCGTTCTGCGCGTTGATGCTGAGACCGACCGGCGCGTTGCGTCGCTCGATTTCGCCGGGCCAGATGCTGCTGGAAGCGACGCCCTGCAGCACGAGTTGCTTATCCAGGCGGCCGATCATGTCCATATTGAGGTAGGCGGCAATCTCGGGCTGGAGCGGCTCGGTTTCCTTCTTGCCGGAGTATGTCTTGATGAAATGGTTCGAGCCGAGCGTGCCGAGTTCTTCGCCGGACCATGACGCGAAGATGATGTCGCGCTTCATGTCGAGCTTGCCCTCGCGTTTCTGATCGACGAGGTACTGCGCGATTTCGAAGAGTCCGGCCGTGCCCGAGGCGTTGTCATCCGCGCCGTGGTGGATGCCTTCCTTCTCGTCGTCGCGCGCGAGGGACACATTCGACCGGCCGATGCCGAGATGGTCGATGTGCGCGCCGACGACGAGCACTTCGGGCCCGGGGGCGTCGCCGGCGTTAAGCCGCGCGAGAACATTCCGTCCGATTCGTTTTTCCTGTTCGATGTCGATCGTGGCAGAGAGCTTCACGCCGGGGACCGCGAAACCCATCGCCATTTCGCCGGAGTCGAGGCTGTCTTGCAGCGCCTTGAGGTCCTTGTCCGCCGACTTGAGCATGGCTTGCGCGACGTCATTGGTGACGGAGATGGCGGCGACACTGGTGCCGCCGAGCGAGGTGTCGAAGACCATCGGCACGAGTTGTTCATCGACGGTGGCGTTCGGCCCGCTGACGACGATCATGCCGCGCGCGCCGAGGTCGCGGATGGTCATGGCCTTGAACCGCAGGCTGGAGTGCGCGTTCAGATGTTGCCGCATTTCGGGCGTGATGTCCTCGGGCATGTATCGGAACATCATCACCCACTTATCCGTGACGTCGAGGTGCACGAACGAGTCGTATTCGGGCTGGCCGTCCTTCTCGGGCGCCTGAATGCCGTAGCCGGCGAAGGCAATCTCGGAGGCGGGAATGTAGCCGGTCATGGAGAACGCGATCGGCTGCCAGTCGTTGCCGGGGTTCAGATCAGCGCCGGACGCGCCGGTCAATTCGAGTTTGTTGCTGCCGCCGAGCGAGACACCGGCGGTGAACTCGAAATCCTGGAAATAGGTGGCGTTGACGCCCGCGGGCGCAAGGCCTATCGCTCCGAATACGGCAGCGGCATACTCGGTCGCGCGGCGCTCGCCGATGGTGCCGGTGAGCCGGCCTTCCATGTAATCCGAGGCGAGGTACTCGACGTGTTGTCGAATGTCCTGCGCGCGGATCGCGGCGGCGGTGGACGCGAAGTCCGGCGCGCTTTCGAGCGTGATTTTCTCGGTCGCGGCCGCCCGGTCTACGTCAAGCAATCGTCGCGCTTCGGCGTCGTTCCAGTCGGCGATGAAAATCTGCGAGGCGCCGCCGGGCGTGCGGTTCGTGGTCCAGGCGAGTTTCGTGCCGTCGGGGCTGAACACGGGCAGGCCGTCGAAACCGTCGGTGAACGTGACGCGGACGGGGTCGCGCTTGCCCTGTGCATCGACCATGAACAGCTCGAAGTTCGCGAAGCCGAGGCTATTGTTGGTGAAGATGAGGTAGTCGCCGGAGGGATGGTAATACGGCGCCCAGGACATCGCGCCGACCCGCGTGAGTTGGCGCTGGTCCGAGCCGTCGATATTCATCGTGTAGACCTCGGCGGTGGCGCCATTCGGCGCGAATCGGCGCCACGTGATGCGCTTGCCGTCGGGACTGAAGAACGGGCCGCCGTCGTAGCCTTTCACGTCCGTGAGCTGCCGGACGTTCGACCCGTTGGAGTCCATGACGTAGATGTCAGTCATGTACGCGGGGTCGTTCTTGAAATAGCCCGCGTCCTCCTCGGACATCGGCTCGGAATATGCGCGGCGGTTCGACGCGAAGGCGATCAGTTTGCCGTCGGGCGAGTACGAACCTTCGGCGTCGTAACCGCGTGTCTTCGTGAGCTGTTCGAGGACGTTGCCGTTGAAATCAGAGACGTAGATCTCGAAGTGTTCGTCGTAGTCCCACGCGTAGCGGCGCGTCTGGCCCGACGCGCGGAAGTCGAGTTCGTCCTGCTGGAGTTTCTTCGATTGCGGGTCGCCGTGCGTCGAGGCGTAGAGCACTTTTTCCGCCGCCGGATGAATCCACGAGCACGTCGTCTTGCCGTACCCCGGAGAGACGCGCGAGACGTCGCCTGTTTCGAGGTCCATCAGGAAGATTTGGTAGAAGGGGTTGTCCGCGTCGCGTTCGCTTTGGAACGTGAGCTTGGTGCCGTCCGCGTTGAAATACCCCTCCCCCGCGCGCTTGCCTTCGAACGTGAGCTGGCGAATGTTCGTGAGCAGGCGGGATTCGTCGGGGGCGGGCCCTGAGCCGTTCTCTGCGTACGCGGGAAGTGCGATGAACAGGAGGCAACAGAGGTAACGGAGAAGGAGGTTCAATTTGGGGATCCCCTCGGATTTCGGTCCATTTCTCAGCCGGACTGGTCATAATACAGTCTGATCGGCCTGATTTCGATCTAATTGCGTGCGGTGGTTTCGAGCCCGTACCAAATCCAGTCATCCTGAGCGAAGCGAAGGATCTTCTCGCGATCGGCCACTGCAAGCGGGAAGATCCTTCGCTTCGCTCAGGATGACATCGGAGGGCGGACTCGTCACGGAGTTCTTCCTCTTTCCCGATTTCTTATTCGGGAACGCGGCGGTCAAGCCACTACGCCGTCTCGATGCGGGCGGCGGCGTTTAGGTTGAAGCGGTCGATGCCGAGGTCGCGGAGTTTGAATTTCTGGACCTTGCCGGTGACGGTGAGGGGGTATTCGTCGATGAAGACGATGTAATGCGGGACTTTGTAATGCGCGATGCGTTCGCGGCAGAACTTGCGGACGTCGTCCTCGGTGAGCGCGCCTTGCTCGGTGGGGACAATCCAGGCGGATACCTGTTCGCCGAAACGTTCGTCGGGCAGGCCGACGACCTGCGCGTCGCGGACCTTCGGGTGCGTGAGCAGGAACTCCTCTATCTCGCGCGGGTAGATGTTCTCGCCGCCGCGGATGATCATGTCCTTGATGCGCCCGGTGATGCGGTAGTTGCCGTCGGGCGTCATCGTGGCGAGGTCGCCGGTGTGCAGCCAGCCGTCGGCGTCGATGGCGGCGGCGGTGGCCTCGGGCAGGTTGTAATACCCGAGCATGACGCCGTGGCCGCGCGCCCAGAGTTCGCCCTGATCGCCAGCGGGCGCGTCCCGGCCGGAATCGGGGTCGACGATGCGGACCTCGACGCCGGGCAACGCGGAGCCGACGGTCGAGACGCGCGCCTCGAGCGAATCGGTCGTCTCGGACTGGGTGATGACGGGCGAGGCCTCGGTCTGGCCGTAGGCAATGGTCATTTCGGTGAGGTGCATGTCGCGCGTGACGCGCTTCATCAACTCGACGGGACACGGGCTGCCGGCCATGATGCCCGTGCGCAGGCTGCCGAGATCGAACTTGGCGAATTCGGGGTGATTCACTTCGGCGTTGAACATCGTCGGGACGCCGTAGAGCGCGGTGCAACGTTCCTTCGCTACGGCGTCGAGCGTCGCTCCGGGTTCGAAGGACTCGGCAGGCACGACCATCGCCGAACCGTAGACCGCGCACATCAGCGTGCCCATGACGCAGCCGAAGCAGTGGTAGAACGGCACGGGGATACACAGGCGGTCCTGCTCGGTGATGTGCTGGCGCGCCCCGACGTAGTACGCGTTCATCAGCAGGTTGCGGTGCGAGAGCATCGCGCCCTTGGGGTTGCCCGTCGTGCCGGAGGTGTACTGGATGTTCACGGGGTCCCCGGCACGAACGTTCGCCCGGAGCGCTTCGAGGCGCTCATCCGGCACGCGTTCGCCGCGCGCGAGGAAGTCGCCCCAGCGCAGGATGCCCGGCGCGGCGACATCGGGCTTGATACTGGCGACGAAATGCAGCCGCGGAAACTCGGCGCTGATCAGGCGTTTCTCGGCAGGACGCTGTTCAATCTCGGGGATGAGCTCGACCACCATGGATTCGTAATCCGAGGTCTTGTGCTCGTCAGTGATGAGCAGGAGCTTGATATCGGCCTGTTTGAGGATGTAGGCGAGTTCGTGCTTGCGGTAGGCGGGGTTTACGTTGACCAACACCGCGCCGATTAAGGCAGACCCGAACTGCGTGAGGATCCACTCGGGCCAGTTCGTTGCCCAGATGCCGACGTGGTCGCCCTTGCCGA
>CAYPNI010000055.1:0-27209 GCA_964411925.1 uncultured Nitrospirales bacterium
TTGAGAGCACTCGTTCATCACGGCGAACACGCGTTCGATGTAGCTGAGCGGTATCCGGTGATGAAACAGATCGCTCATGGAATTGACGAAAATGGTTCTTCCCTTTCGCCAGCGGTATGGAAGTTCCAGAGTGTTGGGTTGCAACGTCACGCGGAATCCATTCTCGTACTGTGGAACACCCATCGCGTTTAAACGTTTGGCCATGCGCTCCGCGTAGCAGTACTTGCAGCCGGCGCTGACCTTCGTGCAGCCGGTCACGGGATTCCAAGTCGCCTCGGTCCACTCAATGGAGCTGTTCGACGCCATCAGAATTCTCCGCGTGGTTAGTATAACTGAAACTATATTCAGTAATCAATCTGTCTGTCATGTTTATCTCAAGGACGGGCGTGTTTGTCAATAATTTTCTTCGATCTAAAGATGTTTTCGCTCCAGTCCCGCGCCGCAACGTTTGTTGACACCAACCTGCGAAAAATTACGACCACTCGTCTCGCAAAACGATGTCAGCCCCGATCCCGCCCCCATCCCGTTCCATTCCGGTAAGGACCCTTGTTCCGCACGCGGCCTGTCGAGTGCAATGCGCGTGCGAGGCACTAGAGGGATCGCGTGACGCAGGGCGATTCCCAGCCTGCACGGCAGCGAACCCGGTGTCGGCGGAAACGAAGATGGGCACCAAGCGACATCCCAGCGAAAACAGGAATCTCCCCCGGTGACGGCCGCCGGGGTTGAGCGGGAAATCCCTGTTTTCTCTCCGATGACAATGTCCTCACGAAAGCCGCAACAGGAGTCTCGGACGGGATCGGGTGCTATAATCAACTCATGAAGAAGGTCGATGAACTTGAGAAGAACGTCCGCGAGTTGTCGCGTGAGGAACTCGCGGACTTTCGCGCGTGGTTCGCGGAGTACGACGCCGCCGCGTGGGACGAACAGATCGCCCAGGACGCCCGGAGCGGTAAGCTTGACGCGTTGATACGCGAAGGCAAAGCCAGTTACGACTCCAGCGAGTCTTCGGAACTTTGAGTCACTTCGCCACGCCTCGCTTCTGGGCGTGTTACCGCGCGCTTCCTTCCGGGATCCAAACCCTCGCCGACGAAAAATTTGCGCTCCTAAAAGCCGACCCGCGTCATCCCTCACTCCATTTCAAGCAAATCGAAGGCGTTTGCTCGTGTCGCATCGGACTGCGCTATCGTGCGTTGGGTGTCCCAGTTTCGGACGGCGTGGCCTGGTTCTGGATCGGCACGCATGACGAGTACGACCGACTCTTGAATTCCTAGAGCAAATCAGCGGATTGATTCGAGTTCCGGCCTCTCGTTCCGCAACACGTTTCCGGCCCACATCCCGCCACCAATCCCGTTCCATTCCGGCAAGGACCCTTGTTCCGCACGCGGCCTGTCGAGTGCAATGCGCGTGCGAGGCACTAGAGGGATCGCGTGACGCAGGGCGATTCCCAGCCTGCACGGCAGCGAACCCGGTGTCGGCGGAAACGAAGATGGGCACCAAGCGACATCCCAGCGAAAACAGGAATCTCCCCCGGTGACGGCCGCCGGGGTTGAGCGGGAAATCCCTGTTTTCTCTCCGATGACAATGTCCTCACGAAAGCCGCAACAGGAGTCTCGGACGGGATCGGGTGCTATAATCAACTCATGAAGAAGGTCGATGAACTTGAGAAGAACGTCCGCGAGTTGTCGCGTGAGGAACTCGCGGACTTTCGCGCGTGGTTCGCGGAGTACGACGCCGCCGCGTGGGACGAACAGATCGCCCAGGACGCCCGGAGCGGTAAGCTTGACGCGTTGATACGCGAAGGCAAAGCCAGTTACGACTCCAGCGAGTCTTCGGAACTTTGAGTCACTTCGCCACGCCTCGCTTCTGGGCGTGTTACCGCGCGCTTCCTTCCGGGATCCAAACCCTCGCCGACGAAAAATTTGCGCTCCTAAAAGCCGACCCGCGTCATCCCTCACTCCATTTCAAGCAAATCGAAGGCGTTTGCTCGTGTCGCATCGGACTGCGCTATCGTGCGTTGGGTGTCCCAGTTTCGGACGGCGTGGCCTGGTTCTGGATCGGCACGCATGACGAGTACGACCGACTCTTGAATTCCTAGAGCAAATCAGCGGATTGATTCGAGTTCCGGCCTCTCGTTCCGCAACACGTTTCCGGCCCACATCCCGCCACCAATCCCGTTCCATTCCGGCAAGGACCCTTGTTCCGCACGCGGCCTGTCGAGTGCAACGCGCGTGCGAGGTACTAGAGGGATCGCGTGACGCAGGGAGATTTGGTTGCCTTGTGGAGTGGGGAGTCATCGGGTGGGGTCCCGGGGAGATTCTTCGCGGCGCTTCGCTTGCTCAGAATGACAGAGAAAGGATTGGTCTGCGCATGTCTAAAGAATCTCATCCGCGAATCATCTGCGCACCTCTGCGCCATCTGCGGACAACGCCCTTGACCTTGTCCGTGTTCTCTGTGCCTCTGTGTTGAATCAGTCCCGCAGCAACCGCAGCGCGTTCGCAATGACCAGCAGCGACGCGCCCATGTCCGCCGCGATCGCCATCCAGAGCGTCGCGAGGCCCGCGAACGCGAGCGCGATGAACACGAGTTTTAGCCCGAGCGCGAACGCGATGTTCTGCTGAATCACGCGCAGCGTCCGCCGCGAGTGCCGGATCAGCCACGGCACGCGCGTGAGGTCGTCGGACATCAGCGCGATGTCCGCCGTCTCGATGGCGACGTCCGACCCGGCGGCGCCCATCGCGATGCCGACCGTGGACGCCGCGAGCGCCGGCGCGTCGTTGATGCCGTCGCCGATCATGGCGACCCGGCCATACTTCGTGGCGAGGTCGCGCACGACGCCGACCTTTTCCTCCGGGAGCAATTCGGCGTACACGTCGTCGAACGCGGGCACCGGCGCGTCCGGTGGCACGGGCATCTTGCCCGTGCGATCGTCCGCGTCGCCCGCATGGGCAGGTTGCCCATTCCACATCAGGCTGCGCGCGACCGCCGCCGCCGTGCCCCGGTTGTCGCCGGTGAGCATAACGAGGTGCTCGACGCCGGCCTCGCGCAACTCGGCGAGGACGCGCGAGGCGTCCGGCCGGACCGCGTCCGCGACGGCGAGCACGCCGCACAGGTGACGGTCATTGCCGATGGCTACGACGGAGCTGCCGCCGGCTTCGATGGCCTCGATGGTGTCGTGGTGGTTGCAGGACGCTATCGAGACTGGCGGCAGCGTGGCCCTTTTTTGGACAGGATTGACAGGATGGGCGGGATGAATTGAAGAACTGATTTGAGATTTGAGATTTGAAATTTCAGATTGGGATGGTCGATCGGCGGATGAGATTGCTTCGTCGCCAACCCCGCTCCTTGCAATGACGGAGGAGGTGCAATCGCTGTTCATAATGACAGGGGACTCGTCGCTAGCGGCACTCCAGTTCTCCTCAGCGTGGCGGTCGTGGACCAGGCGATGGCTGCCGATCCAGAACGGGCGGCCGCGAAACGTCGCCTCCGCGCCGCGTCCGCTCAGTTCGCGGTAGGCCTCGACCGGTTCAGGCGCGACGCCCTGCGCGGCGGCGTAGCGCACAATGGCCTGCGCGAGCGGGTGCGTGCTGTGCGCCTCCATCGCGGCCGCGCGCTCGAGCAGTTCGCGCTCGTCGTGGCCGTTCAGCGGCACGACGCGCTGCACCTCGGGCCGGCCGGTGGTGACCGTGCCCGTCTTGTCGAACGCGATCGCGCGCAGCCGCGCGGGCGCTTCGAGGAACGCGCCGCCCTTGATGAGCACGCCGTGGCGCGCGGCCGTGGCGAGTCCCGCGACGATGCTGACGGGCGTCGAGATGACCAGCGCGCAGGGGCACGCAATCACGAGAATGACGAGCGCCTGATAGAACCAGTAGTCGATCCAGTCCGCGCCCCACAACTGCGGCACAAGAAACACTCCCAGCGCGAGCGCGAACATGCACGGCGTGTAGATGCGCGCGAACTTCTCCACCCACTGCTCGCTCGGCGCGCGGCGCGACTGCGCCTCTTCGACCATGCGCACGATCCGCGCGAGCGTCGTGTCCTGCGCCGCGCGCGTCACGGTGAACTCGAACGCGCCGCCCTCGTTGATTGAGCCCGCGTAGACGGAATCGCCCGGCGACTTCTCCGCTGGGACGGACTCGCCCGTGATTGGCGCCTCGTTCACCGTGGTTTCGCCGGTGGTGACCGTCCCGTCCAGCGGGATGCGTTCACCGGGCCGTACGAGCACGCTGACATTCAGCGGGATTTCCGCGACCGGCTTCTCCTCGATGTCGCCGTCGCTGGGACAGCGCATGCGCGCGGTCGGCGGCGAGAGGTCCATCAGCGCGCCGATGGCCCTGCGCGCGCGGCCCACGCTCCACGTCTCCAGCAGCAGCGCAAGCGCGAACAGGAACGCGACGCTGCCGGCTTCGAAGTACTCGCCCAGACCGAGCGCGCCCGCGATCGCGACCGTCATCAGCAGGTTCATGTCCGGCCGGACCGCGCGCGCCGCGTACCACGCCTTGGGCAACACGAACCAGACACCCGCGACAAGCGCGATGAGATAGAGCAACACGACTGCAGAAGGATAGGCCGCGCCTTCGTGCGGTCCGGCGAGCGCCTCGCCGAAGCCGCGCAGGAACCAGTGGAGCACAAAACCCGACAGCAGGCAGACGCCGCTGACCGCGCACAGGATCGTACGCGACTCCCGCCGCCAGAACGGCGCGCGTACCCCTTCGGCCTGTTCGCGGACGAAGTCGTCCCAGGGAATCGCGCGCATGCCAGTCTGCGCCACGGCCCGCAGGATTTCTGCAGAATCGGCATTTGCGGAGGCGCTGACACCGAGCTTGCCGTTGATGAGGTCAAACGACAGGCGATCGTCGCCGCCGACGATGGAGCCGAGGGCGCGCTTGAGCGTGGCGACCTCCTCGGCGCAATCCATCCCGCGGATTTTGTAGTGCTGTTGATTCATGGGCCGGACGGAGTATAACTAGAGCGCCTGGTGAGACCTGATTATCGGTTCGCAACCGCACAAAGGGGAGCAGACGATGGAGCGCGAATACATTCCGGAGTTGCCATCGAAGGACGCCCGCATGTGGGCAATGTGGTGCCACCTGAGTTCGCTTTCCGGATTGGTGCTCCAAATTCCGCTCGCAAATATCATCGTGCCGCTGATCATCTGGTCGATGAAGAAAGGTGATGATCCGTTCATCGACGAGCAGGGCCGCGAATCGATTAATTTCCAGATCACGCTGTTGATTTACGGGATCATCAGCGCGGTGTTGATTCTGGTGTTGATCGGAATCGTGATGCTGATCGTCGTCTACCTCTTCGGCATCATCTGCGTAATTATCGCGTCCATCCGCGCGAATTCCGGTGAGCCCTACCGCTACCCGCTGACGATTCGGCTGTTATAGCCCGCCGAGGAGGGGCTTCCGGCGTGCGGCCGTAGCTGTTCAAGGAGTTCGGGCCGTTCCTTGCGAGCGGCTGAATTCCTGCCGGCGGGACGCGTACGCCGCGATTTTCACGGGTTTGGCTTGCGCAGGCGGTGTGTATACTCTGTGCTGGGGAACGGAGTGTGTGGGCGGTTGGGGTTGCGCAGCCGCGGGTAATGCGGGGACATGCTCGACGATTTCTGGACACCGGACGCCGTCGCCGAGACTGAGGAAACGCCTCGGCAATATACGGTGACGTGCCGCTGCGGCAAGCTGATGCGCGTCAAGCCGAAGCACTTCGGCCGGATGTGCCGGTGTACGCACTGCCGCTTCCCGATCTACGTTACCTACGACAACGTCGATCCGCCGGTCGGACCCGGCGAGCGACATATTCCGCGCGTGTTCAAGGCCGACGAAGTGCCCGTCCATTGGCAGAAAGGCGACCTGCTGATGGAGCTTTACGAAGTGCGCGATACACTGGGCGAAGGCGGGATGGGCGTGGTGTACCTCGTCTATCACCGCGGCTGGGGCAAACAGCTAGCCGTGAAGTCGCCCAGCGCGCGGTTGCTGGACGACGAGGAATGGATCAGCCAGTTCGAGCACGAGTGCGAGACGTGGATAAACCTCCCGCCGCATCCGCACGTGATCGAGTGTTTCTACGTGCGCCGTCTCGGCGGCATCCCGCGCGTGTTCGTCGAGTACATCAAAGGCAAGGACCTGGGCCAGCTCATCGACTCGAAGGCGCTGTATGCCGGCGGGCATCCCGCCGCACTCAAGCGCATACTCGACGCGGCGATCCAGTTTTGCTGGGGCCTGTACCACGCGCACTACCACGGCGTGATCCATCAGGACGTCAAGCCCAGCAACGTGATCATGTCCGAGGGCGATCTCTGCAAGGTGACCGACTTCGGCCTCGCGAAGGTCTGGGTGACCGACGAGACGCCCGGCTCGGGCGGGTCCAGTCCCGGCAGCGGCGGCGACCGCATGCGCATCAAAGGCCTGAGCGGCGGCACGCCGACCTACCGCTCGCCGGATCACAAGGTGTTCGGCGAAGTCACGCACAAGACGGATGTCTGGAGTTGGGGCGTCTCGATGATCGAGCTGTTCTCGGGCGACGTGTACTGGCGGCAAGGCAGCAAAGCGAAGAGCGTGCTGGATGACCTGCTCAAGTACGGATCGCGCTACGAGATGGTCCCGAAGATGCCCCAGCGCTTGTCCGCGCTGCTTTACCAGTGTTTCCAGGAGAACCCGGACGATCGCCCCGCGAGCATGAAGGTCATTGCGGACGAGTTGCGCGAGATTTACAAGGAAGTGACCGGAAAGACCTATGCGCGCAACGAGCCCGCCGTCGGCGAGATGAATATTGAAGTGCTGAACAACCGCGCGGTGTCGCTGCTCGATCTGGGCAAAATGGAAGAGGCCGAACACCTGTGGGAGCAGGCGCTCGTGCAGGACCCGATGCGCATTGAGCCGGAATACAACCGGCACTTGAACTTCTGGAAACACGGCCACATCACCGACTCGCAGATGATCGAGTTGATGTATGAACTCGCGGACGAACACAAGGGCGACTGGCTGCCGGCGTACTTGCTTGCGCGCGTGCTGATCGAGCGTGGGGACGCGGGCCTCGGCCTCAAGGTACTCGAAAATGTCCGGCAGACAGACGAGAACCGGCGGGAAGTCAGCTTTGGCCTGGCCATGGCGCAAAACTTTCTGAAACTCGACCGCAAATTAATCTGGGATTACGCGCCCGGCAGCATGAAGGTCACCTGTGCGGCACTCTCGTTCGACGGTTGGCGCGTAGCGACGGGCGGGCTGGACGGCCAGGCGCGCATTTGGGAGATGACCTCGCGGCAGTGCACGGCCGTACTCAACGGCCACACGGACCGCATCTATTCGATCATCATGAGCGACGACGAACGCCGCGCGCTCACCGCGAGTGCAGACAAGACGCTGCGCCTGTGGGACCCGATGAACGGCAAGTGCCTGCAAGTGTTCAAGGGGCACGGCGGCGCGGTGCGTTCGGGAGTGCTCAGCGGCGAGGGTGACTTTGCGCTGTCCGGCAGCGACGACGGCGCGGTGGTCCTGTGGAGCGTGAGCACGGGCAAAGCGGTGCGGACGTTCCTGGGCCACGAAGGCGGCGTGAACCAGGTCGTAATGTCGCGATGCGGGCGCTACGCATACTCCGCCTCGAGCGACAAGACGCTCAAGAAATGGGACGTGTCCAACGGCCGGTGCCTCCTGACATTTACCGGAAGCGAGGGCCGCGTCGCGTCGCTGTCGATCAGTGGCGACGGGTCGGAGCTGGTTTCGTGCTCGGACGTGTTCATCTACGGCTGGAACACGACGACCGGCGCGATGACCCAGCGGATCCGCGGCCATACGAAGGAGATATTCTCCGTCGCGCTCGGCGAGACGGGGCGCTACTGCGTCTCAGCGACCGGACTGGGTACACTAAAGGTGTGGGACGTGCGGACGGGCCAATGTCTGCACAGTTTCCAGGGCCACGCGCCGGTCTCGCTGAGCCGGGACGGCCAGTACGCGATCTCCTGCGGCAAACAGGGCGAATTCAAGGTCTGGGCCGTGCACATTGTCGAGACGCCGTTTCCGGCGCAATTCGCACTGTGCAAGGGCGCGTGAAGCACGGCGCATGACGGACATCATGGGCACGATGGAGTCTATGGACGGATCTGTGACGCTGGTGATGCGACTTGGGATACCGATAACGAACCATCCTCATCCGACGATTGAAGTCACGGCTGGATGGGATCAGGGAATCGTATGGCCGTGAGTTCCAAAGCCCAAGGCTCGCTCATCGGCACGCAGTTAGGCGGCTACGAAGTCGAAGCCCTCATCGGACGCGGCGCGATGGGTTCCGTGTATCTCGCGCGGGACACCAAGCTGAATCGTCACGTCGCGCTCAAGGTGTTGCTCGGTTCGCTTTCGCGTACGCCGTCGATCGTCAAACAGTTCCGGGCCGAGGCGCAGGCCGCCGCGCCGCTCAATCATCCGAACGTCGTCCGGATCTATTCCGCGGGGATCGAATCGGGTACGCCGTATATTGCAATGGAGTTCGTGGACGGCGAACCGCTGGACCGGTTCCTCGCGCGACAGGGCAAGATTAATTGGGATGTCGCGCTGCATGTCGGTGCGCAGGTGGCCGCCGCGCTCGATTGTGCGCACCGTCACGGGATTGTGCACCGCGACGTCAAACCGTCGAACATTCTCGTCGATCGCCGCGGCGGCGTGCGGTTGACGGACTTCGGCATCGCGCGGATGCAATCGGACAGCGCGGTCGCCGGAGTCGCCGTGATCGGAACGCCTCAGTACATGTCCCCCGAGCAAGTGACCGGCGGCAACGTGGGCCCGACGAGCGATCTGTACTCGCTGGGCGTCACGATGTACCAGATGATCGCCGGGGAACTGCCGTTCCGCGGCGAATCCTCTATGGCGCTCGTGAAGAGCATTTGCGAGGACGATCCTCCCCGGCTCAACCGGCTGATATCGTCGGTGCCGGACGACGTGGCGCGCCTCGTGGCCTACCTCATCGAAAAGGACCCCGCCGGCCGGCCGGCAAGCGCGAAAGTGGCGTACGGACTCATTCACCGTCTGCAGAAACAGCGCGGTGTCGCGAACACGGTGAGCGACTCCATCACGGCGTTTCTCAAGGAAGAGATGGAGCCGCGCCCGTTCAGCAGCCTTGAACGCAAGCGGGCGCAGGCCCGCAAGACGGACCGGCGCGTGAAGCGGCAGGCGAGCACGGGCCGGCGCTTTGCGTGGCTCGCCGCCAACGGTGCGCTCATAGTTCTGCTGGCGGTAAGCGCATTCCTGCTGGGTCCGCTCGCGGCACGCAGAGCGCGCGCCGCGCCGTCCGATCCCGCGCGCGAGATTGGACTGGCCGATGCGTCGCCGGTGATGACGGGCGTGACCCGCGTCGCTCTGTACATGGAGGGTTTCGCCGTGCGGGACATGGCCTGGGCCGGAGACGACGGCCGGCTCGTGCTTCGCATGCGGGGCGAACGTGGACGCCTGACAGACGGCGAAAGCGGCGTACTCGCCGTCGATGCCAAGACCCGGCAGGTCTTCAGCCTGGTTCCGCCGTTTCGACGGGGCCACGACTCTGCGGTGAAGCCCGCCGGCGTCGCCGGCGTGGGGTTGCCGTACGGGGGCGCGTCCGAGACGAGTCCCTTCGCCGAGAGCGTTCCGGTGTTTGCGGCGGGGGGCACGCCCGGCTCGATCGTGCTCCTGGCGCAGGGAATTTCAGCGGCGGCTCCGCGGCCGGAGATTTTTTTCGAGACGATATTCGCGCGCGCGGTGTCGGTCGCGGCGGCGACGGAGATCTCTTCCGCAAGTTCGATTGCCATCCATCCAGACGGGCAGCATATCTGCCTGACTCTGCACGATCCCGGTGACGACCACGCGTACCTGGTCGAGCGCGATATCAACGAGCTGCCGCGGGATACCGTGGGGACGCGGCGCACGACCGCAAACTCCGAGATCGTTCCCGGCAGCGTGCAGTACACGCCCGACGGGCGACGCATCGGATATGTCGCGCGGGCGCGCGGGGGAGAGGCGTCGCTTCGGCTGCTGAACTCCGGCGAGGCACAGCGCGACGGCCAGGAAATCATCTCGCCCGTTGCCGGCGTCGCATACGCCTTCTCGCCCGAATCGAACCTCGTCGTGGTCGCGCTGGACACAGGCGAGCGCATGCCGCGCGTGGCCCTCGTGGATATCAGCCTGCGCAAAGTGGTGCGCAATCTGGGCCCCGGCTACGTCTCTCCGCAGGCCTGGCTGCCCGGAGCCAATTCGTTCGTCTACTCCGGCTATCGCTCCGTGGCCGATTTCGAGAGAAATGCCGAGCCGCAGCTAGTCGTCGTGAACGCCGATCAGCCCGACTCAGCGCCGCGCGCTCTGACGCAGCTGCCCGGCGGCGTCGGCCGCGCATACGCCGTCGATCCCCATGGGGCCGGCGTCGCCGTCGAGTCGCTCGCAGGGCGCAGCGCGGGTGTGTATCTTATGGACGCAGCAGCACTGCCCCGTTGAGCCCGGCTTCGACGCGAACTCCGCTCGACTTATCACCTGGGAACGAGCAGCCCTGAGCTGAGTCCCCCGCGGGCCTGCCGCACCCGAATGGCCCGGCGAGATGGGTACAATGGGAATCGAGGAGAATCGATCGCGGGCCGATGTTTGGCGTCTATGAAATCCTGGAGACGGTGGGGCAGGGCGGCATGGGCGTGGTGTATCGCGCGCATGACACCGCGCTCGACCGGATCGTCGCGCTCAAAGTCCTCAAGGAAGACCTTCGCGCAAACAAACAAGTCGCGGCGCGGTTTCAGCGCGAGGCGCAAGCCATCGCGAGCCTGAGCCACCCCGGCATCATCCACATCTACGCCGTTGGCGCGGTCGGCCGGATTCCCTTCATCTCGATGGAGTTCATCGAGGGGACCACGCTGAGCCAGTTGATGAAGCGGGAGCGGCGCATCGAGTGGAAACGCGCGTTGCACATCGCCGAACAGGTGTCCGAGGCGCTCGCCTGCGCGCACGACGCACACATCATCCACCGCGACATCAAGCCCGGCAACGTCCTGCTGGGTCCGGACGACCGCGCGTACGTGACGGACTTCGGCATCGCCAAAGTGCTGACCGCCGAAACGCAGCTCACCGTCGAAGGATCGCGGCTCGGCACGCCGAACTACATGTCTCCCGAGCGCTGCACGAACAAGGAAATCACCCCGTCCAGCGACATTTACTCGCTGGGCGTGGTTCTCTTCCAGATGATTAGCGGCCGATTGCCGTACGAGGCTTCGTCTCCGGTCGAACTGATTCGGAAGATTGTCAGCGAGCCGCCGGCGCGCCTCACGGAGCATGTCCCGGAGGTGCCCGAAGACGTCGAGCGGCTGGTCGCCCACCTGATCGAGAAGAAACCCTCGGATCGGCCCCGGAGCGCGGAGCAGGTAGCGCAAATGTGCCGCCGCGTCATCGAGGGCGAGCCATTGTTCGAGGAGAGTGCCGTCGCGTCCTCGCTCCGCGCCGCGCGGGACTCCGAACCGAGCACCTCAACCGGGACCACCGGCTTGAGCGACACGTCGAGGATCACCGGGCCGATCGCGACCGTGCGTCACTGGTGGAGCGATGCGCCTGCAACGCTGCGCCTGTGGATCGCCGGCGCGGTGGCCATCGCCGCGGCGGGCGGCCTCGGGCAGTTGGCTGCGATGCAGTCATCCGAAGGATTCGCCCGCCAGACGGTCAGCCAGTGGGACCGCTCGACGGAGGGGTGGATGCGTACGGCGTCCCCGGCCGAATTCACGCCGGAGTCTCAGGGCGTGACCCTGGTGCGCGTCAATCTGCCGCGTCTGGCGAGTACCCGTCTGTTTCCGGTTTCGATGAGCGACTTCGTGGTCGAGTTTGACGGGCCCGGCGGCGAAGGTGGCCGCGTTCGGGCCGTCGGCCTCCTCGCGTCGGAGACACTCGCGATGGAGCTGGTGATCCCGCCGAGGTCCGTGCCCGGCGAATTCAATACGATTCGGCTCATCGGTGCCGAGCCCGGAGCGTCGCCTGCGTTCTCGGATTCCACGGCGGTGTTCGTGTCGGACGGCCGGGTTGGACTGGACGGCGCCTGGACGCCCTACGTGCGCCGGGTGGACGCATCGCTGGTCAATGAGGACTACGGCGGGCCACTCCTTTCGGCTGAGGATCTCCCGGCGGGCGGGGCCGTGCGCACTCTCGAGTCGGTCGCCGTGGCGCCGTCGGAACGCGAAGTCGCCGTCGTCACCGGGGACGGATCCTCCGCAGGATTCCGTGTGCATCTCGCGCCGATCGCTTCGGGCGCACTATCCGGGACGCCGCGCGAATTGGGCACCGCGGGCCCCCCGGTGCTCGCCGTACGATTCGCGCCGGGCGCGACGATTCTGGTCGCGCGAACCTCGCCGGGCGGCGGGCTCAATATCCGGCGGTTCGGCCCGGCCGAGGGTGACGAATCGGTGCGCTACGCGACGCAGGAGGGCACGGCACAACTCGCGGACATGACCCCCTCGGCGGCTGTCGTGGTCAGCGGTGCCGCCGGCACACGCAAGTGCGTTCATGTCGATCTGCGCACCGGGGCGACCGTCGCGCTCGGCGCCGCGACCGCGGCTGCGCTGCATTCCGACGGCAACACGGTGCTCGTGATCGCGTCGGACTACCGGGGCAATCCACAGGTGTACGCGGTGGACGTGAAGGCGCCGGACGAGCGCCGGCAATTGACGTTTCTCACACAGGGCGTCGGCGACATTGTCGCCATCTCCCGAGACGGACGGTTTGCCGCGGCAACGGTGAATCTTCCGGACGCGCCGGGTCTGGCCCTGATCGCGCTGGATGCGACGGCGACCGCGGCCCAGTAGCGCCGGACGGTCAGAGTTGGTGCATTCGTTTGCTCGCGTACGATTCGAGCGCGTTTTTCAGGAGCTTCTGATCGTCCTGCGAAATGGACGGCGTATCGCGAACGCGCGCGACGAAGTCGTGCCACTTGAACTC
Source organism: uncultured Nitrospirales bacterium (assembly GCA_964411925.1). GTDB lineage: Bacteria > Hydrogenedentota > Hydrogenedentia > Hydrogenedentales > VFKU01. Next base: position 12,921 of record CAYPNI010000055.1, read on the forward strand.
CAGCACCGTCGCCGGGCCCGCGGCCGTCACCGTCGCCGTGCGCTGGCCGTAGGTGTCGAACTGAAGCATTTCGCCCAGCATGTCTGGCGCGGTCACGGTGAGCAGGGTCCCTTCGTCATTGCTGATGTTCAGCGCGCCGTCCACGAGCACCGCCCCGGTGTTTTCGTCTTCCGCGCCCTTGGCGTAGAGAATTTCGTTCTTCTTGAGGACACGCGGTTCGCTGATGCTGGAGAGGATTTCCGCCAGGCGCGCGCGCAATCCCGTATTCATCGCGTTAAATACCGGCACATCGGTAATTTTTGCGGCATAGCCCTTGAGCATGGCGGGATACCTCGGACGGTCTCGTCGTGAGAGAGGGTATCGTAGGCGAACGCCGCGCGACGCGCAACTGCGTTGTCAGCCGCCTTGCGCCGCGGATTGCCCGCGCATCAGGGTCTGCACATTTTCGCGGGCACGCGCCGCCGCGTCCAGCGCGCGAGCGTCGCCAGGATTGGCCGCCGCCGCTCCCAGGCGATCGGAGGCGCGCAGGAGCGCGTCATACGCCGGGCCGTCCAGCGGCGCTGCGAGGAGCCGGTGGCGGAAGTCGGAAACGCGCGGCTGGAGATCGTTTGCGACGTGCGTCTCCCACCGGGCGCGCTCGGCGACCGACGCCGCGGGCGGCGCCTGTTCGAGTTCGTGGAGCAGCCGGGTCAGTTCGCGGCTGAGCGCTTCGAGCTGTCGCGACCGCTCTACGTCGCGCCAGTCCGGCGGCGCGCCTGTTTCGGTGTGTAGCGCCGACCGTACCGACACGAGCGCGGCCGTGAGCACCAAAGCGAGGCCGCATGCCCAGACGAGCGGCATGTGTACGTTTGGCAGCCGTAACTTACGCCGCGACGGCTCGGGGTTCATGCGGACTTTCTGGCGGGCCGGAGCAGTCGCGCGAGATTGGCGTGGTCGTCGTGCCAGGCGACCGCGCGGGCGAAATCCGGGTAGGCGCGTTCGCGTGCGTTAAATTCGCGGGTGTGGATGCGGCGGCGGCCGGTCGGACCGACTTCGATGCCGAGAAACGCATGCAACATTTCATGGAACACGATGTAGCGGACGAAGAACTCGGGCACAAAGGATTGATCGAGGTGCGGATGGATCCGGATGAGGTGATCGTCGGCCGAGTAACTGCCGAGGCGGATGCTTCTCCGGCGGCGGAGCGTCGGCAGGCGGCCCCACGTGACCGGTACGTTCACCGCGCCGTCGAACTCGTCGCGATTCACTTCGCGGTAATACACCTGCAAATCGTGATACAGGCCGCGCGTGATTACACGTACGGGCGACGGCGGTTTGCACGTGACGAGGTGGCGGTGCGCTGCGATGAATCCGTCGAGCAGCGGACCGGCGGCGCGCGTGCGGCGGCCCGTCATCCACGCGGCGAGCGCCTCGACGACGCGGGGGTCGGCGGCGAGAAACATGCGATGCAGGCGGACGCGCGCCGGAGAACGCCAGCGGGCGGGTTTGTAGCTCATCATCGTTGACGCGTTGTCAGTCAACGTGAGTTCAATTGGCCCCCCGACGAGCGTCTCGAGCCGGCGGCGCAGTGAATCCCCGTCCCAGACGGAAAATTCCAGTTGAACGACTTCCCCCAAAACCGGATGGTCCCCCAGCCGCGTACCCTTGCGGCGGAGTCAGGGTACTAATCAACGGTCACGCTGTCAACAGTGGACCGTTTCCGGCATGCTTCACACCCTTGTTATACTCTGCCGCTCGAAGCGGGAGAATGGAGCAATAAATGCGGGTATTGGTGACGGGCGGGGCCGGGTACGTGGGGTGTTGGCTGGTTCCGGAACTCGTCCGGCGCGGACACTTCGTACGCGTGTTCGACCGCATGTGTTTTGGCGACGCGCCGCTCGCGTCGTTTCCTTCGGGCAACCGGATCGAGGTGGTGCGGGGGGACATCCGCCGCCTCGGCAACCACGCCAACCTGCTCGACGGCATCGAGGGGATCATTCATCTCGCGGGACTCGCGAACGACCCCTCCTGCGACCTCCATCCGCACCTTACGTACGACGTAAACGTCGAGGGGACCCGTCAACTCGCGGAGCGCGCGGCCGGCGCCGGCGTGCGCCGCTTTGTGATGTCTTCCTCGTGCTCGGTTTACGGCCGCGGCGCCTTCGAAGTGTTGGACGAAGAGAGCCCGCTCAATCCGGTATCGGCGTATGCCGAAAGCAAAATCCAGGGCGAGCAAATCCTGCAGGAACTCGCGACGAAATCGTTCCAACCGGTGATCTCGCGGGCGGCGACCGTGTTCGGCTGGTCGCCGCGCATGCGGTTCGACCTGGCGATCAATCTCATGACGGCCAGCGCGGTGCGCAAGGGCCACGTGAACGTCCTCGGCGGCGGCAAACAGTGGCGGCCGTTCATCCACGCGCGCGACATGGCGCGGCTGTTCGCGGATTTCCTCGAAGCGCCCGCGGAAAAGGTCGCCGGAGAAGTCTTCAACGTCGGCAGCGACCGGATCAACCTGCAGATTCAACAACTGGCGGAGTTGGTCGCGAAGTGCATCCCGGGGACAAAGCTGAACCTTACGCACGAGGACGACGACCCGCGCAGCTACCACGTGTCCTTCAAGAAACTGCATGACCGCTTGGGATTCGACTGCGAAATCAGCGCGGAGGACGGCGTGCGCGAGGTGCAGCGCGAACTGACCGCGCACGGGGACCTCGATCCGTTCGCCGAGGATTTTTACAACGTCCGGCGCATGAAGCGGCTGCTCGAGACGCCGGTGGACCAGGGGGGCGAACCGGCGGCGCCCCGGTTCATTCCGCTCGCGAAGCCGATGTTCGGCGACGAGGAAGAGCGCGCGGTGATCCAGGCGATGCGCACGGGGTGGGTGACCTCGGGGCCGCAGATCGGCGAATTCGAACGGGAACTCGCGCACACGGTCAAGGCGAAGGACGTGGTCACGGCGAATTCGTGCACGTCGGCGATTCATCTCTGCCTCGCGCATCTGGGTATTCAGCCCGGCGATGAAGTGATCACATCGCCGCTGACCTGGCCGTCGGTGGGCAACGTGATCCTCAGCATGGGCGCGAAGGTCGTGCTCGCCGACATCGATGCGGACACGCTGAACGTGACTCCGGACACGATCGCCGCGAGGATTACCAAGAACACCCGCGCGATCATCCCGGTACACATGGCGGGGCAGGCGTGTGAAATCGACGGCATTTACCAGCTTGCCGCGAAACACAAAATCCCCGTCGTCGAGGACGCCGCGCACGCGATCGGCGCGCGGTACAAAGGCAAGGCCATCGGCAGCCACGGCGCGATGTCCTGCTTCAGTTTTTACGCGATCAAAAACATCACGACCTTCGAGGGCGGGGCGATCGCGGTGCAGGACGCGGACACGGCCGCGCGGCTACGGCGGCTCGCGCATCACGGCATGTCTGCAACGGCGTGGGACCGCTACAGCGTCACCGCGGTGCCCGCGCCGCCGGAGATCATCGAGCCGGGATACAAGTACAGCCTGAGCAACGTGAGCGCGGCGGTCGGCGTCGAGCAACTCAAGCGGCTGCCGGAATTTCTGGCGCGGCGGCGGCGGCTGGCGCGGTTGTATCTGCGCGTACTCTCGGACGTCGAGGAAATCCGGCTACCGGCGGTGCGCGATCACGACGAACACGCGTGGCACCTGTTCATCGTGCGGTTCCGGCTTGACCGGCTGGCGAAATCGCGCAACGAGATTGCGCACGCGCTGCGGCAGGAAAACATCGGCGTCGGATTCCACTTCTACGGCATGCACCTGCACGCGTATTATCGCGACGTGCTCGGCGTGAAACCGGAAGACCTGCCCGAGGCGACCGCGGCGTCGAACGAGGTGTTGTCGCTGCCGTTGTACCCAGGCATGTCCGACCAGGACGTGAACGAAGTCGCGGGCGCGGTCAAGAAAGTGCTGCGCTATGCGCGCAAACGGAATTAGCGCGGGCCGAGCGGAGTTTCGGATTCGGAGACGGCGATGCTGCTGAGTTTTAGTTGGCTCGAGACCGTGATCCTGGCCGGCCTGTTGTTGCTGGCGTTTGGCCCGGAGAGGGTCAACGAATTCGTAGACGATTTGCGCAAGTTCTGGAACGATGCACGCGCGTTCGTGCGGCGAAAGCCATGAGCGCCGCGCTGATCTACGACGCGAGTTGTCCGCTGTGCGTCGCCGCGCGGGACTGGGTGGCGCGTAACGCGATTGCCGGTGAGTTCGATTATGTTCCGTGCCAATCGGACGAGCGTGCCCGGCGCTTTCCCGCGGTTTCGGAACAGCAATGCATGGAGGCCATGCAGATCGTCTGCGCCGACGGACGCACCTACTCGGGCGACGCCGCCTTGCCGCAGATCTTCCTGGGGCTCAAGCGCTGGCGATGGGTTGCGCGTGTGCTGCGCATGCCGCCGGTATCGCTGGTTTCACCAACGGTGTACCGGTGGATCGCTCGACACCGTCTGGCGATTTCCGCGTTGATCGCACGCAAGCCCGCGGCGGCGTGTCCCGCGGACCCGCGTTAGAACTTGAACGCGCGGACGAGCTGCTTCAGTTTTCCGCCTTGCGGTTGTTGGTCGATTACCACGGATCGCGTGACGGGTTCCGGCACGGGGATCGCCTTCAGTCCATTTTCCAGCGCCTGGACAAACGCGCGCTCTTCCTCTGGCCGCAGGAACGCCAGGTAGACCTGGCCGTTGGTCGCATTGTCCCTCGCGAAGAATACGTCCACGCTGCGGAACGGTCCCTGGAACTTTCCCGGCGGCGTATTCTCAACGAGCGCCCAGAATACCAACAGCCCACCGAACACGAGGCTCAGCAGTCCGAAAAGTTGCGGGAAAAACCCGGCGAAATCCTCGTTCGTGATATTTCCAAGGATAACAATGAACACGATCGGAAGCAGGATCCCGGCGACAAGAAGTGACCTGGTCCGGTCGCGATTGTAGCTGATCTTTTTTACGCTGCCGACGGGAACCTTCTCCTCGCCCAACGTGACCACGCCGTTGGAGACCTGAACGTCCATGGTGCCGCCCTTCAACGTATCGCGGACCCGAAACACCGGCGTGTCCTGCAGATTCTCGTCCACTTTCGACACCAAACGGTCCTTGATGGGTGACATGAGGCGCTCGAGCCAGCGGAACCGGATGGGTTCGATTTCGTACTTCCTATCAAGCCGCATCGAGTTCAAGTACATCAGGAACGGCGCGGCGATCGCGGTCGAGTAATGGATCGCGTATTCGAAGAAGCCGGCCTTCTCGGGATCCATGATGAGGCCCGTGCCCAGCGTGTAGATGAAAAACGTTCCGACGACGATGCGCCAGACCTGCCGGAAGAGCTGGTACGGCCTGAAATGCCCGAGCTTCTTCTCGACCTGGAACGCGAACACGAAAACGATGAAGCAGGGCACCATCAGCGCGAAGACCAGACCGACGCCGTTCATCTGTGCGCCTTCGCTGTTCATGGCCGCGGCACTGATCGCGAAGACGATCCCGGTAGCTCCGGCGGCCACCGGGTAACTCATTAACGCAATGACGAACGCGCAAACCGCGATGATGACCATCACCGCGGCGAAAACGATTCCACCGCCGCCCGCCATGCCGCCGCCGCCCGCACCGCTGCCGTAGGACCCGTTATGCATGTCGCGCTCGCGGTCCTTCTGACCCATTTGGTAAGAATAGGAAAATGGATCGACGCCCCATGGGTTTCCGCTGTACCCCGCCTTGTATTCGTCGCTGAACGACATCGAATGCTCCGTGGACGATCCCGGCACGCATGGCCGTCGTCAAAGCGGACGTATGATACGGGCGGAATTGAAGTCTATCAACGACGACCAGCGCGATTCCGGCGATCGGACTTTCGAGAATTCCGCGAATTGGGTCCTAACTCCGGACGTTCAGGTCGCGGTCCTTGTAGTACCCGAGGTCGATGTTCTTGAGCAGCTTGGTGTGCAGCGAGATTTGGCCCGTGTGATACGAGAAGTGTTCGCAGACGTGCAGGATGACGCTGACGCCGTTGGTGACCTCGCCCTGGACCGTGCGCGACTCGGTGAGTTTCGCGCGGTCGGCGTTGCGGATGACGCCGCAGGCTTCCCGGAGCGTCGAATCGAGCTTCGCGAGCAGTTCAGCGCGGGGGATCGGCCCCGTCTCCGAGAACTCCTTCGAGCGAACGCGGCGATCGGGCGCGCCGCCGATGCCGCTGATGATCCATTGGCGGACGTTGCCGCACAGGTGCAGGATGAGATTGCCGACGCTGGCGAGGTTTTCGTTGGGCCGCCGCCAGATCTCGTCGTCAGACAACTCGCTGAGGCATTTCACGATGCGCGGGTGCGACTTGTCGAGGAGGATGTCGATTGCGGCGTCGATGTACTGCTCGGCGAAGGTTTCTTGGGGCGTGGGCATGGGTTGGGGCTCCTTTTCGTATCTCGTTTACCGGGAAGCCGCTCCGCTTTGGGCAACGGTCGTGCAGGAGCGCGACCCTCCCCGTCATTGCGAAGAGGGGGTGCGACGTGCCAATCGCTTCCCGGAGACATTCCTCTTCGTCATTCCCGCGAAGGCGGGAATCTCACTTCGAGTCCGAGGTCTGCCGCGCGAAGAGATCCCCGCCTTCGCGGGGATGACATTGAGGGGCCTTGCCCTATGTTCCCTTCGCAAGCAACTCGAACTCCTTTTCGTCGATCACCTTCACGCCCAGTTCCCGTGCCTTCTCGGCCTTGGACCCGGGGCTATCGCCAATGAGCACGTAATCCGTCTTCTTGCTGACGCTGGATGACGCCTTGCCGCCGAGTTCGTGGATTCGCTCCTGGATGGACTCGCGCGAGTAATTCGCCAGCGTCCCGGTGACGACGATGGTCTTGCCGTCCAGCGGCCGCGGGCCGGCGGCGCGCTTCTTCTCCTGTATGAGGTTGACGCCATGCGCACCCAGGCGATCGACGAGGTGCTTGTTCTCCTTCGTCTCGAAAAAGTCGTGGACGCTGCGCGCGACGACCTCGCCGACTTCGTCCACCTCTTCGAGTTCCTCGACGGTGGCCCGCATCAGCGCGTCCATCGAGCCGAAACGATCGGCGAGGATCTCGGCCAGCCGGCCGCCGACGTGCCGGATGCCCAGGCCGTTGATGAGCCGGTGCAGCGGGCGTTTCTTGGAAGCTTCGATCCCGTCGATGACATTCCGTGCGGACTTCTTGCCCATCCGTTCGAGGTCTTCGAGTTGGTCCGCGGTAAGTTCGTAGAGGTCGGCCGGGTCGCGCACGAGTTGTTGAGCCACGAGCTGCTCGACGATGGCCGGGCCCATGCCCTCGATGTCCATGGCCCCGCGGCTGGCGTAATACCGCAGACGCTCGTTGACCTGCGCGGGGCACGCGAGGTTGAGGCAGCGCGTGTACGCGCCGTCCGGGTCCTTGTGCACATCGCCACCGCACTCCGGGCAATTCGTCGGCGCTTTGAACCGGCGCGTGCCCTTCGGTCGCTTCTCCGGGATGTATCGCAACACCTGCGGGATGATCTCGCCGGCCTTCTGGACTTCGACCGTGTCGCCGACGCGCAGGTCCTTCCGTTCGAGGTCCTCGAAGTTATACAGGCTCGCGCGGCGGACCGTCGTGCCCGCGAGGAGCACGGGTTCCAGTTCGGCGACAGGCGTCAGCGTGCCCGACTTGCCGACCTGGATGCGGATTTCATTGAGGCGTGTCGGCTTGACCTCGGCGGGGAACTTGTACGCGATGACCCAACGGGGCGACTTCGACGTCGAGCCGAGGCGATCGCGGTGGGCGGAGTCGTTGACCTTCACCACCATGCCGTCGGTCTCGTAGTCGAGATCATGGCGGCGGGTGCGCCAGTCTTCGATGACCGCGAGGACTTCGTCGATGTTCTTGCAGTGATTGTGATGCTTGTTAACGGGCAGGCCCCACTTGGACAGGTTCTTCAGCGTTTGCACGTGCGGCGTGCGTTCGACGCCGTCCAGCGGCGCGATGTCGAACACGAACAACGTGAGCCGGCGCTTGGCGACCGCTTTCGGGTCGAGTTGCTTGAGCGTGCCCGCGGTCGTATTGCGCGGATTGGCGTAGAGCGGTTCGCCCGCCTCCTCGCGCTCCTTGTTGATGCGCGCGAGCTCGGACTTGGGCATGAAGACCTCGCCGCGGACTTCGAGCCGGGCGGGCGGCGAATCCTTGAGCCGGAGCGGCAACGCATGGATTGTGCGCAGGTTGGTGGTGATGTCGTCACCGGTGACGCCGTCGCCACGCGTCGCGCCGCGCGCCAGCAGGCCCTCCTCGTAGACCATCGCCACCGCGACGCCGTCTACCTTGAGCTCAACGACGTAATCCGGCGCGTCGCCGTCGAGGCCTTTGCGCACGCGCTCATCGAACTTCCGCAGTTCGTCCTCGTTGTAGGTGTTGTCGATGGACAGCATCGGCACGACATGTTCGACCTGCGCGAATCCTTCGAGCGGCTGGCCGCCTACGCGCTGGGTGGGGGAGTCGGGCGTCCGGAGGTCGGGGAACTGTTCCTCGAGGGCCTCGAGTTCCTTGAGCAACGCGTCGAATTTCTGGTCCGAAATCTTCGGGTTCGCTTCGACGTAATAGAGGTAATTGTGGTGTTCCAACTCCTCCCGGAGCCGTTGCGCCTTCTCGCGAACCGATTTCGAGATGCCAGCCATGGGGCCGGATTATACGGGCCGCGCCGCTCGCGCCTCATCCACTGGGACCGGGCGAAGGCCCGTACTTTCCGATGTACATTTGAAGGCGGGATCGATAGACTCATTGACAGCCCGGTAGCCGTGCGGTCAGGCCCGCTGCCGGGGAGGAGGCGCGAACAATGAGTTTCCATGGGCGTTGGGTTTTCGCGACAGGGTTGGCCGGTCTCGCGGCGATTGCGTCGCAGGCATCGTCGGCCGAAGTCACGTTCACGAAGGACGTGATGCCGATCCTTCAGGAGAATTGCCAAACGTGCCACCGCCCGAACGGCGACAACATTGCCGGGATGGCCGCGCCGATGTCGCTCACGAGCTATGCCGAAGTGCGGCCGTGGGCGAAGGCAATCGCGAAGGCTGTGACCGACAAGGTCATGCCGCCGTGGGACGCGACGCCCGACACGCACGGGGTGTTCATCAACGAACGTTCGCTGACCGATGAGCAGATCGCGACGATCGTGAAATGGGTCGAGTCAGGCGCGGTACGCGGTGACCCGAAGGACATGCCCGAGATCAAGGAATTTCCGAACCACGACGGCTGGATCATCGGGATCCCGGATCTTGAGGTCTACATCGACGAACCGTATTGGGTCGGCGACGACATTCAGGACGAGCAACCGCGGTTCGAAGTAACGATCACCGAAGAAATGCTGCCGGAACCGCGCTGGATGAAGGCGATCGAGTGCCGGCCGGGCAGCGACGTCGTGCACCATATCTTCAGCACGGCCAGCGCGCCCGCATACGGCGATCACCCGGCGGAGCAATTTGCGCTCGCGTCCGTGGCGCCCGGCGAGGACCCGCAGCAGTATCCGGACGGATACGGCAACCTGCTGCGCGCGGGGACGAAGGTCCACTTCTCCATGCACTACAACAAAGAGCCCGGCCCGGGTACGGGCAAGTTTGACCGGTCCGGCCTGGGGTTCAAGTTCTATCCCGAGGGCGCGGAGATTAAGCACAAGGTCACGTGGAACGCGCTCGGCGTGAACGGTGTCGGCAATGCCGTATTCGAGATTCCGCCGCGCCACCCGAACTGGCCGATCGGCTTCAGCGGCACGTTCGATCAAGACACGCTGCTGCTCTCGGTCCACCCGCACATGCACTATCGCGGGAAGGATTTCCGGTATACGGCGTATTATCCCGACGGCTCGACCGAGGAACTCATCTACGTCGATCGCTATGACTACAGTTGGCAGACGATCTACTTCTATCGCGAACCGAAGTTCATCCCGGCGGGCACCCGTGTGGACGCGATCGCGTTCTTCGACAATTCCGAGACGATTAAAGACGTCGTCCCGAAACTCGATATCGATCGCCCGGTGAACTTCGCCGCGCCCAGCGAGGACGAGATGATGATTCCGTACGTTTCGTACACCCATGTCGACGGCGAAGAGGCCGCTGCCGCACGCGCGGCATGGGAAAGCGAGCGCGCAGGGTCCGACTGAGCCGCCTCGTTCGGCTGACGAACCTTACGGCCGGGAATCCCGCGGAAGTTTCTTATTTTTCCGCGCGGCCGCTGCGCAACCGGTATTGACGCCACGCGCCGCTGGCGAACCAGACGAGCGTAAGCAGCGTCACGACGATCCACGGCAAGAAGGCCACCAGGCTGCGGTCGAACGTCCGCAACCAATCCTCGATGGCGTCGAAGAAGAGGACGGCGGTGGTGACGCCGACGAGGTGGCCGGAGAAGACCGCGGTGAACGTCACCCAGGTGCGCAGGCCGAGCAGGTAGCCGACTACGCTGCCGACGAGGGCGCCCGTGCCCCAGAAGGGGAAGAGGACGAAGACCCACAGGCCGATCGCGCCGAAGGGTTCGACGATTCGGTGGTGGCGTTCGGCGCTGGTGCGGAAATTGTCAATGGTTTTCCCGATGAGTCCGCGGGTCTGAATGCCGTGGTATGCCCGGACGACCCACGGGTACGCCACCAGCACGAGGATGATGTCCTGCAGGCCGCATTGGAAGATTAAGTATTCGCGGCTGAACCCGTTCGAGATTCCGTCGGCCGCATTGAGCACGTGGCCGAGAAACGCCAGTTCGAGTACGAGCCGCCAGCCGTGAGCGTAGGGTTCGGGCTGGATGATCCCGATGATGACGAGCGTCGACGCCCACGCGGCGAAAAGCGTCCAGCCGGTGATCTCGATCAGGCGTAGGTTCCGCGGCGAGGGGCCGTAGTCCGGCGGCTGGGCGACGGGGCCGTCCTGCGGCGGCGTGGCAGCATGGCGCCGGGGTGGTTTCGCGGGCGGATTGATCGTGGCGCTCAGCGAGGGCATCGGCGGAGGCGGGCGACGGTGAGAGTCAGAGGAGGTCGGGGAGACATAAGGGACGAGTAAAGATCTCGTGCGCGGGGCGCGCGTCAAAGGTCTTCAAAAGATGGTTGATCTATCCTGTTGCAGGGCGGCCAGCCCGGTCCGGGCGCCGTTGCGATGGCAAGCCCGCCAGACTTGGACCCGGAGTGTCCGCCGGGTGTTTCACGCCCCGGGAAATCCGCTAACGCGTTGGCGCGCAGCAGCCTGTGCGCATTGGCGCCAAAGTATATCAGAGCGCCGCAACGCGATGACATCAGACGGCGAAAAATGGAACGGAATTGACATTGTTGACGGGGGTACAGTAGAGTTTTGGCTCGACGTTGGGGCGCGCCCCGCCGACGCCGGCCTCCGCCATTCAGCGCCCTTAGACGTTACCCAAATCGGCTGATTCCCGTCGTTTACGCGATAGCTTAGGGGAAACATGAGATCTGCCTTGACCAAGAACGGTCTGTATGACCCGTTGCACGAGCACGACGCCTGCGGCTTCGGCATCGTCGCCAATGTAGACGGGCGCAAATCGCACGAAATCGTGCGCCGCGGTGTCGCGGTGCTGGAAAATCTCGTGCATCGCGGCGCGTGCGGCTGCGACCCGGATACCGGTGACGGCGCGGGGTTGCTGTTCCAGACGCCGCATCGTTTTTTTGACGAACAGGCTGAGACGCTTGGGTTTACGCTGCCCGAACCGGGTGCTTACGCCGCGGGGATGACGTTCCTGCCGCATTCGGCGGACGACCGCGCGGCCTGCAAGGCGATCGTCAAGAAGTTCGTCGAGGCCGAGGGCCAGACGCTGCTCGGCTGGCGCGACGTGCCGCGAAACTCGGCGGCGCTCGGGTGGCTCGCGCGGGACGGCGAGCCGGTCATCGAACAGGTATTCGTCAAGCGCGCGGCTGGGCTGGACACGGACGCGTTCGAACGCAAGCTGCTCGTCATCCGCAAACAGATCGAGCGCGCCGCGGCAGAATCGAACCTCGAACAGAAAGAGTGGTTTTATTTCCCGAGTTTGTCCGCGCGGTCGATTGTCTACAAGGGGCTGATGCTCGCGCAGCAGATCAACGAGTACTACCTTGATCTGTCGGACGAACGCTTCGAGACGTCCCTCGCGCTGGTGCATCAACGCTACAGCACGAACACATTGCCCAAGTGGCGGCTCGCGCATCCATACCGGTTCATCTGCCACAACGGCGAGATCAACACGCTGCGCGGCAACATCAACAATATGCGGTCGCGCGAGTCGCGCCTGGCGAGCCCGTTGTTCGGCGGCGATGTGAGCAAGCTCGCGCCGATCCTAACCGAGGGCGCGAGCGACAGCGCGAACTTCGACGAGGCGTACGAGTTGCTCGTGCGCGGCGGGCGGAGCCTGGCGCATTCGATCGCGATGCTGATTCCGGAGCCGTGGTCGGGCCACGAGGCGATGCCGGACGACCGCAAGGCGTTCTACGAGTACCACGCGAGCATGATGGAGCCGTGGGACGGGCCGGCGGCCGTGGCGTTTTCGGACGGCGTGCAGGTCGGCGCGGTGCTGGATCGCAACGGGCTGCGGCCGTCGCGCTATTGGCTCACTGACGACAACTTCATCGTGGTCGCGTCTGAAGTCGGCGTGCTCGACATACCGCAGAGCAAAATCGTCAAGAAGGGGCGCCTGGAGCCGGGCCGCATCCTGCTGATCGACACCGAGGAACAGAGGATCGTCAGCGACGACGAAGTGAAGAACAGCCTCGCGTCGCGCAAGCCGTATCGCAAATGGATCGCCATGCACCGCGAATCGCTGCCGGCGAAACCGGAAAAGCCGACGAATGGCGCGGGCGCGGAGAAGGTTTCGCTGCTCGAGCGGCAGATTATTTTCGGATATACGCAGGAAGACATCGAGATCCTGGTGGCGCCGATGGCGAACTCGAAAGACGCCAAGGAGCCGGTGGGGTCGATGGGGAACGACACGCCGCTCGCGGTGTTGTCGCTGCGGCCGCAGTTGCTGTTCAACTACTTCAAGCAACTGTTCGCGCAGGTGACCAACCCGCCGATCGACTCGATCCGCGAAGAGATCGTGATGTCGCTCGAGACGGACATCGGCCGCGAACGCAACCTGCTCGACGAGACGCCCGAACATTGCCAGCAACTGCATCTGGCATCGCCGATCATCACGAACGAGCAACTGTCGTACATCAAGCGGCTGGATCAACCCGGACTCAAGACGAAGACCATCTCGACGCTTTTCCCGTTGTCCGACGGCATCGGCGGACTCGAGAAGGCGCTGGACCGCATTTGCGCGGAGGCCGAACAGGCCACGGACGACGGGTACACCCTGATCGTGTTGTCCGACCGGGGCGTGTCGCGCGAACTCGTGCCGATGCCCGTGCTGCTCGCCGTGGGCGGCGTGCACCACCACCTCGTGCGGGCGCGCAAGCGGACTGCATGCGGCATCGTCGTGGAGACGGGCGAAGCGCGGGAAGTGATGCACATGTGCCTGTTGACGGGCTACGGCGCGGGCGCGGTTAACCCCTACCTCGCGTTCGAGACCATCGAGGACCTCAAGCGGACCGAGGTGGTGGTCGAGTCGCAGTCCGGACAGGCGCAGAAAAACTACATCAAGACCCTGCAGAAGGGTCTGCTCAAGACGATGTCGAAGATCGGCATTTCGACGCAGCATAGCTACCGCAACGCCCAGATTTTCGAGGCGGTCGGGCTCAGCACCGCGCTGGTCGATCGCTGTTTCGCCGGCACGCCGACGCGCGTCGAAGGCATCGGGCTTGCCGAGGTCGCGCGCGAGACGATCGCGCGGCACCAGGTGGCCTATCCGCAGCGCGCGCCGCAACCGCGCCGGCTCGACCCGGGCGGATACTACCGCTGGCGGCACCGCGGCGAATTCCACATGGTCAACCCGGACGTGGTCTCGAAAATCCAACAGGCCGCCTCGCAGAACAGTTGGGACGTGTACCGCAAATTCGCGGAGGACGTGAACGACCGCAACCGGACACTGGCGACGCTGCGCGGACTGCTGCGGTTCCGGTTCGAGGACCGAACGCCGATCGATCTGGACCAGGTCGAACCCGCGAAGGAAATCGTCAAGCGGTTCTGCACGGGCGCGATGTCGTTCGGGTCGATCAGCAAGGAGGCCCACGAGACCCTCGCGATCGCGATGAACCGCATCGGCGGCCGCAGCAACACGGGCGAGGGCGGCGAGGACCCGAAACGCTTCGAGCGGGACGAGCACGGCGACCTGCGTCGGAGCGCCATCAAGCAGGTGGCATCGGGCCGGTTCGGCGTGACGAACGAGTACCTCGTGAACGCCGACGAACTGCAGATCAAGATGGCGCAGGGCGCGA